>JAUSCR010000143.1 GCA_030651175.1 Dehalococcoidia bacterium
CCTTATGCGTTAGTGTTTGTCGGCATTGTCCGGAGGATGAGCATGGCTACCCTATTCCCCACTCCCTAGAAGCTAGTGTTTCGTTTGTGGTTCAGCCTAGCTTCCCAGCTAAGGATGTCTACCATCCTACCGTTCTCCTGGGAGTCTTTGGCTTACAGCTTGCGCTTTGACCAAAGACCTGAACCACTATGTAAGCCAGTGTTGACTGAATACCGCATCGGTGGCGATTCTGGCGTCCACCTTAGCCTTAGTCCCTCTACCTATCGTCCGTGCGTTTCGGCCATTGGCATGGTCTAGTCCGTTTGCGGGACATCCTCTTATCCTTGGAAGCACGTCCAAGGGGATGAGCTTGCGCTACAGTCGGCTGGGATTGTCGGCTTGCGTTTGCTAGGTGATTGCCACTTCACCTAGACCGTATTCAGTTGTAAAGGTACATATCTAATGTCTCACAAAAGGAACCTATTGGGAAGATTGATAATATACGTATATTTTCAATCTCTTACGATATAGCACCTACATATGGGGTCTATGTTCCGTAACACCGACACTGGCGTGGGCGGGGCGGGAGGACGGTGGAGCAGGGGTTCACAGCGGGATAGGGGGTGCCCATGCAGAGGTAAACGGAATGGGAAGGGAACTGCTAGCGAGGGCCGGCGCAGCATGGGGGCTAGTCCAAGTCGAGCTCGTCCCAGTCCACGCCCTGGAGTGTGCCAACGAAGGCATCCCACGCATCACGGCAGTCCTCGGTGTCGGTCTCCCTGTCCTCGACGGGCTCCTGGTACTCCGCTATGGCCTCCCTGGGCACTGTCAGGATGTCCTAAACAGGCTTGCCCTGGTTCACAGCGTCCAGGGGTTCTTGCGTGATCTTCACCGTCATGGTAGTCATCGTCGCTCATCTCCTGTCGCTTATTGAAACTACCTGTGGCACTGACACTATGCCCATCAACCCTTGGAATCAGGGGCGTGGACCGCAAGTTGGACAGGATTTGGGCTGAAGTTGGACCATTGGCATAAACTCTCTGGACTAGTCCTCAGGGGCTTCCAAAGTCCTTGGCCTGGCCCCCTTACTTAAGGCACTTTCGCACGCGTTGCTCCTGCACCCCGCTTGGCGGCAGATGCGCACCAGGAGCCGGTCACGCAGATTCTTGGCTACGGCTTCAACACACTCTGCTTCCTCGAGCTCCAGAACCGTTTTGGTGGGGTCGGCGGCGAGAAGTTTTGATCGTTTTGGCATAACAGATCCGTTTCGCACTATGGATACATCAGCCTAACCTGCGGTGACAGTGGCAGACGCACCAGACCCCCTGTGGTCCGTCGCCGTCGAGCATGGGCAGTGCCGTTCATGGTTCCTGCGATGCTGGCCTGGGCCGACTAAGAGGTCGCCGATCCTTCATGTCTGGCCGCCTGAGCTTGGAGATGGCGAGTGCTGGCCGTCCAGCGCCGGGGCGCTTCCCGCCATTGGCGCGTTTGCCGTCAGGACGTGCTGTGCAATTCAGTTCTAGGGCCGTATCCCCCCTCGCCGCTATCAGTGGCGGGGTAAGGGTGTCCGGAAGCCTGTTGTCCATGGCAGAACATCCTCTCACCGCTTTTCACCACGGCTCTGCTGGGCTGAGCGCAAGACTGCCTTCACCCAGCCCTCTTTCACTGACCCATCGGGTTGCCGCTGGGCGTATTCCAACTTACTGAGAACGAAGGCCACGTCAGCCTCCGTCGCGTCGAGGTCAGCCAGGACCTGGCGCACTTTACGATCTGTTGGATAGCCCAACGCTAGCTGCAATTTTGATATGAGTCCACGACGGATCGCTTTGCGGGCAGAATCTTGAAGGAATGTTTGTGCGCCCGGAGAGGCCATGAGTACCGGCCAGCAGCGTTCACAGGTGCAGTATTCACCATGCCCTGTACTGGTGGTCTTCGGTCGGTCGGCCATCTCTATTCACTCTTCCTTCTCTCTCTAGGGATTCTTGATAAGGGGTTCATTCCCGACCGACCGAGGGGTTCCCCTCCCCGGGGTTCTGTAGGCAATTTATTGCCCCTATAGACTGGCAGTACTTTGCCGCCCTTTTTGACTGGCAGTATTATGCCGCTCTAGCCTGGCAATATGTTGCCAGTCTTTTCCCTCCCACCCTTCAGGGAAGGAGGCCTTAAAAAAACTTGAGCGTGGGCCACGTCTTGTACTCTCCAGCCAAGCACTAGCCTTCAGCTCCGCCAGAAGGGAGCGTATCTGCCGCGGCTGTAGGCCAAGCCCTGTGGCGATCGTCGCCTGCAAGAGGTAACAGGTTCCTTCCGAATTCATATACCACTCAAGAAAGTTGCCCAAGACCCGGGCCGAGAAGGATAAGTTGACGTCACGTAAGAGCGCGTTACGCCACAGGAGCCTTCGCTTCGATGGCCATGGCGGACCTTCAGGCTGTGAGCCATCGCGCCCGACAGCCGGGGCAACGGCGCCCGTGCCTAATCGCTGACCTTGCGCTACACCATTCATCCGATGAGTTCTTCAGCCGCTCCTGGGCCTACCTAACACCGTCCAGGGGCGGATGTTTTTAGGCGGGCTTGTGCCCGGCCTCTTCCAACATCCGCATGAGGGCAGCCCTGGGCACAAGCAGCCTCCGACCGATGTGAATCACAGGGATTTCTCCACGATGGACGGCCTCGTAACTTCCCTGCCTGCCGAGGCCCAAGAGCTTCCCAGCGTCCTTAACACTCATTACCAGCGGCTCCTCATTCCTGACCATCTGACACCTCCAGATATGCTTGCGTATCGCGTCGTTATGGAGTATAGTATTCCCCAAGTTATGCGCCATAACAAGATAGTTGATAGATATAACTATTCTGACATTCAAATTGGCGTATTGGCGCATATCTATTAAAGGTATGGGGTAAACATGGCAAGGCCGGACATAGGCGAGAAGGTAAGGGAAGCCATTGCAGAGACTTGGGCCGTAGACACGCGGCAAAGCGGAGCAAAGGTGCGGGATAGGATGCTCAAAGAACGCAAGGTAGAAGTCCCTTCCTTGCGCGTCGTTCAGCGGGAGTTGGGGAAAATACGCACGACAGCCAGGCCCTCACCGCCGGAAGAACCTTTGCGGCCCTGGCTAGGCTCCAACTGGCCCCAAGATGCAGAAGGCGCAGACTTCCTCTTAGGCATGAACTTCCTCTTTGGCGACGTCCCCCTAGGAGGCCCTATCACGGAACGGGAAGCTAAATGGCTGGCGAAATTGCGAACGGTCTTTGACCCGCGCAAGTGCGTTGTTGAAGTAGGGGAAGATGCAGCCCTTGAGGCTTTGAATATCCTAGGTATGTGCTTCGCCACCGCCCGAACGTACGCGCTGGAGGAACAAGTATCCAAAGTGTTGGGCAGACCGCCGCGTTATGTGCCAATGAATGCCAACGTATCATTTCGCCCTTGGCAGAGCAAAGAACAGCGAGAACTCTACGAAGCGGCCATTGAGGAAGGGTTGTTTCCATCTCTCCCAAGCATCCGCGACTTTATCAGCAGCAAGAAGGCGGTTGGCTCGTGGAAACCATCCGATGAAGCTAAGCTAAGTGCCTTGCAGGGGTACATCAACCAGAAGCAGGGCGATCCCGAAGTTGTGGCCATTGCCAAAGCACTGACAGCAATTCGGGCTGAATTAGCAGCAAGATGGTTTGGGACACCAGCAATTGTGATCAAGCAGAAGGAGGCATAATCATGGCAAGAGGCTCTATCAAGTGGCGTGGCGAAGTGGACAGCCGGGGCAGGCCAATCATTAGCAAAGGCTCGTGGTCAATCATCGTGGACATTGGCAAGGATGCCAGCGGTAAGCGGAAGCAGACCTGGATTACATTCAGGGGGACAAAGCGACAAGCAGAGGAGCGTCTTACCGAGCTCCTACGTCAGACAGACCAAGGCCTCCCTATCGTCAAGGGTAAACTGACGTTGGGTGAATGGGCCACCCGCTGGCTAGAAGAGGACATCAAGCCCAATCGGAGGATCAGGACGTATGAGCACTATGAGAGCATCGTCCGTATCCATATCCGCCCAGCGTTGGGCCATCACCATCTTGCAGCCCTGACACCCGCTCACGTCAAGACCTTCATGGCGCAGCTAACAGCTAAAGAGATGGCGCCGGCTGGTATTGCGGTAGTGAGGGTAGTGCTGCATGGAGCGCTCAAAGCCGCGATACGTCAGGACCTGCTTATTCGCAACGTGGTAGCGGCGGTCCCACCGCCCAGGGCAGAGCAAGCAGAGATTACGCCGCCCGACATTCAGGCAGTCCGGCGGATCCTGTCTCTGGCAGAGTCAACGGGACGCCCCGCCTTCCCAATCCTGCATTTCCTGGCCTACACAGGGGCACGGGCGGGAGAAGCATTGGGCCTCACTTGGGCAGCCGTTGATCTGGACAAAGGCAGCGTTGCCATAGTCCAGTCGCTAGGGAGGGCCAGGATAGGGAAGATCATACAGTCGCCCAAGACCCGCAACGGGCGGCGTATCATTGACCTTGATAGCAGGACGGTTGCAGTCCTACGGGCACACCAAGGCCGGCAGCTACTAGAAAAGATGCAGGCAGAAGGGGCCTACGATGATAAGGGCTATGTCTTTGCAAACGCCCTGGGGCAACCCCTTGACCCTAAGTGGCCCACCCGGAACTTTCAAGCTCTGGCAAAGCAGTGCGGAGTCCCGCCCGTGAAGCTGCATAGTCTACGGCATTTCCATGCCTCGGTGCTCCTGGCAGCAGACCAAAGCATCTTTGAGGTAAGTAGGCGCTTAGGCCACGCCAGTATCAGCACCACAGCGGATATCTACGGACACCTACTCCCAGGGCAGAGCAAGAAGCAGGCCGATGCTTTCGCCGCCATGATGGAGAGAGCCTAGCCCCCGTTAGCAAACCGTTAGCAAAAAGGCCCTGGGAGTTGATTCCCAGGGCCTGTTCAGATACGATTTTCCCCACCAATGGGGTAGTGGTGGCGCATACGGGATTCGAACCCGTGGTCTCCGCCTTGAGAGGGCGATGTCCTTGGCCACTAGACGAATGCGCCACGCGAAGCTGGCTGGGGATCGTGGATTCGAACCACGGCTTTCAGATCCAGAGTCTGACGTCCTACCGCTAGACTAATCCCCACCAAACGCACCACATTGTAGCATCCACGCTAGCCAGGGACAAACACCTGGCAGGGTGTTGAAAAAAACCTTCGACCATCCCCCTGCCCCCTTCCTAGCCAGGAAGGGGGTGGGAATTGAATCTGGGGGACACCCCCAGACCCCCGTCCCTTCGGCTTCGCTCAGGGCAAGCTCCGGGGGCATGCCCTCTCTGGACTCCCCTTTTTCAGCAACTTGTTATGGGTTGGGCGGCGGGCCGCCGGCCTGCTGGGTTTGCAGGTAGACATGGGCGGGGCGCACACTGTAGGCTGCCGCTCCATGTAGCAGACTCTCCACCGCAGCCCTGGCCGTGTCCAGAGAGGTGAAACAGGGGATGCGTCTCTCCACCGCCGCACGCCGTATCTCGAATCCGTCCCGTAGGGTCACAGTAGACTGAGTCACCGTGTTGACCACGGCGTCCACAGTGCCATCGTTGATCACATCCACCACGTTGGGATGCCCTTCGCCCAGGCGCTTTGTAATCATGGTCACTTCAATCCCAAGGGCAAGGATCATGGCGGCCGTCCCCTCAGTAGCGTAGAGCCGGCAGTGGGCTTCGGCCAGGGCGCGCACCAGGGGAACGGCCTCAGCCTTGTCCTTGTCGGCGATGCTCAAAAGCACTGAGCTTCCAGGCGGCACGGTAAGCCCGGCAGCCAGCAGTGCTTTGGCCAGGGCAGCCCGGAAGTTGTCGTCCACACCCATGACCTCTCCGGTGGACTTCATCTCCGGCCCCAAATATGTGTCCACACCTTCCAGCTTGGACATGGAGAACACCGGGGCTTTTACGCCCACCACTCCGTTGTACGGCCACAGTCCGCCCGCATACCCCAGCTCTTTGAGGCGACGCCCCAGGATCACCTTGGTAGCCAGACGCACCACTGGGACTCCCGTGACTTTGGATATGAAAGGGACCGTCCGGCTGGCCCTGGGATTGGCCTCCAGCACGTAGACGGTGGACTCCTCCGGCTGATGGTAAAGTTCGCGCTGGAAGGTGAACGGATCCCTGTAACGGTCAGGGCGCATAATCACAAACTGGATGTTGATCAGCCCTCGTATCCCCAGGGCAAGGGCTATGCGCGTCGTGTATTCCACAAGAGTGTCCACCTCCGCCGTGGTCAATGTAACCCCGGGGTAGATGGCCATGGAGTCGCCGCTGTGGACCCCCGCCCGCTCAACGTGCTCCATTATGCCTGGGATCAGCACATCCTCCCCATCGCAGATGGCGTCCACGTCCATCTCTCGACCCTCCATGTATTTATCAATGAGCACGCGTCTACCCCGGCCATCGTCCACCGCCGCACTCAGGTAGTGAATAAGCTCCGTGGCGTTCTGGACGATCTCCATAGCCCGGCCGCCCAGTACGTAGCTGGGGCGGACCAGCACTGGATAGCCTATGTGCTGGGCTACGTTCAGTCCCTCCTCAACAGTGGCCACCGTCGCTCCTGGTGGCTGCGGTATCCCCAGCCGCGCAAGGAAGTCCTCGAACTTGTGCCTGTCCGAGGCGGTGTCAATGGCCTGGGGTGACGACCCCAGAACAGGCATTCCCGCACGGCCAAGAGACTGGGATAGATTAATGGCCGTCTGGCCGCCGAACTGGACCACCAAGGGAGGCGCCTGACCGACTCCTCCCGCGCTATCCATACCTTCGTTCTCCAGGATGTCCAGCACGCTCTCATCGTCCAGCGGCTCAAAGTACAGGCGGTCACTTGTATCGAAGTCTGTGGACACAGTCTCTGGGTTGGAGTTGACTATTATGCTGGCGATGCCCTCCTCCTGAAGGCCCCAGGCGGCGTGCACGCTACAGTAGTCGAACTCTATGCCCTGGCCGATGCGGATAGGCCCGCTGCCTATGACCACGGCCTTGGGCCCCGGCAAAGGCGTGGCCTCGTTCTCCTGCTCGTAGGTGCTATAAAAGTATGGTGTCTGGGCCTCGAACTCCGCCGCGCAGGTGTCCACCATCTTGTACGCGGGTCGGATGCCCCAACTGGACCGGAGAGTGCGCACCTGCTCGGGAAGGCGGTCCGCCAGGGTGCCTATCTGCTCATCGGAAAAGCCCATGCGTTTCGACTGCAACATCAGCTTGGGCGTCAGGGGTTCCGACAGCAGCCGCCGCTCCATGTCCACGATGTTCTGGCAGGCGCTGATAAACCAAGGGTCAACGCCCGTAAGATGCGTCATGTCCTGCACTGACACCGACCGCCTGAGCGCCGCCATTATCGCCCACAGACGCAGGTCGTTGGGATAAAGCGGAAGCTGTTCCAGGATGGCTTCGCCGTTCTTGCCCCACTGGGGATGCTGCCACAGGAGCGAGCGCCCTCCCAGCTCCAGGCTACGCACCGCCTTTTGGAGGGCCGCTTCAAAGCACCTGTCTATGGCCATGACCTCGCCCGTGGCTTTCATCTGCACACCCAGGTGGCGATCGCCTGTGGGAAACTTGTCGAAAGGCCAGCGCGGAATCTTGACTACGCAGTAGTCCAGGGCAGGCTCAAAAGCGGCCAGCGTCTTGCCCGTGACAGCGTTGGTGATCTGGTCCAGGCGACGGCCCACAGCGATCTTGGCGGCAACCCGGGCTATGGGATAGCCGGTAGCCTTGCTGGCCAGGGCAGAGCTCCGGCTCACTCTGGGGTTCACCTCGATGACGTAATAGCTGGGCGAAGGCCCGTGGCCGCCGGCGTAAAGCTCAGGGGCCACCCACGGGTGGGGCGCCAGCGCAAACTGGATGTTGCACCCGCCTTCAATGCCCAGGGCGCGGATGATCCTCAGGGCGGCGCTACGGAGCATCTGGTACTCCTTGTCCGTAAGCGTCTGGCTGGGGGCCACGACTATGCTGTCGCCGGTATGCACCCCCATGGGGTCCAGGTTCTCCATGACGCACACTGTGATGCAGTTGTCGGCTCCGTCTCGCATCACCTCGTACTCCAACTCTTTCCAGCCCACCAGGCTCCTCTCCAGGAGCACCTGATGGATGGGGCTGGCGGCCAGGCCGCCGCTAACCACCTCTTCAAGTTCGTCCCAGGTGTTGGCGAACCCTCCGCCAGTGCCGCCCAGGGTGTATGCCGGGCGCACCACCAAGGGCAGCCCAATGCGTTGCGCCACCTGCCGGGCCTCGTCCATAGAGGTGACTGTAGAGCCTTCCGGCACAGGCTCCCCCAGATCCAGGAGAAGCTGTCGGAACAGCCCGCGGTCTTCCGCCTTACGGATGGCCTCCAGGGGCGTGCCCAGCATTCGGACGTTGTATCGCTCCAGGACGCCCGCTTCGGCCAGGGCCACCGCCAGGTTCAGCCCCGTCTGCCCTCCCAGGGTAGGCAACAGCCCCTGGGGCCGCTCCTGCTGGATAATCCGCTCCACCACCTCCACGGTCAGCGGCTCAATGTACACTACGTCGGCTATGCCCTGGTCGGTCATGATGGTGGCCGGGTTGGAGTTGACCAGCACTGTGGTGACGCCCTCCTCGCGCAGGGCGCGGCACGCCTGAGAGCCGGCGTAGTCGAACTCCGCCGCCTGGCCGATGACTATCGGCCCGGAGCCGATGATGAGGACTTTGGAAACTTTTTCGGTGGTAGTAGTCATCGTTGTAGGTATAGGGATAGACAGATAGCTAGGCAAGCAGCCCGGCCGCTTTTAGCTCTAGTTCAATCTTTTTGAATGAAGCCTCAATGTGGTCAGTTGGGAACGTTTCATATGTCAAACCCGTCAATTGATTGCTGCCAAGAGACATTCCTTTCTCAAGGAGAACAATGAAGGGCTTCTGCTTTCCTCTAATCCGCGCGATCTCGTCAGTGACGTTAGCACGGGGAATGGTGATTTCATCTTGTTTGCTTGACCGACTCTGTTCTGCCAGCACCACGGCGAAATCGCTTTGTTCAAGCCAATAATCAACATTCTGGTCCGGATTCCTTCCCTCTTTTTCACGGTCGTCAACGACCACTGGTTCCATCCCTATCTGCCAAAGGAAATGTTGAAGTTCGAGACGTGCCATAGTTTTTCCGCCATGAGATATGAATACCTTCAGACGCTCTGATTCTTTGACCGCACCAGAAGGCCTTGCTGAGTCTGGGGATTCGCTGGTTTCTAGCTCAAGAGCTTGAACAACAGATTTCAGGGCCGTTTCCTTTGACTTGACTTCATTCAAGTAAGCTCTCTGATAAGTGCTACGATCACCGAACCTGAACATGGGTATTTCTCTTGGGGAAGCGTCGTCAAACCTCTTGTAAAGAGCATGAGCGTCGCCAAGACCCAATCGCAAACAATCCCGAATCTTATCGGACCACAATTGAAAATCTTGTGCGTTGGCGTAGTCTTTTTGCTTCAACGCAGGTAGTTCATCTAGAAATCCCTTTAATTGCGCAATTAGAGCTATCCGACTAATCGTCATCGCAACCCCCTCAAGAGGTGCAAGGGCCACAAAAAACCCCTTGTCTGCTGAAGAATCCAAGGCATTCGCATAAAACACCCATACGCCTTAGATTCTTCGTCCCGATGAATCGGGACTCAGAATGACAGAACATTGGGCCGATGACTATTGGCCCGGAGCCTATGATGAGGACCTTTTCTACTTGAGCAGCCTTTGTAACCATTAGCTGTTTCTGCCCAGCTTGCGCCTAAGGACTATGAGGTTGCTGACATCCTCGCGGTTATAGGCGAGCAGTGTTTCCAATGCCTTTTGGTCCCCGGCATCCTGATACCGCCGCCACAGAACTACGGCGTCGCGCCCCGTCATGCCTGCCGATTCCCTGGATATGCCTAGCTGGACTTCAACCGCCTTGAGGCCACCATACAACCGCTCCTGCCAGCAGTCGTGCATCAGATCGTGGTGTTGAAGGCGCGCAGCTATATCAAGGCCCAGGCGCTGGTGAATAAACGGCAGGTCGAACCGGCCACCGTTGTATGTGCAAAGCTTTGAGACGCCCTCTAGCATGTCAGCCAGGTGCTTCTTCGTCAGCGTACTATCGTAGAGCTGCACCACTCGCAGGCCTTTCCCCTTGGGCAGTCCGATACCTATGACGGTAATCCTGTCGTAGTGGGGGCTAAGGCCCGTTGTCTCTATGTCAAGATATGCATCCATAGCAGGCCGTGGAAAAACTCTTCCGACCATCCCCCTGTCCCCCTTCCTGGCCAGGAAGGGGGGAGAATTATATCTGGGGGACACCCCCAGACCCCCATCAAGGAACCCAGGTTCCTTGTATCCTCCTGGGTTGTTGTGCAAGGCCACTGTAGCCTATCGTTGGGCACAACCCACCCTTTCGCCCGATCTGGGGCGTTTTCATTGACCTGTCGAGTTGCCGCTAAAACCTCAATCAGGCGGGTGTAGTGCCCAGGGCCTTAGCCCTTCATTATGTAAAGCCCAGCCCAGGCAGCGACAATGAGCAACGGCACCAGGTTCCACACCAGCCGCTCCGCCATGAACCTTGGCAGCAAGGTCCGTCCCTGGGGGCTGTCGTCCAACGCCTGCAAACCAGACTCCAGCTCCTGGTCCCCTTCGGCCAGTTGCCGCGCACTGCTGGAGCCACGGCGGGCGCCAAACAGCCTGCTCTGCCTCAGGAATGTAAGGTACAGGGTGGAGCGCATCCCCAGCTCCCGCTCAATCTCGTTCTTCCTGTACTCCGCCACTCGCTCGGCAGCGAACATGCGCCGCAGCAACAGCCACCACGCTAACGTTAGCAACGAGGCCACGCCTCCGACGAGGATAATCATGTCCAGGGTTTCCTGGAGACCTGACTTCAGCGTGACCGCCACAAAGGCGATGCCTAGCATGCTCATGCCCACCAGGAAGAGCCCGCTCATCCAGATGCGCTGCTGCAACTGCGCCCAATAACCATCCAGCAACTCGTATTCAATAAGCAATATTTGCCAACGATTTCTTGGAGGCACCCGCATTGCCGCTTCTTCCGCAGGCAACGTGTCCTCCCTTGGTGGCCGCGTCTCGCGCGGCTCGCGCGTTTCCCTTGATTCTCTCATGCTCTGTTCTCTAGGATTAGAATTAGTAGTCCTCATGATCGTGCTACCTCCTTCACCTTGGAAAGAAACCGGTCGAAGAGGTATTCATTGTCCCAAGGCCCCGGCGATGCCTCGGAATGAAACTGGATCCCCAAAATGGGGAGCTCCTTATGGAATATCCCCTCTACAGTCCCATCGTTCAGGTTCACATGGCTCACCTCCAGTCCCGGCGGAAGCGTCTGCGCATCCACCGCAAATCCGTGGTTCTGGGCCGTAATATACACCCGGCCCGTAACCAGGTCCTTCACCGGATGATTGCCCCCCCGGTGCCCGAACTTGAGCTTATACGTCCGAGCGCCAAAGGCTCTGGCCAGAAGCTGGTGGCCCAAACATATGCCCATGATAGGCACACGGCCCACCAGGCCTTCCACCATCCGCACCGCATATCCCAGAAGCGCTGGGTCGCCCGGCCCGGGCGAAAGGACAACCCCATCAGGCTCCAGAGCCAGGACCTCCTGCGCCGTAGTCCTGGCAGGCACCACCGTCACCGCACACCCCCGGGCCTTTAGATTCCTCAAGATATTGTATTTCAATCCGCAGTCAGTAACCACTACCCGCCACCGGGAAAATGGGCCTGTGGAGCCGTCATTACCCTGCCACACATATGACACTTCCGTGCTCACCGATGCCACATAGTCCACGTCTACATAGCGCTGGACATGGCGCAGACGGTCCAGGGCCTCCTCCGCCCTCATCTCCGATGTCAGGCAGCCCATCATGACACCTTGGGAGCGCAGGCGGCGGGTCAAGGCGCGCGTGTCCACGCCGCTGATGCCGGTGACGCCCTGGGCCGCCAGATATTCGTGAATTGTCCCCGTGGAATCGTAGTGGCTGGGATGAGCGGTCTGCTGGCGCACCACGTAGCCAGCCACCTGGACACGCCGGGACTCCACGTCCTGGGCGTTGACACCGTAGTTGCCAATAAGCGGATAGGTGGCCACAACAATCTGCCCCGCGTAAGACGGGTCCGTCAGTATCTCCTGATAGCCCGTCATGGATGTGTTGAACACCACTTCGCCAAAGGCCGTGCCTGGGGCGCCAAAGCATTCGCCCTGGTACACCGAGCCGTCCTCCAGCACAAGACAAGCCTCACCGTTCATTCAGCGGCCTCTACCCAGGCGTATCTGTCGCCCAGCTCATGTGGTTCGACAAGCTCACCATGAGCGGGGCGAGCCCCATTTGCATTGATGGGGGTGTGG
>JAUSCR010000155.1 GCA_030651175.1 Dehalococcoidia bacterium
CCTGTGGCCACACCCACTCCCACCTTGGTGGCCACCCCAACGCCTGCCGCGCCAGCGGCCGAGCAGCCCAAACGCGGCGGCATCCTGAACCAGGTCTTGGGCGTTTACACGCCTAACTTCGATGCCCAACTCCTTTCGGCCACCCCCAACTACTTCTCCGCCAACGGCAAGCTGTACACCAACCTCCTGGTAAACTACGAAGGTGGTAACATCGAGTGCGAGGTCTGCTCCGAGTGGCACCTGGAGAATAACAGCAAGACCATGGTGTTCACTCTAATCCCCGGCATCAAGTTCCAGACGGGCGAGGAGATGACCTCCGCGGATGTTGTTTACTCGCTAAAGATGATCATGGGAGAGATTGACGGCTTAGTCTCGTCCCGATCCGGGGCGCTGAAGGAGTACGTCCAATCCATTGAAGCGCCCAGCAAATATGAGGTGCGAATCAACCTCGTCCGGCCATCCGCCTTCGTACCCAAGGTCCTGTCGGTGGCTGCGGCGGTCATCTACAAGAATGGTACCACCCGGGCGGACCTGAATAAGGCCCCCGCCGGAGCCGGCCCCTTCACCGTCAAGAGTATCGTTCCCGGAGCTAGTTGGGAGGTCGAGCGGAACCCCAATTACTTCAAGAAGGGCCAGCCCTATCTGGACGGCTACAAGTTCACTGTCGTTGCCGATACCAACACCCAGGCAGCCACATTCCTGACCGGCAGGGTTCATATGCCTGCCTACCTCCTCAACATCAAGGCGTACGAGCCGCAGCTCCTGGCCCTGGAGAGCCAGGGAAAGATCAAGCGCTACTTAGACCTTGGAGGGTGCGGCGCTACCATGGTGTTGCTGAACAATGCGAAGCCGCCCTTCAACAGCCTGAAGATGCGCCAGGCAGTCAACCTGGTCCTGAACAGGACGGACATAGACAAGGTTTCCTGGGGCGACATGATCGCGACTGGGGTACCTCAGTTGCTGTTCTTTGAGCCCAGGCAGGAGTTTGGCACGCCCGCTGACAAGATATGGAACGTGATACCTGGCTGGGGGACCGGGGCTAAGAAGCAACAGGAGATTGAACAGGCCAAGCAACTGGTGAAGGACGCCGGCTACCCCAGCGGGATTGATAACGTGGACCAGTTGATCAGCGTCGGCACCAGCAACCCCCCCGAGAGCCATGACCTGGTTCAACAGGAGTTAGCCCAGGCAGGTATCCGTACTAAGTTTTCCTTCGCTACTACGACGGCCCAACGGGAGCAACGGTTGTCCACTCTGGACTACCAATCTTTCTACTACAGTATCTGTTTCATCACCAGGGACCCCGACGAGGCCATAGGCAGCTACTTCCTTACGGGCGGGGCACGAAACTGGCTCGGATACTCCAACCCTGAGGTGGACAAGCTGTACGTCCAGATGTCCTCGGAGGTGGACCCGGTCAAGCGGAAGGCTCTCTTCTACCAGCTCCAGGACATCATAGTAGTGAAAGATGTAGCCTGGGTGCCAATCCCGACCTACCAAGGGCTCACCTGGGTCTGGACCAGTGTGCGCGGGTATACGCTAGGTCTGAGCCTTCACTCCGGTAGCGGCCTCCAGAGGGCAGACCGCCTATGGCTGGACAAATAACGTAAGGCACATCGGTCGGTAGGGGAGCATGAGATGCGCCAGGCGGTCCCTGGTTGCCTGTGTCCCTTATGCTCCCCGAGCCGTTTTTATACTGAGACCCACCGGTACAATGGATTGCCCCCACGCTGCGCTAGCCCCTCCGAGCTTGGCGAAAGGTCACACGCTTGCCTGGGGCTGAAGCTCCTGCCTCAGCCCAGAGGCGTACAGCGACCGCAGAGGCGCCCGCAGCAGGCTCAGGCACATGACAGCCACAAAGACTGTACCGGCCGTCGCCAGGACCACCTGAAGGCCCCATACGCTCGCCAGACCGCCGTACACCAGGTTGAATATTGCCATCATGCTACCAACGTGGAAGGTGTATATGCCGTTGGCGCGGCCTCGGAGCGCGTCCGGCACCAGGTACTGCACCAACACCTGGGTCAGGGTCATAAACCCCGCCTGGGACGCTCCAAGGAAAAACATGGACGTCCATGCCCCGGCGAGGTTTCCCGCCATCGCCAGGGCCACCAGCGCCATGCCACTCACGATACCCAGCCACAGCAGGAGTTGGCCCCGCGCCTTCTCGCTCTGGATACCCGCCAGCGCCACCACAATCACCAGTGCCCCCACACCATCCGCCATCATCAGAGAGGCAAATCCCTCCTGCCCCATGTCCAGCCTCTCCTTGGCCAGCTGTGGCAGCATGGACTCAAAAGACATGGTGAGGGCGCAGTGCAATACAGCGATGAGCACTACCGACAGCAGCATGGGTTGGGAGTAGATATACGAGAACCCTGCAAAGAAGTTGGCCACAGCCCCTCTGCTGCGGTCTATGACGCCGGTGGAGGGCGTCTGAATGCGCTGGCACATGACCAGGCCGTAGCAGTACAGCGCGCCGCACAGCAGGAAGGACCAGCCGATGCCCACGGTGGCCAAGAGTGGCGCGACCAGCATCGGCCCTACCAGGCGGCTGCCCTGCACGGTGGCAGTGTTCAGGGCCACGGCATTCAGCAGCTTTTCCCTGGGCACCAGGTTGGGCACCAGCGACTGCGAAGTGGGCATCTGCACCGCCCTCGCCACACCGTTCACCAGGGAGAGCGCCACAATATGCCATGCCTGAATGTGGCCGCTGAAAGCAAGAGCCGCCAGCACGGCGTTCTGGGCCACGTTCACACCAAAGGACCACGCCAGCAGGCGACGGCGGTCTATGCGGTCCGCCAGATAGCCAGCGAAGAAGGGCACCACCATCTGGGGCGCCATAGCGGAGAAGGTAACCAACCCCACCAGCAGCGACGACTTGCTCAGGTCGTACGCCAACACCCCCCGGGCCACAATCAAGGCCCACGCCGCCGCACCCGCCGCCATGGTGGCGTACCACATGGTGCGGTAGTCTTTATACTGAAGGGCGCCCAGAAAGCGGGATCCAGTGGCCCTGGCAAAACTTGCTACGCTAGCCACAGGACTCCTATGCCACACCAAGCAGGATTCCCCATTTCGGCCGACCCCATGCCGATATCAGGGTTCGAATGGGGTGGTTGGACTTTACTATCGGTCTTTGGTGCTTGTCAACCTTCTCTCTCCTGCATGGGATATGGTTTCTGCCATGAACACCCCGACCAATGCGTCTCATCGTCCTCATAGCCCAGCGCGAATCTGCTGGGCCGTGTCCCAAGTCACTGAGCTGGGCCTCTAGCGGAATACTCGCGCATATACAGGTTTGCCGATGCAATTGGCAAGGCTGCTTCTTCCGTGGCCGTCTACGACGTAATACACCTCTTTGCGGTCAACATAGAAAGGCAAAACCCAGATGGCAGAGAACCTATAACCTCTCCTGGCGTAGGTCTTGAACTCCAGCTCGACGTCCAGCGGGTCTTTGGGAGTGAAGTCCCTGTAGTAGTGCGAACTCTCCCCTGGGTAGCAAGTCCCCACTATGCGGTTAGGAAGTATCCTGGCTGGTTCAGGTTTGTGTATGTATCCCGCCTGCACCCCTCGCACTATCGCCTCAGCGTGGTCCACCATGTTTTCGTGCAGAAGGTCGCCCAGCCCCTCTTGTTCGGCCCTGGTTTGGCGCAGGGCAACTATCTCTTCCATGGCAAAGAGCAGAAAGGCATACTCATCATCTGATTCTCGCGAGCGCCTGAAATGGCGAAACCTTCTGGCCCCTGTGAGAAGCCCTCCGAACCGTCGTTGAAGGCTCCGGACTTCTTCGGGATTCACCAACTCGGCCGTGGACATTCTATCTCCCGTCGTTGCGAGCGAGTCCTTCGAGCGAAGCAATCTGGTGGGGCGGTGAATCTTGGCCTACAGGTCAACGCTCAGATCTCGCCACGTTGGGTTCATGCTCTTAATGAGTCCTAACTTGCTTTGGCGGGAGCCTGCCTTCAACTGCTTCTCACGGGCAATCGCAGCCTCGGCGGTTTCCGCCATCTCATAGTATACAAGGTCGGTGACGTTGTACTTTGAGACAAAGCCAGGGGTAAGTTTCTCCTTGTGTTCATGGACACGACGTGGGAGGTTATTCGTTACGCCCGTGTAGAGTACCGTTTTCCTGGGGTTGGTCATAATGTAGACAAAGAAACTTCTGTCCATGCTCAGCCTCCCTCAGCGCGGCTACCCGCCACTCCACCAGATTGCCACGCCCCGATTTCATCGGGGCTCGCAACGACGAGGGATTGGCCTTGCCAGCTAAGCGCGGCCCTCCTACCTCCTACGCCTCCACGGCTCCTGCCACACGGCCTGGGGGGAGACGCCAGTAGGCGGCCCGCTTGTGTTTTGCCTGCGAGTGTCCGAGATACAGTCCCCTCTCCCGTCCACAAAGCCACGGGGCATCCTGCAACAGCGTACCCCAAGCCATCTCAGTTGCAAAGGATATGGCGTTCTCCTATCCATAAAGCCGTTGGCCGTTTATAATGAATGGCAGCACCCGCTGGCATCCCTTCCGTAGACCCTCTCTCGGAGCTGTTCTAAAGTGCCTGAGTCGTCTTTTGCTGTCAACTTCTTTGCTGCGGTTGTGGCTGCCCTGCTGATGGGGTACGTGGCGCATCGCTTACACCTGCCCCCCATGGTTGGCTATCTTTTGGCCGGAGTGGTGGTAGGGCCTCACACACCGGGATTCAGAAGCGACGAAGACCTAATCAGGAGCCTGGCCGAGGTCGGTGTGTCCTTTCTTCTCTTTGCAGTGGGCACCGAAGTCCACCTGTCCAGGCTGCGGCGTTTCCAGAGAGTCGGACTACTGGGTGGCACGCTGCAAGTAGTATTGACCATAGGCCTGGGCGCGCTCATCGGCCGGTCTGTGGGAAGCGAATGGACTGCCGCCTTCTTCTTCGGGTCACTGGTTGCTGTGTCCAGCACTACGGTGGCCCTCAAACTTCTCCTTGACAAGGGCCAGCTTGATACCCTGCACGGCCGAATATCCCTGGCCATACTCTTGATGCAGGACCTGCTGGTGGTCCCGCTCATGCTGGTGCTTTCGGTGTTAGCTACGCCGTCTGATTCAACGCCCCTAACTATTCTCCTGGCGCTAGCCAAGGTCATGGCTCTTCTAACAGCAGGCTTAGTCGTTGGGCCAAGGTTAATCCCTCATCTTCTCGACCGGATCGCCAGCACGGGCTCTCAGGAGCTGTTCCTGTTTGCTGCCATATCTATCGCCCTAGGTGGTGCTATAGGGACGCAACTTCTCGGCGTATCGGCTGCTGTGGGGGCGTTCCTTGCAGGAATGGCGGTCTCACAGGGCAAGTTCAGCCAGCAAATTGAAACCATGTTCGCTCCTTTTAGAGACCTATTCAGCATCTTCTTCTTTATTTCAGTGGGCATGCTACTAGACCCTTCAATCCTTTCCAAACAGCTCCTCGCGGCGTCCGGTACCATTTTGCTGGTGGTTGCCGGGAAATTTGTGCTTGTAGCCTTAGTGGCCAAGGTTTTCGGTTATGGGCGCAGGGTCTCTGTTCTGGTGGGGGTCTACCTCGCTCAGGTAGGCGAACTGTCCTTCATCCTGGCAGGCATTGGGCTCGGCCAGGGGATTATTGACGCCCGCCTGTACACACTACTTATCACAGGCGCCCTGGTGAGCATTTTTGCGAGTCCATTCCTTGTACAGTTGGGGCCGCAAGCATTCGATTGGGCTAGCCGCAGACGGGTCTTCAGCAGACTGCTAGCGGATGCTTCCGCCGACCACGACTAGGCTAGCTCTAATTTGCGAGAAGCTGGTTCTGGAAAGCGGCGCAGCCAACCTACCTTCTTCTCTCTCTCAGCTCCTGCCAGACGGACTCCGGGGATGTGCCGGAGGCGGCCAGCAGCACCAGGGCGTGGTAGAAGAGGTCCGCCACCTCCTGGGGCACCCGTCCGCCGCCTTCCACAGCGGCAATGGCCGATTCTCCCGCCTCCTCGATAACCTTCTGCGCCACACGGCCAACGCCGGCCTTGAGTAGCTCCGCTGTGTAGCTGCCCTGGGGCAGGTCGCGCTGGCGCTCCTTTATCACGGCAAACAGCTCCTCCAACACGCCCGAGCCGCGTTCCGCAGCCTGGTACTCCGGCTTTGCGTCCAGAGGGGTGAAGAAGCAGGTAACATTGCCGGTGTGGCAAGCGGGGCCTTCCGGCTCCACTTGGAGCAGCAGGGTGTCGCCATCGCAGTCCACCCAGGCGGCCTTGACGTTCATGTGGTTGCCGGACTCCTCGCCCTTGTGCCACAGCTCTTCCCTGCTGCGGCTGTAGAACCAGACCTGGCCGCTGTCCAGGGTGCGCTTCAAGGAGCCTGGATTTACGTAGCCCACCATGAGCACAGCTTTGGTGTTGATGTCCTGGACTACCGCCGGTGCCAGCCCTTGTTGGTTAAGTTTTATGTTCATTCGACCATCCCCTCCGACTTTGTCGAGAGTCCTCGATGTAATCGGGACATCATCGGACCTAGCCCCCCTTCCTGCCAGGAAGGGGGGATAAAGTAGTCTCTGGGGGATACCCCCAGACCCCCACCAGAATCCCGACAGGTCGGGACTCTGGACTCCCCTTTTCCAGCAGCCTGCTTGAAGCGAATCTGGATACCCTCACCCCCTGCGTCCCCCTCCTCCGCAGTGAGGGAGAGGGGGAGAAAAGAGAAATCTGGGGGACACCCCCAATGCCCCCGCCAAGGAGGGCAAAGCCCTCCCTGGACTCTTCCAGGAGAAGGTGTTCTACCCCTGAGACGAAACTTCTATCCGGCCACTTCCAGGCATCCCCAGAATGTCCAATACCTCAGGCAGACTAGCTACCTGATAATCCGGCGTAGCCCAACGCGGGTCAAGGGGCGTTCCGTTGCGGTTCAACCATGCGGCCCGCATTCCAGCGGCGTGGGCACCCTGGACATCGTCGTACTGGGAGTCGCCCACAAACAGGCACGCCTCCATGGGAACGCCCAACGCCTCCGCGATAAGCTGGAAAGGCCGCGGATGCGGTTTGTAGGCCCATGCCGCCTCCGAAGTTACAACGGCGTCGAACTCCAGGCCATGGCGATACAGCAGGGGTCGGAGAGAGTCGTTGTCCGCATTGGACAGCACGCCCAGACGAAAAATGTTGGCACTCCGGAGCCGGGCGATGAGATTGTGGACTCCGGGGAATAGCTCGCGCTGTCCCAGGGCAATGACGCACCTGCGGCCGGCATCGTCGGCATCGCCCTTACCTACTTGGCGGAACACCTGGGCAAAGCAGGCGCTCCACGCATCCTCATAGGTCTTGAATGGCGGCATACTGCCCGAACCGTCGCGCTGGTTCCGCTGCTGCCTGAAGCCAAGCTCCAGGGGCTTCCACAAATCCCAAAGTTTCTGGCCCGTCAACGGGAGTCCCTGGTCGCGGCATATCTCCTCAAAGGTGGGCAGCCACAACGATGGATGGTTGTGGGCCAGGGTTTCGTACATATCGAAGATTACGGCTTTGATGTCAGGCACGCATGACTCCTAACAAGGTGATGGAAAACTCCTTCGACCATCCCCCTAACCCCAGTTCCTTCGGCATACTCAGGACAGGCTACGGGGCTTCGCCCCTCTGGACTCCTCTTTTTCAGCAAACTCCTACTTGGCATAAGAAAGCCCAGCCAATCTAACTGGCACTCCTCGCTGGGCCAGATACTCCTTGGCCTGGGCAATAGAGTATTCGCCGAAATGAAAGATGGAGGCGGCCAGCACAGCGTCGGCTTCGCCCTGGGCGATGGCCTGGTACATGTGCTCCAGGTTGCCGGCGCCACCGCTTGCGACCACAGGCACGCTCACAGCCCGAGATATGCTGCGCAGGA
>JAUSCR010000156.1 GCA_030651175.1 Dehalococcoidia bacterium
GCCTGCCTGGATACCCTTTCGCCGCTCTATCGCCAGGTGGTGGAGACGTATGCTCGCCCACAAGGTGTGGAGGTGTATAGCGTAACGCCTGGGCCGTCCCTATCTCTGGGACCTGATACTTCCTGTCTGGTAGTCCAGCACCCCAACTTCTTTGGATACCTGGAAGACCTGGGCCGCCTGGAGCAGGAAGCCCACAGGCAGGGCGCACTGCTGGTGGCCTCCACTGACCCCATCGCCTTGGGGATGTTCCGCGCTCCGGGGAGCTACGGCGCTGACATGGTTACGGCGGAGGGCCAGCCCCTGGGCATCCCTGTGAGCTTCGGCGGGCCGTACATAGGCCTGTTCAGTTGCAAGAGGCAGTACGTGCGGCAGATGCCAGGGCGCATCGTGGGCCGCACGGTGGACGGCCAGGGCAGGACCGGGTATGTGCTGACCCTCCAGACCCGCGAGCAGCACATTCGAAGGGAGCGAGCCACCTCCAACATCTGCACCAGCGAGGCCCTTATGGGGCTGATGGCCACTGTGTACCTGGCCACCGTGGGCAAGCAGGGGCTGCGCCAAGTGGCGGAGCTTTGCTATCAGAAGGCCCACTACGCCGCCTCATTGATTGAGCGCATCCGAGGCTACAGCCTTCCACTTCGTGGCACCTTCTTCCAGGAGTTCGTCGTGCGGTGCCCGCGGCCTCCAGCGGAGGTCAATGCCGCCCTGCTGGATAAAGGCATAGTAGGCGGGCTGGACGTGAGCGAACAGATACCCAACGGCCTGCTCCTGTGCGTGACGGAGATGAACAGCCGGCAGGAGATTGATGCCCTGGCAAAAGCACTGGCGGAGATAGCGTAAGAGTATGCCTCATTTCCTTCGACAAGCTCAGGATGAGCGGGATTTATTACTCCGCTCGTGGTGAGCCTGTCGAACCACACGAGCGGCGACGCAGAGAACAACGAGACAAAGCCATGACCCAAGACCAAGACCCTCGCCATCCCCAAGCCCCAGACCGCAAGCTGCTAATGGAGCGCAGCGTCCCGGGCCGCAGAGGCGTCCGGCTGCCACCGTCGGACGTACCTCAGCAGCCGCTACCCGATAAGACGCTACTCCGGGAGGAGCTGCCATTGCCAGAGCTGTCTCAGCCGGAGGTTGTGCGCTACTTCACTCTCCTGAGCCAGCTAAACTACTCAGTGGATACCCAGTTCTATCCCCTGGGTAGCTGCACCATGAAGTACAACCCCAAGATCAACGAGCAGGTGGCATCGCTGCCGGGGCTGGCCTGGGTGCACCCCCTGGCTCCGTCGGAGGCCACCCAGGGCGCATTGAGGCTAATGTACCGCCTCCAGGGCTACCTGACGGAGGTCTCAGGCATGGCGGCCACCAGCCTGGCCCCCATGGCGGGCGCTCACGGCGAGCTGTGCGGCGTGCTCATGATCCGCGCCTACCACCAGAGCCGCAACGACATAGCGCGCAAGGTCATGCTCGTCCCAGATAGCGCCCACGGGACCAACCCGGCATCGGCGGCTATGGGCGGCTTCCAGGTGCAGAGCATCCCTTCCAACGAGCGTGGCAACATGGACCTGGCGGCCTTGAAAAAGGCCGTCGGCCCCAATCTGGCGGGCATAATGCTCACCCTGCCCAGCACCCTGGGGCTCTTTGAGAACGACATCCTGGAGATATGCGATGTGGTGCACCGGGCCGGCGGCCTGGTGTACGGCGACGGCGCAAACATGAACGCGCTGCTGGGCCAAGCCAAGTTGGGCGCACTGGGCTTCGACGTGGCCCACATCAACCTGCACAAGACGTTCAGCACACCTCACGGAGGCGGCGGCCCAGGCGCCGGCCCAGTCTGCGCTGGGCCACGGCTGACACCCTTCCTTCCCACGCCAGTGGTGGAGCGGGAGGATGGCACAGGCGGAGAAACGTACCGCCTGGGGTCGCCAGAGCAGACCATAGGCAAAGTGGGCGCTTTCCACGGCAATTTCGGCGTCCTGGTAAGGGCCTACGCCTATATTCGCTCCCTGGGCGCTGAAGGGCTGCGCCAGGTCAGCGAGGATGCGGTCCTGAACGCCAACTACCTGCTGGCGCGACTGAGGGACGCCTATGACCTCTCCTACGACCGCGCCTGCATGCACGAGGTCGTGCTTTCCGCTGCTCGCCAGAAGAAGCAGGGAGTGCGGGGCCTGGACATCGCCAAGCGGCTGCTGGACTATGGGTTCCATGCCCCCACCATGTACTTCCCACTCATCGTGGACGAGGCGCTGATGATTGAGCCCACGGAGACGGAGAGCAAGGAGACGCTGGATGCTTTCATAGAGGCGCTGCTGGCAATAGCCAGGGAGGCATCCACCAACCCTGACCTGGTGCACAACGCACCCTATACCACGCCCATCTCCCGTCTGGACGAGGCGCGGGCCGCCAGGCAGCCGGATCTGCGCTGGCAACCCAAGGCGTAGGCATCCCTCTCAAGGTTACCTCGTGCTATCATGATCAAGCGAGGGACAGAATGATGAAATACAAGGTTCTCATACAGCAATCCGAAGAGGGGTTCAGCGTCTCATGCCCAGGTTTGCCTGGCTGTTGGTCTCAGGGAGAAACCGAGCAAGATGCCATCGAGAACATCAGGGATGCCATTCGAGAGTACTTAGCCGCCATCGCTGATTCCCTTCGCTGGCATGCGTAGGGATACAAGGCTCCGACGGGAGTCCCGTACGGAGTCGGGACATTGCGCCACCTTCCCCAGAACCTTCGCACCTGCTACCCTAGTAGCTATCGCACGATCTCCAGAAACTCCATGTCCATCGCACTGCTCATAGATTTCGGCAGCACGTACACCAAGGTGGCCGCCGTAGACTTGGATACGGACCGCTTCCTGGGCCGGACCCAGGCCCCCAGCACAGTGGACACCGACATCACTCAGGGCCTTTTCCGCGCCCTAAGCCTTCTCAAAGAGCAGACCGGCCTGCGGGATGAGCAGGTAACGCTCAAGTTGGCCTGCTCCAGCGCCGCAGGCGGGCTGCGCATGGTGGCCATTGGACTGATAGGCCGCCTGACCGCTGAAGCGGCGCACCGTGCCGCCCTGGGCGCGGGGGCCAAGGTGATCGAGGTCTTCGAGCGGGCGTTGAACAGCCGCACCGTGGGAGAGTTGGAGACGGCGATGCCCGACATCATACTTCTGGCGGGTGGCGTGGACGGCGGCAACCACGAGGTCATAGTGCACAACGCCCGCCGCATTGCGCAGTCGCGTGTAAGGGCGCCAGTGGTGGTGGCTGGCAACGTGGATGCACAAGAGGAGGTGTGCGCCATACTTGCGGGCGCAGGGCAGCCTGCCTATAGGTGCGCCAATGTCATGCCAGCCCTGAACGTCCTGGACGTGGAGCCTGCCCGCCAGGCGGTGCGGGAGGTGTTCATACGGCACATTGTGCGGGCCAAGGGTTTGGACAGAGCCCGGGAGTACGTGGGCGACGTGGTAATGCCTACGCCCATGGCCGTGTTGAACATGACGGAGCTGCTGGCCAAAGGCGCCGGCCAGGAGGCTGGCCTGGGCGACACTGTGGTCGTGGACATTGGCGGAGCCACCACGGACGTCCATTCGGCGTGCTGGGGCACGCCAGTGGCTATGAAGATTCCAATGGTAGGGCTCCAAGAGTCTTTTGCCAAGCGCACGGTGGAAGGCGACCTGGGGCTGCGGGTCAGCGCCAAGTCGCTCCTGGAGGTTGCCCAACGCAACTCATTGCCCAGAGACATTGTCGCGGCCCTCAACACAAACCAGGCCTGGCTGCGGGCGGAGTACCTGGTCTCCCATACAGATACGCTGCCCCACGCCCAGGCTGAGATGGAGTTGGACGTGGCAATGGCCAGGGCGGCTGCATACATATCCATGGAGCGTCACGCAGGGGTGGTAGAAACAGTGCAAACGTCATCGGGCTACCAAACCGTGCAGCGAGGCAAGGACCTGACAGAGGTCAATGTGATCATCGGGACAGGCGGAGTGTTCGGTTTCGGGGCCCATCCTTCCACCGTCCTGGCGGCCTGCCTGTCCGACGCCGTCAACCCCTATTCGCTGCGCCCCAAGCACCCGCAGCTTTTCGTGGATGGTGACTACATCCTGTATGCCGGCGGACTTCTGTCCACTGTCTACCCAGAGAAGGCGATCCGGCTGGTCAAAAGCTCACTGCGTCCCGTGGAGACGCCGGCCAACAGCACCCCATCCAAAGGCGAATAGAAGTTGTCTGAAAACCCTCACCCTGCTAGTGCTGTTGGCTGCCCACACGCCAATAGTACCCGCTATCCTTCTGCCTTGCACCATTGAATCTCTACCAAGTATACTGGACTCCATGAACCGACCAAGTAGATGGTGGCCTTACCTTGCGTAGTCCTCGCTTCTGGCTAGGGCTGGCTGTAAGCCTGCTCTTCCTGGGTCTCCTGCTCTGGCGTGTAGATCTCCAGGAAACGATGCGAAGCCTACGGGAGGCCAACTACTGGTTTGTCATCCTGGGTGTGCCAGGTTATTTCGCGGGAGTAGCTTTGCGCGCCGCGCGATGGCGGATTCTACTATCCCCCCTCCGGCCCCTGGCTGTACGCAGGCTGTTCCCTGTGGTGGTGGTGGGGTACATGGCCAACAACCTCCTGCCGGTGCGCCTGGGAGAGCTGGTGCGCAGCTACTACCTGGGCCAGCGGGAAGGCGTGAGCAAGTCCGCGGCTCTGGCCACCATACTTGTGGAGCGAGTTGTGGATGGCGTTGTGCTTCTCTTCGTCCTGGTCGCGCTATCTCTTGTTCTGCCCGTAACCGGCCTGGTGACGGGCGTGGCCAGAAGCATGAGCATACCGTGGCCCCTTCTGGTGTCGGCGGTTGTGGCGCCGTTCGTGTTGGTGCTAGGCGTCATGGTGTTTATGGCCTATGACCCTCCTAGGGCGCTAGCCTTGACCGGCCTTTTGGTCAAGCCCTTGCCTGCCAGATTGAAAGCGCGCCTTTTGGGGCTGGCGGAGATGTTCATCGCGGGGCTGGGCGTTCTGCGCTATCCAAGGCGTATCCCCTTGCTCATATTGCTGTCGCTCCTGGTCTGGCTGGCCGAGGGAACAATGTACTACTTAGTAGGTCTCTCTTTTGGCCTGGCGTCGCCCCTGGGCGGGTTGGCGAGCATGGCGGCGGCGATGCTGGCCGTGGAGGCCACCTCTAACCTGGGAGCGGCTTTCCCGTCCTCTCAAGGCAGCATTGGGCCTTTCGAGCTGTTCACCGTGGCGACTCTGGTGGTCCTGGGCGTCCAGCGAGAGGCTGCTGTTGCCTACGCCGTAGTCCTGCACGTAGCTTTGCTGGTGCCAGTGACCCTCCTGGGCATGCTGTACCTGTGGATGGGTAAGGAGTCTCTGGTGCAACTGGTACGCCTGGGAACCAGCGGCGATTCCATCGACCAGCCCAGCAGGGCAGGGGAGGCTCCATGAAGGTAGGCGTTATTGGAGGCGGCGTTGGCGGGTTGGGCGCAGCCTACTACCTGGCCCAGCGCGGCCACCAAGTGGCGCTTTACGAGCGCGCCCCATTTCTAGGCGGCCTGGCTTCAACATTCGACGTTGGTGGCGGGCGATTGGAGCGGTTCTATCACCACCTATTCCTTTCGGACATCACCATCATTGGGCTGCTGAATGAGCTGGGCCTGGGCGACCACCTTATCTGGGAAGACTCCAAGACAGCCTTCTATTACAAAGGCAAGATATACCCGTTCTCCACCCCCATGGACCTGTTGAGGTTCAAGCCAGTCAGCCTCATAGACCGCGTGCGGCTGGGGCTGGTGACGGTGTACTTGCAACGGGTGAAGAAATGGCAAAAGTTCGAAAGCACAACGGCTGCTTCCTTCATGCGCAAGTGGGCCGGGAAACGCAACTACGAGGTGATCTGGGAGCCGCTGCTCAAAGGCAAGTTCACCATCTACCACGACCAGATAGCAATGCCGTGGCTATGGACCAAGTTCGCTACACGGGTCTCTTCTCGGGACAAGACATTCAAGGAGAAGCTGGGCTACATCAGTGGAAGCTGGGGAGTTCTGATAGACACGTTAGAGGAGCGAATCAAGCAGAAGGGTGGCGAAATCCATACCAGCACCTCCGTAAACCGTATCCTCACAGAGGGTGGCCGCGTCACGGGGCTGGAGGTACAGCCCCAGGAAGGCCAGCCTTCCCAGCGCCCCTTCGACCTGGTCATTGCCACCATTCCCAGCTTTGCGCTGCCACGTCTGTTGGAGCTGCCGCAGGAGTACGCAGCCAAGCTTCAGGGGATTGACTACGAAGGCGCTATCGCAGTCATCTGGGTGCTCAGGCACAGCCTGTCGTCCATCTACTGGCTGAACATCGCCGACCCGGACATCCCCTTCCTGCTGGTGCTGGAGCAGACCAACCTGGTTCCACCTTCCGAGTACGGCGGAAAGCACATCGTCTATACCGCCAACTACGTCACACGGGACGACCCACGGTGGTCCAAGGGGCCAGAGGAGATTGTCCGGGACTACATTCCCCATTTGAAAAAAATCAACCCTGACTTTGACGAGTCGTGGATAGAGACCTA
>JAUSCR010000162.1 GCA_030651175.1 Dehalococcoidia bacterium
GAATGTGAGGCCCTTGGCCTGGGCCAGCTCCTGGCTATGATGCAGGGCTTGTTCAATGCTCTCGCCATGCAGTATGACATCAGCGCCGTAGCCACGCGTGGCTTCTATCTTGGCCAGGGAAGCAGCCACTGGCATGACCACGGTGCATGCCAGGCCCATCTCGCGAGCGGCCAGGGCCACTCCCTGGGCGTGGTTCCCCCTGCTGGCGGCGATAATGCCGAGCGACCGCTGCTCAGGGCTAAGGGAAGCCATCTTGTTAGCGGCGCCCCGGACTTTGAAGGAGCCTGTCCGCTGTAGGTTCTCGGCCTTCAGGAGGACTTCGGCCCCTACCAGCGCCGAAAGCTGGCGCGCCGTAAGAATCGGCGTGTGGTGAGCGATCCGGCCCACCACATCCACGGCACGCTCAATGTCATTATAGGTAGGAAGGGTGACCACGTTGCTTTAGAAGCCCTTACCGCATCTGGAAAGGAGGGTATTTGTCGGTCAGGCCGTACAGCCAGAAAGTCATACGGGTTTGCCAGCGCGTGACCCCAACTACCAGATCGAACATTGCCCTGGGGTAATTGCCGGTGAACAGCACCACCCAATATCCGACCACCACGGCAACGAATACCGCTATGTTGAGAAAGAAGAGCAAGATGAAGTGAGGGACGAGAAGCACCCCCTTGATCCAGAACAACAGCGCCAACACCGCCAGCGGCCGGGAAGAGCGCTCCGGATAGTCAGCCTCGACCCTTACGGGATACGTCTGTGCGGATGCCATAGGACACCTCCACTTCTTGTTCTTGCCACCTGGCCGCATTATACACCGGTGGTTGTTGGACATAGCCCCACTCCCTTTCAGCAGGCACAGGCAGCAGATACAGAACACGCTCGGTTGACACCCCTCGGAAGCCGATGCTATAGTGCAACCGTTCACAAACTCCACTTGCTGCGGCGCAGAGCAGAGAGGTCATATGACACTAAACATCATCGTAACCGCCAAACAGGTAATGGACCCCGAGACCCCCGCTATAGCCTACCGGGTAGACCGGGAAAAGAAACGCGTTGACTCCGATCCTTCCGCAAGGATAGCCGCCGTCATCAACGGCTTTGACGAAAACGGCGTGGAAGCGGCCTTGCGCATCAAGGACGCCCTGAAGGACGTGAAGGTAACGATACTCTCCGCAGGGGCCTCTTTCACCATGGACGTTATGAAAAAGGCACTATCCATGGGCTCCGACGATATGGTGCTTGTTCAGGACCCTGCCCTGGAGAACGTCAGCGACAGCACCATCACCGCCAAGGTCCTGGCCGCCGCCGTGAAGAAAATCGGCAGCTTTGACCTGATCATTGCAGGTCGCCAGGCCTCCGACTGGGACAACGCACAGGTGCCCCTGGGTCTGGCGGAGCTGCTGGGCGTGCCGTGCATACCACTCACACGCAAGGTGGAGGTCAAGGATCGCCAGGTGGTCTGCGAGCGCGTCACAGGCAACATTCAAGAGGTGATATCGGCGACGCTACCAGCGGTGGTTACGGTAAGCAACGAGCTGGGCACGCCGCGATACCCCACACTCAGGAACATCATGGCGGCGGCGCGCAAGCAGCCCACCATATGGAGCCTGGGGGACCTGGGCCTGAGTGCTGCTGCCCTGGCGCCTAAACTGAAGATGATTGACCTGTTCATTCCAAAGAAGCAATCGCAGTGTGAGATGATAACAGGAGAAGACGAGGCAGACGCCGGCAAGAACCTGGCGCTGAAGCTGCGTGAGGCCAAACTCATATAGCCGGCTGCTGAAAAAGGGGTGCTTAGAGGGGCGAAGCCCCGGAGCCTGCCCTGAGCGGAGCCGAAGGGACGGGGGTCTGGGGGTGTCCCCCAGATACAACTTTCACCCCCTTCCTGGCCAGGCCTGTCCTGAGTAGGCCGAAGGAACAGGGGCAGGGGGATGGTCGGAAAGGTTTTTTCATCACCCTGCTAGCCGTGGGGTGCCCACTGGCGAAGCAGTCCGGATATAGACAAAGCAACCAGACTAAGAAGGGGGAAAAGATGGCAGACAGGCAAGGCGTTCTGGTAATAGGAGAGGTCGCTAACGGCAAACTTGAAGCTTCATCCACGGAGATGCTGGCCCATGGGCGCAAGCTGGCGGATAGTGTAAAAGAACCCCTGAGCATAGCACTCCTGGGTCAGGACCTGGGTGCTCTGCCGAAAGAGGCCATTGCCTTCGGCGCGGACAAGGTCTACGCGGTGACAGACCCGCTGCTCAAGGAGTACCAGGTGGACGCTTACCTGGCCGCAATCACCAAGCTGGCACAGCAACATTCGCCGCGTATCGTCCTGCTGGCCAAAGGCCCCATAGGGAGTGAGGTGGGACCCAGGCTAGCCTTTCGTTTGGATACGGGCGTTATCCAGGACTGCGTTGAGGTAAAGATAGACGCCGAGAAGCGCCTGACGGCGAACCGCCCGGTTTATGGAGGGAACTGCACGGCCACCGTAACCTCTTTCGGCGAACCAATGATGGCCATAGTCCGCCCCAAGACCGGAGACCCTCTTGCGCGGAACGACGGCCGTCACGGTGAGGTGGTTGCTTTCTCTCCTCGCCTGGAAGCTTCAGTGGTGAAGAGCAGGGTGGTGACGCGCGTGGAACAGCCCCAGGCAGGCATACGTTTGGAGGAGGCTGCCATTGTTGTGAGCGGTGGCCGCGGTCTGGGTAGCGCGGCGCCCTTCTCCAACGAGATTAAGGAGCTTGCAGACCTTCTGGGGGCTGCCATAGGAGCATCCCGCGCCGTGGTGGATGCAGGATGGATAACCCACGACCACCAGGTGGGACTTACCGGAGTGACCATCACCCCAAACCTGTACATCACCGTGGGAATCTCTGGGGCCAGCCAGCACATGGCTGGTTGCCTCGGCTCCAAAGCAATCATCGCCATCAACAGGGACTCCGACGCAGTCATATTTAACGATTGCCGTTACGGTGTAGTCGGCGACTGGAAAAAGGTGTTGCCTGCTTTCATCCAGCAGATCAAAGCGATGAAGTAGGGCCAGCCGTACCGAGGCGCATTCGGGCGCGCCCTGACCCCGGCTGGCACGTTCCAGCGAAACAGCGCCTTGCCCAAGAGGCATCCCTGGACGGGCGGGCTGCTGTACCACTGTTCCGCCAGGCCACAGAAACCCTTCTGTCCGGCTGCTGAGATGGGGAGTCCAGAGGGGCGAAGCCCCGGAGCCTGCCCTGAGCGAAGCCGAAGGGGTGGGGGTCTGGGAGTATCCCCCAGATATACTTTCCACCCCCTTCCTGGCCAGGCCTGTCCTGAGTAGGCCGAAGGAACTGGGTCAGGGGGATGGTCGAAAGAGTTATTCATCACCCTGCTACAACTCAGAAAGGAGAAGCCGACTTGGACGGCGACTTCGACCTGGAACTCAACGAAATACACCATGCGGTATCAGATGCCGAGGTGGTATCCATCTTCTTTCCCCTGATAAGGAAGAGCCTCATAATTGACACCCGCTGTAGCGTTAGGGAAGGGCCTATGGTCCGGCTGGTTCCCCAGGCCGGCTCCTGGGAGGAACGGTATCGCAGCCTACAGCGTATGCGCCCCCGGTTTCCCAGGCCAGACAGCCTGGTTGCTTTGCCCTGGCCCAGGCATGTTGGCAGCCTGGTGCAGTCTGGAGCCGTGGAGTGGATTCGCCGCCGGCTGGAGGAGTCAGGGTACTCCAAGCCTCTCCTTGCTTTGGACAAGGCAATCGAAGAGGTGCGCAGGCTTGAGAGGCTGGAACTGGCAGCCGCAGTCCTGGGGGAGCGATACCACACCATCTGGTCCAGGCGGAAGCAGCCTGGCCTGGGGTGAAGAATCGCTGGTGCAGCCCTAGCTAGCTACTAGTATGAACCTCTTCTTGCTGAACGTAACTGTTCACGTCCTGACCGCCATGCTATGGGTAGGCGGCATGATGTTCCTCAGCGTGGTGGTCGTTCCGGCCATGCGCCACATGGAACCGCCTCAGCGGGCACGCCTGTTCAGTGTGGTGGGTCGCCGGTTTCGCTGGGTAGGCTGGGCCAGCATCGGCCTCCTGATAGTAACAGGCCTCATCAACCTTCACTACCACGGCGTCGGGTGGGCACAGCTAACATCCAGCGATTTCTGGCACACCACCTTTGGCTTCCGCCTGGCCGTAAAGGGAATGCTGGTGGGCGCGATGCTTATCTTGAGCGCTCTGCACGACTTTGTGCTTGGCCCTGGCGCGTCTGCGCGCTCGGCGGAGGGTGCCCAGCGGCCAGCAGGACGCCGACTGGCCTCGTGGCTGGCGCGTGCGAACCTGGTACTGGGGATTCTGGTGATAGCGGTGGCGGTGGAACTGGCACGGTAGGAACAGCAAAGTTCCTACCGTCATTCGGAGAGCGTGTGATGGCATTGTTATTGCGAGTCCCGATAAATCGGGGCGTGGCAATTTGGGGTGGGGGTAACGCTTTATGCCCCCTCTACATCTTCAACCGCTTCTCCCCGGATAGGTAGGCGTTTGGCTCTTTGGAGAAGGCCACCCGGCAGCCTGGGCCGCAGAAGTAGTAGGTCTGCCCGCTGTATTCGTGGGTGCCGCCGGGCGGGTTCTTGACATTCACCTGCATGTGACACACAGGGTCCTCGGCAGTTTCTGGTCTTCGGAATAGACCTAGCAGTCGGCTTGTCATTCTGTTTTCTCCTTGGGAAGTGGTTGTTCCCAACAGGGTGATAAACCACTCCTTCGACCATCCCCCTGGCCCAGTTCCTTCGGCCTACTCAGGACAGGCCTGGCCAGGAAGGGGGTGAAAGAGATATCTGTGGGATACCCCCAGACCCCCACCAAAGGGGCTTCGCCCCTCTGGACTTCCCTTCTTCAGCAGCCTGTCCTAAGCCCCCACGGCCTTCTTGGCCTCGTCCACAACGCGCTGAGTCAGGTGCGCAGGCACCTCATCGTAGTGGTCGTACGTCATTGTGAACCGGCCGCGGCCCTGGGTCATGGACCGCACTTGCGTGGCGTAGCGCAGAACCTCGGCCTGAGGCGCGTAGGCCTCCACCACCGTCATGCCGTCTTCAGGGGTCATTCCCAGGATGCGCGCCCTCTTGGAGTTCAGGTCCCCAATCACCTCTCCTGTGCAGGAGTCCGGCACAGTTACACGCAGGTGCATGATTGGTTCCAGCAGCACCGGCCGGGCCTCCATCATCCCCTTGCGCAGCGCGAAGGCCCCAGCAATCTCAAACGCCATACCTGAGGAGTCCACCGGGTGAGAGCTGCCGTCGTACAGCACCACCTTCAAGTCCACGACGGGATAGCCTGCCAGGGGGCCCTCTGGCAGCACTTTGACGACGCCCTTTTCAACAGCGGGAATGTACTCCTTCGGGACGTTGCCACCCACCACGTGCGACTGGAACTGGAACCCCTTGCCCCGTGGCATCGGCTCCAGCTCTATCAGCACGTGGCCGTACTGGCCGTGGCCACCCGACTGTTTTCTGTGCTTGTACTCCGTCTTGGTGGTTGCGGATATGGTCTCCTGATAGGGCACCTTGGGCAAGCTGGAAACAAGCTCCACTCCAAACTTGCGCTTTGCCTTTTCCACCGCCACATCAATGTGGGTCTCCCCCATGCCAGAAAGAAGTGTCTCGCTGGTTGTGAACTCCCGGCTCAGGTGCAGCGTTGGGTCCTCCTCCACCAGGCGCGCCAGAGAGGTGGCCATCTTGTCCAGGTCGGCCTTGCTCTTGGGATTTATGGCTGCCGTGAATATGGGGGCCGGAAACCGGATAGCGGGCAGGACGACCGCATGGTCCCGCTGGGCCAGTGTGTCGCCGGTGCCTGTAGACGCCAGCTTGGAAACCGCCCCAATATCTCCGGCCACCAGGGCGGTGGTGGGCTCCTGGGTCTTGCCCGTGGGGACGAATACCTGGCCTATTCGCTCGTCCTGTCCTTTGGTGGCGTTCCAGACGTGGGAATCGCTCCGGACGGTGCCTCGGAAGACCCGGAAGTAGGACAGCTTCCCGACAAATGCGTCCGCCGTGGTCTTGAACACCAGCGCTGCCAGAGGGCCGGCGGGGTCCGCCGATAGCTTTACCTGGCCATCGGTGCCGGGCGCACTGGCCTCCACGGCCGGTACCTCCGCCGGCGATGGCAGCAGGTCTACCATGGCATCCAGCAACTCCTTGGTGCCCAGGGACATGTTAGCCGAGCCTGCCAGCACTGGGACTATCTTGCCAGCAAGGATGCCTCGCTTCAGGGCTATGGTCAGTGCTTCCGGGGTGATCTCCTTGCCCTCCAGATACTTGGTGGCCAGGTCGTCATCGGTCTCTGCTACGGTTTCCAGCAGCAGATCCCGCAGCCGCGCCACCTCCCCTGCGACAGCCGGTGGTATGGTGGCAGGAGGCTGCAACAGGCTCACGACTCCCTGGAACGCCTGCTGTGCTCCAACTGGCACCTGGATGGCGGCGCACTTTTTGCCGAAGGCCTTGTGGATGCTCTCCAGGGCACGGGCAAAGTCGGCGTTCTCCCGGTCCATCTTGTTCACAAATATCATGCGGGGCATCCCCGCGGCCTCGCACAGCCTCCACGCCTCCTCCGTGCCCACATCCACCCCCGCCTGCGCCGCTACAGCCAGGACGGCGGCATCCGAGGCCCGCAGGGCGGAGACCACCTCCCCAACGAAGTCGGGAAACCCAGGCGTATCCAGGATGTTGACCTTGTGCCCTCTCCAGACGCAGGGCGCTAAGGCCGTC
>JAUSCR010000167.1 GCA_030651175.1 Dehalococcoidia bacterium
TCACGCGCCTGGCAGTCAACCTTGCCGGCCAGATCGTGCCGAAGCTCGATCCGGCGTCCATCTTCCAACATGACGATGGCAGAAACTTCCCAGTTGGCTGCGTCCCATGGGCGGTGCCGATCTGCAAATTCCCGATCCTCCTCCCTCGGTTTGCCACGGCCACGCCTCATTCCACATAGCGCGGCATACAGGGCCGCATGCCAGGTCGACTTGCCGGATTCATTCGGTCCGCAAATGACTGTCATACCAGGCGCCAGATCCAGACTACGATCTATGAAGGGCCCAAACGCAAGGGCTCTAACCGACTCGATCCGCATTTACGTGACCTCCAAGTCTTCTCGTCCGTCCAGCGCCCGTAAGCCCGTCACAAGGACTCGCCGCTTCTCGTCTTCGGGCAGGTCCGCCGCTGTGACTTGACGAACGAACTCGCCCCGTACCGTTGCTTCGTCCTTGATAGTTTCTAGGTCATAAGCGACGTACAAGTCTCCTATCTCCACTGTCAAGGACTCAAGGCTGGTGGCCAGCGAAAGCATATCGCGTGATCGGAGGTCAATTTCAGGAACTAATTCACCGGACAGGGTTACACGCGCAACCCCCCGGAGGGGCCCGATAGCTTCATGAACGCGGCTCCTCACGTCTTGCTGGCTTCCGCAACCAGTAACATCCACGGTAATGTCGTGGACTTCCGTGACCGCCACACGGACTCGCTCTCTCTGGATACTCCCGTCCCCCGCAACCGTCGCTACAACAGCACCTCGCAGACCGTCTTCCCCAAAACTAAGCGGGTCGGGATTTCCTGGATAGGTGAGCCTCTCATAGTCGCGAGGACGATGGTAATGTCCGAGGAAGGCGTGATGAATCCCGGCCGCCTCAACCTGTTCAGCATCAAACGGCGCATGCGGAGCTTTACCTTCACCCTGCTCCGAAAACCCACCCCTCTCTGACCCGTGAAAGAGGGCCAAGTGAACTCCACCCCTATCTACTTTGAACCCGTCCAGAAAACCAGGCGTGCTGGCTGGGGCCAAGTGGGCGGCTCCCCAAAGCGTCAGACCATCCTCAAGTTTGAAGGGCTGCAAGCGGCTATCATAGAAGATATGCACGTTGGGGCTCCACTCGACTCTGCAGTAGAGGCTCTGAGGACCATACCAGTCGTGATTACCTGGAGCGATAAAGACGGGGATCGGATGAAGCCGCTCGAAGGTGGACTTCAAGAACGCCGCCGTATCTGGTGTGAACCGGTCGTGCTCATAGAGGTCACCTCCACACAGCAAGGCATCCGCTTTGACCTTTACTGTCACTTCGATGATCTTGAGCAGCGTGTCACGCAGGGCTTGCCTTCGCCTCCTGGCGGCACCCGGAGCGCTAGACATCCATGCGAACGCACTGTCAAGGTGAAGGTCGGAAAAGAGCACTACTTTCATGCTGGATCTGCTCCTCGGACGAGACGTCAGTAAGCTGCCTAATACGTGCTTGTGCTATGGTTAACAAGTCGAATCCATCACCATACTTTATTTTCTGGTCAAGCCAAGGCTCTCTCTTGCTTGAAATATGCAAAGATGTCCTGCACTACGTCCTCGACTTCATTTCGTTTATGGCCGACAGTGCATCCCGCGCCTCCTCCACCAGCGCCGACACGTCCCGCAGCAAGATCTCCTGGCGGGGCTGGAGGAACAGGAGGACGACTTCTTTGACGGGCCGTCCTATGGCTGCCTGGACCGTCAGGGCATAGGCGCCTGCCTGGATCCGGTAGTGCCCTGTCCTCTCGGCGATCTCTTCCTCCGTCTCCAGCACGTCCGTCTTGTAGTCCACCACCACCAGCCCACCCACCTCCTCAAAGAGAAGGTCGATGAAGCCTTCAAGGACGGTCTCACCCACGGGAGCAGCCACGGGGACCTCTCGCCACCAGCGAGCCGAGGCCACGGCCCGCCGCACCGTGTCGCTCTCTATGGCAACGCGGGCTAGCCTGGCCACCTCTGCTGCCCTGTCGGGGATGCCCTCGGCGGCCGCCTGGGCCCGGGCGGTGTCCTCCAGTCCCTGGCCAGTGACCAGGTCTATCGTCTGGAGAACGGCGTGGACGGCGCGCCCCAGACCGGTACCCGCACGCCCGCGGCGCCATGGCTCCTCTGGGACTCCCGCCTCCTCTTTGACTACCTTGGCCAAGGCAGTGGCTGCCACGGCCGATGGACGCGCTCGCTCGACAAGCAACTTCGCCCGCTCATCAAGCCACTGCTTCCGCGCCTCCGGGGTGTCATCTGGCGCCGGTTCCTCTGTCTCCTGGGAAGCCATTGGAAGCGAGACCACATTCGTCACGGGCTGCCAAAGGTCGTCGGCACCTTCCAGATGCTGTGCTATCAGCGCCGCCCTGGACTTCTGGTCCTTGGCAGGGCGGTAGAGGCTGACGACCAAGTGGTCCCGGGCCCGAGTGGATGCCACGTACATCAGCCTGACGTCCTCCGCAACCTCCAACTCCTCCTCTCGTTCCGCTAGCGCTTCATATCCTGGCGTCTGGAAGGGGGCGTCGCCGGCTCCCAGCCTGACCTCTGCACCGTCGCGTTCCCGGTCGAATAGTACACTGCCCACTCGAACTGAGGGCTCAAAGTTAAGGCCCGTCAGGATGACGATGGGGAACTCCAGTCCCTTGGCGCTATGCACAGTCATGACCCGCACGGCGTCCTCGTCTGCCTCGGGGACGGGCACCTCCGTGACTCGCGCCCCTTTTTCTACCTGGTCGGCCGCCCACTCCAGGAAGGCACGTAGGGAGCTTCCTCCTGCCTCTGCGAAGGCGCGGGCCTGACCCACCAGGAAGGCGTGGCGCCGCCACTGTTCCCGAGGTCTTGGCGCTCCGAGGGCAGCCTCCAAGAGTCGCCGGTCCCGCACGAACTCTTCAATCAGCGCGGCAGGCGACGTCCATAGGCGCTGTTGGTGGTAGCGGCGCAGAACTCCCATCGCTTCTGCCACAGGACCTTCAGTTGGGTTTCTCTCAGCCAGGTAGTCCAACCGCCCGCCGGCCTCGACGAAGTCCAGGAGGTCGGCGTCGGAGCAGGCGAGGGCCGGGGAGCGCAGCGCCGCCACCAGGGCCACCTGGTCAGCGGGGTCGTCCACGGCCCGCAGGCAATTGAGCAGGTCCCGCACCCCCTGAGTGGCGAAGACCAGGGAGGCCCCTTCCAGGCGGTAGGGTACATCGGCGTCCTCCAGGGCCAACTCCAGGGACCGCAGAGCGGTCCGCTGGGGCATGAGGATGCAAATATCTTTGAACTGCGCAGGCCTGAAGCACTCTGCACCGTTCCGCTCCGTGGCCTCGCGGTCCAGCACAGGCCATTCCTCGGCCTTGACGCCTCGCACCAGAGAAGCGATGGCGGTGGCCTCGCGGCTCCGCACCTGCGCCACGTACCTAGCGTCCAGCGATCCGCCTAATGCCCACACCGACGGCGGCCGTGGGTGGTCGGTGTGGGACTCCCATCGGTGGATGATGGGGATATAGGCTGCCTGGCCGTCGCCTCCCTGCATCCAGCCCTGGAACAGGCGGTTAACCCAGGCAACCACGGCCCGCTGGGAGCGGAAGTTCTGCACCAGCCGTACTGGCTCCTCCGTGATGAGGGCCCGGAAACGTGCCATGACTGCCACATCGGCGCGGCGGAAGCGGTAGATAGACTGCTTGGGGTCTCCCACCACGAACAACTTCCCTGGGGCCAGTCGGACGTCGGTCCAGCGGCGGGGGCGGGACTCGGGAGGCATGCCCGGCGGCACCCCTTCCGCCAAGAAGGTGGCGATCTCGGCCTGGATAGGGTCGGTGTCCTGGGCCTCGTCCACCAGGAGGTGACTGTAGCGATCACGGAAGTGGTCGCGCACCTCGAGGTTGCCCCGCAGGAGGTCACGAGCCCATACCAGGAGGTCGTGAAACTCGGCGCGCCCCTGGCGTTTCCGCTCGGCGGCATAGCCCAGGACGAAATCCCGTACGGCTCGCAGCAGCGGCATGAGGGACGCCCTTCGCACCGCAGCCAACTCCTCCCGCGCTTGGGCGTCCAGCTCCTGCAGGAGCGCTTTCAGGCGGGTGCAGGCGTTTTGCTTCGTGTCTGGGTCTGTGCCCCAGTCGCTTACGCGGCCCCGCGACTGCCTCAATGGGAGGCTCTGGGCCAGGATGCGCCATGTCCCCGGTGCTGCAGGGTCCAGTCCCTCCATGTGTCGCTCCAGCCCTATGACTGCACGGACGTGTGCCGCCAAGGGGTCGCTGTCGCCATTACGCGAAAAGGCGCAGAGGCGCTCCAACTCAGGCGACTCCGCGACCAGGGCAGCCGCCGCCTCTGGCTGGGGAAAGGCCGTATCAGGGAGGGAGACTCCCTCCAGAAGGTCGTAATTGGTGTGGAAGTCCCTGGCCAACTGGTAGAGGTGGTCCAGCTTCAGCCCCAGGGAGAGGGCAAGGCGCAAGGCCGGCTGGAGGCCGGGGGCGTCCAGTGCCTTGTCCAGCCACGACCCCCAGGTCTCCTCAAATGCCAGGTCGGCGGAGATCTGGTCCAGAGTCTCGAAAGCTGGAGGAAGGCCCGCCTCCAGGGGCCGCTCCCGCAGCAGGCTCCCCGCGAAGCTGTGAAGGGTCTGAATGGCGGAGCGGTCCAGGTCGGCCATGCCTTTGATGCAGCGGGCCCGCTCCTCGTCAGGCCGCTTCGGGTCGGTGGTTGCCCGCTCTAGGGCCTCCCGGACGCGGTCTCGCAGCTCCGCCGCTGCGGCCTCAGTGAACGTAATGGCAGCCACCCGGTCCAGGGTGGCGCGACCAGAGGCTACCAGAGCCACTATGCGATCCACTAGGCTGGAAGTCTTGCCCGTGCCGGCACCCGCCTCCACAAAGAGGTTCTCGTCCAACGCCTCCTGGACGCGGTGGCGGGCATCCTGGTCCTGGGGCACAAAGGCACCGCTCATTCCCCACCGCCCTCCTCTGCTTGCAATCCCAGGTACGCCTTCAAGCGGGGGTCGGTCTGCTTTCGCTCCCAGAGTACGTCCCGCCTGCTGGGACAGAGGGTGTCGAAGTCACACCACGTACAGTTGGTGAAGCCTCCCCGGTCTTCGGGGCCAGGGTTGGATGGGAAGACACCCCCGGCGATGCCTTGGGCGATGGTTCCCACCGCGGCATCGAAGCGTTCCGCCACCTGTACCAGCTCTACCGGCTCCGGGGGCAAGATAGCAAACTTTCCCCTTGTGCTGACAAACCAGTAGGCGGCTCGCACCGTAACTCCCTCCCCAAGGCCCTTCTGGAGGGCAAGAGTGTAGATGGGGAGCTGGAGGCGCCGCCCGGCGTCTACCGGGTCCTTCTTGAGCGCCTCGTAGCTGCTGGTGCCGCCCGTCTTGTAGTCTAGGACCAGTGCTACCTTGCTGGAGGGGGCCAGGTCAACCCGGTCTACGACGCCCCGAAAGCGCAGCGTCCCTACGCCCGGGATTTCGCGCTCGGCCGGCGGCAGGCCGGGCTCGCCATCAGTAGGCCCCTGGAGGCCGAAGCGCACCTCTACCAGGTGCGGCGTCATCCCGAAGCGGGCGCGCAGCGCGGCATCTGCTGCCAGGAAGGCTTCCAGGTCCGACAGGATGGCCTCCTGCTCCAACCCCCAGAGGAGCGCCTTTCCGGTGACACCCCTGGCCTCGGCCTCGGCGAAGGCCTGGTGGGCCATGTGGTGCAGCAGGTCCCAGTGCTCTTGGCGCCACGGCTCGCCGGGGGAGGGAAGCCCTCCTTGCTCCTGCACCGTGCGGATGAAGCGCTCCAGGACGCCATGAACCAGCGACCCTTTCTCCCAAGGGGAGATGGTTGCCACTTCCTCGGGCTGCTCCAGGGCGGCCACGCCCAGCACGTGGCCTAAGAGGTAGCGGAAGGGGCAGGTGGCCCAGGCCTCCAGGCTGGTGGCGGAAAGCGCCGGCCGGTCCAGGAGTCGTAGCCGCCGTGCCCGGTCCTTGAGGACGGAGACATCGCCGTCCCACGGGGTGAGCTGACGCGCCGCCCGCCCCTGTTCCAGGGCCAAGGCGCTAGCCAGGTGTCCCAACGCCGCCAGATGGTGTTCCTCCACGGGTTTTCCGGCGCGCCGCCAGCGCCAGAGGTGGTGGAGGTCACGGTCGTGTACATCGGCAGGTGCTTCCGTGGTCACGGTCCGTAGCCCGTCTTCCATGGATGCCACCACGGTGAGCCACGTGACAGGTCCAAGGGACCAGAGATTGGAGGTGTACACCGGGGCGCCGTAGAGCCGCGTCGCAGCCTCCAGGAACCAGCGAGAAGGAAACTGGCCCCGCTGTGCTCCCGGGTTGCCTCGAGGGAAGGAGAGGACACACCGCTCCGCCGCCGCGAGGGCGGCCAGGTAGCGATAGCGCTCGTCTGCATCCCGCACCGCTCGCAAAGGGATGCCCGCCTCAGGGCCGCCTGCTCGCTGCCGCTCCCGGTCGGGAAGCAAAGGGTCGTCGGGCTGGTGTGGCGGCACCACCCCCTCCACCATTCCAACCACGCAAACGAGCTCGAAGCTCATGCCCAGGGCTGTCCCCAATGGCGCCACGAACACTCCCCGTCCCGTCTGGCCCAAGTGGCCCAGGGGAGTTGCCAGGGCCTCCTCCAGTGCCAGCCGGAACCCTTCAAAGGAGGGACGTGGCTCCACCTCATCCAGCGTCCTCAGTTCCTTCAAGGTTTCCTCAATGCGGTGGAGGGCCTCATCCTCCGCCTCGCGGGATCTCGCAGTGGTGCGATCCCGGTACGCCGTCAGCAGGTCCTGGGCCCACCGAGCAAACTCTGCCCACGCGCTGCCGTCAGGGGGCGTTTGGAGCCGGTCCGCCATCCCCGCTATGAACCCCATGAGGGCCCTAGCGGCGGCCGCTTCCTCCCGCATGCGGGCCGCACGCGCCTCCGAAACATCCTCCCGCCCCAGTCCCTCCTCTGCCAGGCGCTCCATCTCCGCAGCGTAACGCTCAAGCCGCTGCTGCCACTGGGCCAGGCCCCCAACCACCCCGGCCTTGCGAGAGATGGCATCCCAGTGGGAAGGCTGGATGGACTGGCGAGGGGCCTCTGGGGCCACAACAGGGCAGCCGGTAAGCCAAGCCATAACCTCACTCCTGGGAAAGTCGCTCCCCACCAGACGGACCAAGCCTACGAGGGTACGCCCCGCCGCTGTTTCGGCCAGCGGGACATTGCCAGGGCCGGCCATAGGCACTTCTGAAAGCGACAGTTCTTCCTGCACCAGGGCGGCATAAGGAGTGGGCTGGCGGTAGAGGACTGCCATGCGGTGGAAGGGGACGCCCTCCTGAGCTGCTCGCATCAGGTGCCGCAAGACCCAGCGCACCTCCTGCTGCGGGTCAGGGGTGATGACGAGGCGGGAAATGGGCGGCAACTGTGGCACCGGTCCCTCTTGCAGAGGACCCTGGAAGGAGTCGAGCCGCTCCGCCAGGGCGCGGACTGGCCCATCGGCTACTGTATCACCGGTAATTCCCAGGACCACAGCGCAGGACCAGTGCTCTCCCAGGGCCTCGACCAGAGCTAGCTCGCCCGGAGTCAGGTCGGACACAAGGAAGAAGACCACCGGGCCCAGGTCCTTCAGGCCGGAGGCTGCCCCGTCCCGCACTGCCTGGGCCGCCGCTCGGGCCAGAGCCTCTCGGTCATAGTAGTGAAGATCGGTCCGCTCGCGGAAGAGGCGGTACAGGCGCACCACCTCAGACCGCAGCTCGCCCTGGGCCGCCAGGCCTGAGAGGCCTTCCTCCGCAGCATGGCGAAGCTCGCGGAAGGTGGACCGGAGCGTCTGGTGGAGAGCGGGGTGCTGCCGCACGGCCTCCAGGGGGCCCTGAGCCTCCGCGGCTACAGCCCGGACCGCTGCGGCCTCCAGCAGCGGAGTCAGCGGGCGCCTTCCCCGTGCCGCAAGGGAGGAAGCACCCAGCAACTCTGTGAGACGGGGAAGGACGAGAAGGTGCACATTGGCGCTGCCGTG
>JAUSCR010000175.1 GCA_030651175.1 Dehalococcoidia bacterium
CGAGTACCCCCAGCTTGGCGGCAACTACCAGGTGTACCACTACACTGAGTTCATGGCAGAGCTAATAGAGCAGGGGCGGCTGAAGCCAATCAAGCCAGTGAACATAGAGATGACATACCACGACTCGTGCTACCTGGGCCGCCACAACCGGGTTTTCGAAGCGCCAAGGATCATTGCCAAGGCCATCCCCGGCCTGACGCTCCACGAGATGGAGAAGAAGCGCGAGGACGGCTTCTGCTGCGGCGCTGGCGGCGGCCACATGTGGATGGATGACAGCGGAGGCCGGCGCATCAACCATATGCGGACGGAGCAGTTCCTGGAGACCAAGGGCGACACCCTGGGCGTCTCCTGCCCCTTCTGCCTCCAGATGTTTGTAGAAGGCATTGCTACCAAGGGTGCTCAGGAGACCAAGCAGGCCAGGGACCTGGCGGAGATATTGGCGGAGAGCGTAGGCGTTGGGGAGGGGGATACACAGGCCTGATACACGCTTGTCATTCTGAGGAAGTCCCGATGCCATCGGGACGGCCGAAGAATCTGGAGTGGCGGGGAGAATTCCCTCCGCACCAGATTCTTCGCCTGTAGCTCAGAATGACAACATGGAGAGTGGGGGACAGTAGCACACAGGCCTGACTGACCCCACCATCTCGCCGCTCTACCCAATACCTCCGCTGGACTTGAGCGACTCAATCTCTTCACGGCTATACCCCAGCTCTTTCAGTATCTCAGCGGTGTGCTCGCCCAGGACAGGCACAGGGCGGCGCAGCCATGAGTTATCGGTGTGCTCAGACATTTTGAACGGCCTGCCGTTGGCCGTAATGGGGCCTAAGCCAGGCTGCTCGAACTGGATGATCATCTTGTTGGCGACCACCTGGGTATCGTTATCCACCTCATCGGCCTCTATCTCTTTGACCACGCTGGCGAAGCGGTTGCTCCCCTTGAACATGGCCTCCCACTCCGCTGCGGGCCTGGTCGCAAAATGGCGCGCAAGTATACCTTGAAGCTCTGCCACACGCCGCTCGCGTTTTTCCAGGGTGTCGAATGCGGGATCAGTGAGAAGCTTGTCCAGCCCCACAGCCCTGGTAAACTCTTCCCACCGCGGGCCGATGTTGATGCTCTGAGAAAGCAGTTGCCTGCCGTCACTGCAGATGTACTGATTGGGCAGGCCGGTAGCCCTGCTGGGAAATCTTTCACTGCTACCGGTGCGGCGCGTCATCTGTACGGAGTGCAAGGCCAGGCCAGCTTGCAGCAGGTTGATCTCTATCTTCTGGCCTCGGCCAGTGTGTTCCCTCTCGTACAACGCCAGCATCACAGAGTATGCAATCAGCATTCCCGCCGCCATATCGAAGTGGTAGAGGGCAGTGTAGGAAGGAAATTGGCCGCCGACTGGCCGGCGACCGGCTATGTCCCCCACTCTGGCTTGAATGGTGATGTCGGCGCCGGGGAGATTGGCGTCTGGGCCCTCCTCTCCGTAGCCGGTGAGAGATGCGTAGACAAGCTTGGGGTTCATGCCGGCCACGGCTTCGTAGCTGAGCCCTCGCCGGCGGCGGGCGTCCACACGCGTGTTTGTTACCAACACGTCTGCCCATTTGATGAGGCGATAGGCAACCTCCAACCCGGCAGGCTTGGTTATGTCCGCCACTATGGATCGTTTGTTCCGGTTGAAGGACAGGGTGGTTATGCTGGTGCCGCCGTAGTTTGGCGCTGAACTGCGGGTGGAGTCTCCATCAGGAGGCTCGACTTTGATTACATCGGCTCCCTGGTCCGCAAGAAGCATTCCCGCGAATGGCGCGGCAAGGGCCTGTGAGAAATCCACGACTTTGATGTTGGACAACGGCAGGGCCATACGAATCTCCTCCAGGCGGGAAAAGTCAAACCCCAAGCCCATGAAATGGCTGGGCGGCCCACATGTTGGCACGTCCGTTGACGCGACTCAGTGCCAGGGCCGCCCAGATACAAGTCAGACAATCAAGCTATGGCTGTCAGACGCCGTTCTCAGGCCTCCCTCTACTTCGCCAGCCAATAGGTTTCGGCGCGGTGGGTGGCTACTGCATATATAGTGCGCCCGGGATTGAAGCCATGGACCTTGCTGGCGTACCAGTACACACGGTTGCCGTCCACAAATGTGAGGATGGGCAAGTCTTGGTACACAATGTCCTCGATCTGGAAGAACAACTGTTTTCGCTTGATGGGGTCAGTCTCTGCCGACATCACGGGGTAAAGTCTTTCGACCTCTGCGTTCTCATAATACTGCAGATTGCGTGCGCCGGCCTTTAGGAAGTAGCCGGACACGAGCTCATCCGGGTCGTCGAGGGCCAGGCAGGACCGGTAGTTGTGCGCCGTGTATTTGCCCGCGGCCCAGAGCTGCTGCGCATCAGGCGGGTTCGCCACTATCTGGGAAGTGATGCCAATGGTTTTCAGGTTTCGCTGTATGACCTCTCCCCCGCCAAAAGTAAAATCGGTGGAGCTGGACATCAACGCGAACTTATCTATTCCGTTGGGGTACCCAGCCTCGGCCAGCAGCTGCTTGCCCTTTAGTTGTTCCGCCTTCTTGTTGGCGCCCGTCCCGTAGCCTTCCATCACATCCCAGATCTCATTTGCTTGGCGTCCCCACTGGGTGCCTGCGGGGAAGTGCGCCGCCACCACGTAATCGCCGGAGTACCTGACATTGCCGTATTCGGTCCGGTCTATTGCCAGGTTTATGGCGTGGCGGACCTTGCTGTCCTTGAGCAGCGGGTCGTTAAGGTTAAGGTAAAGGTTCCCAGGAATGCACCACTGCGGCGTTTCTAATGAGCCCATCTGGTCAGCCTTGGCCATCCTGTTCAACTGGGGCCAGAACTGGAAGGGCGGCGAGTCAATGGCCACGTACAGGTCTATTTTGCCGACCAGCAATGCTGTGGTGCCAGATCCTGTGTCGGCAAATGTCTGGTCCTTGACAGAGTCCAGATAGGGCAGTCCCTTCTTGAAATAGTTGGGATTGCGTTCGAAGATAACATGGCTGTCTTGGACAGACTCCTTCACGTAGAAGGGGCCTGAGATGTACTTGTTGTTGGGGCCCAGAGGCGGGGCGGAGAGATCGGCCCGCTTGGTTCCTTCGGGTAGGATGGCCGCGAAGGCAAGGGCCAGCGCCTGAGGGACCACAGCGGACGGCCGCGATAGACGGATTATGAAGGTGCGGTCGTCAGGGGTCTCTAGGGCGGTAATATACTCTTTTACAAATCCCATCCTTGCGTTGACTACTTTATCTACCTGACCCATGAGCTTCTCCAGGCTGTACTTCATGTCCTTGGAGGTAATGGGTTTGCCATCTCCGAACTTGATGTCATCCCGAAGCGAGAAGACCATGGTCTTTCCGCCGTCCTCCAGAGACCATTTCGTGCAAAGGTCGCATTCAACCTTGCCTCCTCCTCCAGGTTGGTTCAGCAACGTCATGTATATCTTTGCCAGTCCCTGCCCAGTGGGGGTGGAATGTTGCGTCATGTCCCAGTGGGGGAAGGAGAGGGCGCCGGTATACTGCGTTAGGGTGCCTCCCCTTTGGGGCACGCCTCCAACTGGTGTAGCTGTGGGTGTGGCAACAGCGGTGGGCGTTGGCACTGCCACAGGGGCTGATGTGGGTGTCGGCGCCGGTTTCTCTGCAGCGCCGCAGGCCAGAGCAATCAGCAGCAGAGGCAGCACGACTGCCGCCCACGGGAACAGCCACCGACGATGCTTAGCAGGATTCTTCATGGTCTCCCTCCAATATGGTGATACCAACGAACTCTTGGGCGCGGGCGCCTGGCAGGGTGGTAGGATGGGGCGGGCCTTGCCAAGCGCGCCTGCACTATAGCTATAAGGCGAGTTGTTGTCAATCCATTTGCCAAGAGAATGTTGGTGACGAAAGTCGTCGCATTGGGCCTATACAGACACGGACTTCAATAGCTGTCTGGGGGAGCGCCAATACGCAGGCGAGTTTCCAGCGATTTACATCTGGACAGCGGGTAGCCGTGAAAGTATGATGCCTCCGTGTGCAAGTTTTAGAGTTGTGTGAAGAGAGGTGAATGACCATGACACTAGCATTGGAAGGGATCAAAGTCATAGAGATGGGCACGTTCGGTCCGGCGGGCTTCGCGTCTGGCTGGCTGGGAGACATGGGAGCGGATGTCATAATGGTGGAATCCCCCTCCAACAGAGCAATGTCGACTGACTGGCGCGAAGGCGGGCGGACCAGGGCTGTGCATTGCCGCAACAAGCGAAGCATAGTCTTGGACCTGAAGACGGGAGAAGCCCGCACCATCCTCCACCAGTTGGCCAAGACGACTGATGTGCTGATAGAAGCTAACCGTCCAGGCATAGCCAAGCGCTTGGGCTTCGACTACGAGACACTCTCCGCTATCAACCCACGCATCATCGTCTGTTCTGTGACAGGCTACGGGCAGAGCGGCCCCTATGCGCAGATTCCAGGCCACGGCCTGGTTTGGGAAGCTACCGCTGGCTGGCTCCGAATGCACGGGCAAGGCTATGGGAACACGGGCGGCGACTATACGGGACGCCCCTGGCTGAACTATTTCAACCTTCCAGACATGAAGGGCTCTTCCAACACGATGGTCTCTATCCTTTTGGCACTGTATGCTCGGGAAAAGGTGGGGGTTGGCCAGTACCTGGACCTGGCCCTGTTTGATGGCGTCATAGCCGTGAAGGACGCTCCGGTACCCTCGGAAGGCGATGGCGCTTTCACTCATGTTAGGCCGTCCTGGAATGTATATGAATGCAAAGATGGCAAGTATATCGCCTTTGCAGCGGGGGAAGAGGTCCAGTGGCGCAACCTGTGCGAGGCCATAGGCCAGCCAGCGTTGGCCAAAGAACGTGGTGCTTCGGAGCAACGAGGGCAGGAGATAATCCAGATATTCAATAAGACATTCAAGACCAGGACCAGGGACGAGTGGTTTGCGCAGATAAGTAAAGTGGATACAGAGGTCGCCAAAGTCAACACCATAGACGAGGCCAGAGACGACCCGCAGGTAAAGACACGGGGCATGCACGTAGAAGTAGTCGGCGACGGTGGCCAGCGCGAGATCCAATACGGCAATCCGTTCAGACTGAGCAAGACTCCGGGGAGGGCCGTTCATAGGCGCGCGCCCAAGGCTGGCGAACACACGGACCAGCTACTATCTGGGCTCGGCTACGCACCTGCGGACATCCGGCGACTTCGCCAGGCCGGCGCCGTGAAATAGCTGGGTGATGGAAAACTCCGTCCACCAGAGGCCCGACTAGTCGGGCCTCTGGACTTCCCTATTGCAGCGCCTATTAGCTCTGGTCCAGAGGATGGCTGCCGCTACTGAGCGACCAGTGCGTTGCTTCTGTCCCGGCCCAGCCGGTGGCGCGCATCGTTTGCTAGGACACGCTTCCGTATTCGGAGATTCTTGGGCGTTACCTCTAGTACCTCGTCGTCAACTATGAAGTCCAGAGCCTCCTCCAAGCTCATCAGTAGGGGAGGCGTGAGGTGGATAGTGAAGTCCGAGGTGGACGCCCGGACATTGGTCATCTTCTTCTCTTTGCAGACGTTCACCACCATGTCCTTGTCTCTGGAATGCACCCCCACCACCATTCCTTCGTACACGGGGGTTCCAGGTGCGACGAAAGTCATCCCTCGCTGCTGAGCGTTGTTCAACCCGTATGTCACCGCGATGCCAGTCTCGGCGGCCACCATTGTGCCTGTGCGCGTGCTTTTCACCTGGCCCTTAAGCGGCTCATATCCGGTGAAAGTGCTGTTCATCACACCGTTGCCCTGGGTTGCTTTGAGGAAGAAGCTGCGGAAGCCAATGAGTCCACGGGTAGGTATCTTGAACTCCATGTGCACGTGTCCCTGGCCGTCGCTGCGCATGTCCTTCATCTGGGCCAGCCGGGCCGCCAGTTCCTCTGTCAGCGTTCCAATGGCGTCGTCGCTGATTTCCAGGAATAGTTGCTCATAAGACTCCAGCTTCTGTCCGTTGACGACCTTGATGATGGCTTCCGGCTTGGAGACCTGGAACTCAGAACCCTCGCGCCGCATGGTCTCAATGAGGATGGCCAGATGCAACTCCCCGCGTCCGGCTACCAGGAAGGTGTCGGCTGTGTCCGTATCCTGGACCCGCAGGCTTACGTTGGTCTGTAGCTCGTTTGTCAGCCTTCGCCGGAGCTGCCGCGATGTCAGACATTGACCGTCCTGCCCGGCAAATGGAGAGCTGCTCACGCCGAACGTTATCTGGACAGTTGGCTCGCCTATATCTATTCTGGGAAGCGCCTCAGGCTGTCCTGCCGTCGCCACTGTGTCGCCGATGGCGACCTCCTCCAGGCCGGCCAGCGCTATGATCTCTCCGGCCTCCGCCTCCGTTACCTCCAGCCTGGACAGGCCTTCGAAAACGTAGAGCCTGGTCACCTTATGGAGCGTTGTGGTGCCATCCAGGCCAATCCGTACTACTTGATCCCCCAGGGATACGCGACCCCGGGCAATGCGCCCAACGCCGATCTGCCCCAGGTGGCTGTCGTAACTAATGGCGGCCACAAGCAGTTGGAATCCTCCCTCGGCGTCGCCCACGGGCGCGGGCACATACTCCAGAATGGCGTCGAAGAGAGGCGCCATGCTCTTGGGCGTGTCCCCCAGTTGGCGCAGGGCGTAGCCGACCTTGGCTGCGGAGTATAGGATTGGAAAGTCTAGCTGCGATGCGTCTGTAACCATCTCCAGGAACAGGTCCTGGACCATCTCGGCAACCCACTGTGGCCGGGCCTGGGGCCGGTCTATCTTGTTGATGACAACGATTGGCTTCAGCCGTTTTTCAAAGGCCTGTTTGAGCACAAAGCGCGTCTGGGGCATGGGGCCGTCAACGGCGTCCACCACCAGCAGACAGCCGTCCGCCATGTTCAGCACGCGTTCCACCTCGCCACTGAAGTCGGCGTGGCCGGGCGTGTCAATGATGTTGATCTTGACGTCTTTATACGTGATTGCCGTGTTCTTGGACAGGATTGTGATGCCCTTTTCCCGCTCCAGGGCGTTGCTGTCCATGATAAGGTCGCCTACCTGCTGGTTCTCCCGGAAGACGTGGCTTTGCTTGAGCATTGCGTCAACCAGCGTCGTCTTGCCGTGGTCAACGTGGGCGATGATAGCTATATTTCTGATGTTTTGAGGCATGGCTCACTTTCAAATCAGCTAAAAAGCTGGCCTGGATAGGCCAGCTACTACATGTAATTGTAGCACAAATGTAGCACAAGCGCTGCCACGAAGCGGGGCGACTTGCCCATTACCTGGCACTGGAGTCTTTTGAGGAGTCGTGGAAAGCAGGCAATGAGATGTGGCCGGGGAAGGGTTGGGGTGAGCGGAGGGATTTGAACCCTCGATCTCCTGGGCCACAGCCAGGCGCCTTAGACCACTTGGCTACGCTCACCACGCACAGTCGCGACGTACCGCTGGCCCTTGGCAGAGATCCGCCGTGGGCCGAAGGTAGCCACGAGAATAGTAGCACCTGCCCATAGCTGGGTCAACGCATCCGGCGTTGGACTTGCGTTTCCGTTAGCTTCGGGTCTGTCGGCGCTGTCCCTTTGTGCGCGGATGAAATTGTGTAGGTGCGTCCTGGCTTGCCCTTTGTATGCGCCAGCTATGACTATCTTCAATCGGTTGAGGTTGTAGTGTCAACAAGGCTAATATAGCCTGGGCAGCAGGGTGTGATATTCCTCTGCCGCACTGGTCCATCCAGCGATCAATTAGCAGGCAAAGAATAGCTAAGGGTGGTGAAGAACATGCAAAGAGAAGTCAGGCCAGGATTAGGGAAGAGGGTAAGGGCTCATTTTCGAAGGACCATAATTACAGGGTTGCTGCTGTTGGTGCCGGTGGTGCTCACATATCTAGTTCTGAGGCTGCTGTTCAACTTCCTGGATGGCATTCTTCAGCCGGTGTTCCGTGCCCTTGGTCGAGGCGAGTTGCCTGGGGTGGGACTCGTCAGCCTGGTAGCGCTGATCTATATAGCTGGGCTCTTCGGCGCTAACTTCCTTGGGAAGCGGCTGGTGAGCTTTGGACAGGCCACGTTGCTAAGAATGCCGGTAATCGGTTCGGTCTACTCCTCGGCCAGACAGCTAATAGAGTCTTTCTCTGGCGGCTCATCCACTGGGTTCAAGCGAGTGGTCCTCATCGAGTATCCCGGGCCCGGCCTCTGGTCAGTGGGTTTCCTGACGAGCGTCACAACAGACGAAAACGGCAAGTCTATGGGTCTGATATATATCCCTACGGCGCCCACTCCCCAATCCGGCTGGGTGGCTTTGGTCCCAGTAGAGAATATCTACGACACCGACCTTACCGTGCCGGTTGCCATGCGCCTGGTGCTGTCAGGAGGGATAGTGACTCCAGGACAGATCAAAAAAAAGGCGCTGGCGTTGTAAAGAGTTGACTGTGGTACACTAGTGCTGGGCCAGGGTAGCTGGGCGGCCGCCCCGATGAGCGAAAGCGAATCGGGGAGGAAAGTCCGAGCTCCACCGGGCAGGGTGCTGGGTAACGCCCAGGCGGGGCAACCCGACAGATAGTGCCACAGAAACATACCACCTCGATGAGCGACAGCAAATCGGGGCAAGGGTGAAATCGTGAGGTAAGAGCTCACGGCCTCAGCGGTGACGTTTGGGGCGGGAAAACCTCACCTGGAGCAAGGCCGAATAGGGGGACATAGGGTGCCCGGCCTGTCCCCGGGTTGGCCGCACGATCCCGATGGTAACATCGGGGCTAGAGAGATGGTCGCCATCCCGACTTGTCGGGATACAGAACTCGGCTTACAGGCTGCCCTGGCCCCTTTTCTTGCACGTGGAAGCCTTCCTTGCGGCAGCCGCCAGCGGTTACGCGGTCAAGACGCCCGCCCTTTAGTAGGTTTGATCACCATCACAGGGATGCCGGAATCGCGTATCACCCGGTCGGCAACGCTTCCGAAGACCAAACGTCCCAATCCGGAGCGCCCGTGGCTAGATATAACTATTCCGTCAATACGCTTCTCCCGCGCACATTGGATGATCACTTCAGCAGCGGCGCCCTCCCGCACCTCCCACTCTGCCTGGATCCCCTCCGCCTGAATCTTTCTGGCCGCCTCTGTCAGGTAGGCGCGTGCCTCTTCTAGCTGGAGTTCCACAACCTTGTCCATGGAAGAAACGTCAATGGGTGGCACACCCTGCATGCCGGAGGCGCTGGCAAAGCTGGCGGCAGCCAGTTGCTGGGCCGTGGGGATCACACGCACTAGAAATATGATTCCTGAAAAGCGCGAAGCTAACTTTTTGGCATGAGGGAGCGCCTCTTCAGCCAGGGGAGAGCCGTCCAGAGGCACCAGAATACGTTCCATGAAAACACCTCCATCATTCGTCCATTCCGCAAACCGCCACGGTAGTATATCATTGTATTGGAGACTATGATTTGTTTCTTGTCGCCTCCCTCAGCCAGTTTATCATCGCACCGCCTTGAGCGCCCGACGTAAGACTCCTCCGGCTCTGAAGGTGGAGGCTATCGCAGCCTCCCTGCATAGCTCTGCCATTGGCCATCGCATTCTGTATCTCCCAGTGGTCACTTCCACCATGGACATTGCCCGTCAGGAGGCGGAGCGAGGTGCTCCCGAGGGCACTGTGGTGGTGGCCGAGGAGCAAACCGCTGGAAGAGCGCGCTTCGGCAGACAGTGGCTGTCTACACCCAATCAGAACCTCGCCTTCTCCGTGCTCCTGTACCCCAGCCGCAGGACATCCACCAGGCTTAGCACCGTGACTCCGGTTGCGGTCTTGCGGGCCATAACAAAGGTTACCGGTCTATCCGCCACTCTAAAATGGCCCAACGACGTAAGGCTTGGGGAGAAGAAGGTCTGCGGCATTCTCATAGAGGCCGCCTTCCAGGACTCGCAGGTGCGCCATGCCATCCTGGGAATAGGCATAAACGTCAACTTCAACCCCGCCGAGGACCCGCAGGCCGGTTTCGCCGCCACAAGCCTGGCAGCTGAGCTTGGGAAGCCTGTGTCTAGGGAAGAGCTTCTCCAGGCGATTCTGACGGAACTGGGCCTGGCCTACACGCACCTGCGTGAGTGGGACCGCGTGTGGGACGAATGGCGATCCTCCCTGGAGACCCTGGGCAGACAGGTGCAGGTGCGCTGGGGGGAGCACCTGGAGGAAGGCGTGGCGGAGGACGTGGACAGCGAAGGCAATCTTCTCTTGCGGCGCGCCGATGGCACTCTGGTTGCTCTAGCCGCGGGTGAAGTCACCTTTCAGTTGTGAACAAAGGCGCTATGGGCCTTGGCCCTACCGCAGGACGAACATGAGCACGACCAGGATAATAGCCACCACCCCTATTGCTATTCCAATCCGTCGCAGCTCCGGGGCAGAGTACGTTTCGATAGGCGGTAGTTGCGGAGTCCTGCTACGTTGACGCGCCGCGGAAGCGGAGGCAAAGCGCTGAAACTCCTGGGGTTGAGCCTCCTGACCTGACGCAGGCGCATAACGCTGTCCCTCTACCAATGCGCCACCATCACCGCCAGGCCCAGTAGCTTGGGTTGCCGGTCTGGTCGCAGGAACACCAGCGGGGCCGTGAACCCGCTCGCGCTTTGCCCGTCCGCTAAGCTGGGCCTGCCGCACTGCAACTCGTCGGGATTTCTTTGGCATGGTCTTCGCTCCTGGCTATCCATGAGACGGTGCGCCACCGGCGCTGGCGTCTCCCTTTGGCTTAGGCGGCCTCCGTTACTAGCAGGGTGATGAACCCCGACATGCCGGGGCAACCATCCCCCTGCCCCCCTTCCTTGCCAGGAAGGGGGGTGAAAGGAAATCTGGGGGATACCCCCAGACCCCCACCAGAGTCCCGACAGGTCGGGACTCTGTGCTCCCATTTTTCAGCAGCCTGCTAGGATACCGCTTGAACAATGATACTGGCTGCCCGCTCACTATCCAAGGCGTGGGTGTTCAATATCATGTGAAAGTTGGCCGGGTCGTCGGCGGAAACCCTAAAGAACTTCTTGAAGAAGACCACTCTGGCTCTCTCGGCCTCGTTCACGCTTCGCTCTGCCTCCTGCAATGAAACGCCCTCCCGCTCCGCCATGACTTTGATCCGTGACTCCACGGTGGACACCAGCCCCACATGAAACGCATCCGGGTACCCTTTGAGTATAAGGTTGCTGGCCCGGCCGATGATGACGGCGTTACCCGCTCTGGCCAGCTCTTGGATCACGGCCCGGGTGGCTTCGATGAACTGCTCGTCTCTCACCTGGTCCGCGCGGGTGATAGGCTCCTTCACCGCGTCCTGGTACTCCTGGCCTAGGACTACGCCAATGCCACCCCCAAAGTACGGGTCGCTGCCGACGGCTGAGCGTTCCACCAGGGTTTGCAGAAAGCGAGCGATCCGCTCGTTGCGGGTCAGGGAACGCTGCTCCCTTTCAACCAACGCCTCCACCGTGGCGCTCAGCCGCTTGGCGGCTTCCGCCAAGATCAGACGGTCAACGTAGTCCAAATGCAGCCTCTTGGCTACCTCCGCCCCGATCTCTTGTCCTCCGGCGCCAATCTGCCCGTTGATGGTGATTACCGTCATACCGTTCCACCTCCCTGCAAAGCTGCCACCATGCTGAGTCTCCCTCGGCAATGGCCCTACGTGCTGCCGGCTTGCCGCTTCCTACGGCGATGCGCATGGCGCCTCCGTGACGCAGGATTCAGGCCCTGGGATGGGCGCGCTCATACTCCTGTCTGATCCGGTCGGTGGTGAGGTGAGTATAAACCTGCGTGGTAGCAATGCTGGCGTGGCCCAGCAACTCCTGGACGTTCCGCAGGGACGCTCCCCCCGCCAGGAGGTGCGTTGCGAAGCTGTGGCGTAGCGTGTGGGGCGTAATGGAGGAGTTGAGTCCCGCCTTCCGAGCATACCCTTTCAGGATAAGCCAGAAGCCCTGGCGAGTGAGCCTTTCGCCCCGGCGATTGAGGAACATGGCAGGTTCTTCTTTCTGCCCAGGCTGCAACAGCTTGGGCCGCGCCTGCTGAACCCAGGTGCGCACTGCAGCTACCGCTTTGCGGTGCAGAGGCACCACCCGCTCCTTGGAGCCTTTCCCAAGGCAGCGCACGTAACCCTCGGCCAGGTTAACGTCCCGTAGATTTAGGTTCATCATTTCGCTGACCCGCAGCCCGCTGGCGTATAACAGCTCCAGCATGGCCATGTCACGCACACCATCAGGGGTTGTAACACGCCCAGGCTCCTCCAGCAGACGCTGCACCTCCTCCACTGAAAGGAGCTTGGGAAGGCTCCGTCCTATCCTGGGCGATGAGAGTTGCTCGGTGGGGTCATCAGAGATTTGGCCCTCTTCCGCCAGGTAGCCGAAGAAGGACTTGATGGAGGCAACTTTCCGCGCCACAGTGGTGGCCGAGTAGCCCCTTTCATAGAGGCCTGCCACGTAGTTGCCAAGTAGCTTTAGGTCTACCTGGGCCCAGTCGGAGGCCCGGTGTCCATCTCCGTGGGCGCCAGCGACGTACTCTGTGAGCTGAGTCAGGTCGTTGCGGTACGCCGCAACAGTATGGGGCGAGGCCCCCTTTTCCACCGTCAGGTGACTAAGAAAGGCCCTGGGGCTCTCTTCAAGCATCCTGTTCACCTATGTCAAGTAGATGCCCCCATTTTAGCACATGCCTGGGAAGGCCGTGGTGTGTGGGCAGACGTGCTGGTTGACACCGCCCGCTCATTTACTTCGATAGTTCGACAGTCTCACTACAGGCAAGTTCAGAATGAGCGGGATGGTATCCGGCTTCGGGAGAGTCCAGGGAGGGCAAAGCCCTTCCTGGCAGGGGCACTGGGGGTGTCCCCCAGCTTCTTTCCCTTCCCCCTCTCCCGCCCGAGGCGGGAGAGGGGGACACAGGGGGTGAGGGTTGTCAGACAGTTCAGTTGACACCTGCTCACGCTGGCAACTAGAATCTAGTGAGTTCCCAGGAGGTTTACATTGATACGTATTGGCATAGACCCCATGATCTTCCAGGCAGGTGTATTCGCCCTGAGTTGGCATGGGTTTTTTACTTTTGTGGGCGTTGTAGCCGCAGTGGTGCTGGTGGCATGGTGGGCGCGCCGTGAGCACATAGACCCTGACATAGTCTACTCAGTGGCTGTCTGGGCGGTCCTCAGTGGAATAGTGGGCGCTAAGATAGTGCATGTCATTGACTATTGGGACGTGTACAGCCAAAACCCCATGCAGATATTCAGCCGCGCGGGGATCGCTTTGTACGGGGCCCTTCTGTTTGGCTTCCTGGGTGGGGCGGCATACATCTTGGTCCGCAAGCTCCTGGGACGCATCTACGCGGGAGAGATGTGGCCTTGGTTCAAGAAACTGGTGGGGCCGGGCATCAGGGACGGGTACCTGAAGGGGACGATGTACGCCAAGTTCAAGGATTTCTCCATCGGCCACCTGGCGGATGTGACAGCGCCGGCCTTGCTCATTGCTCAGACCATTGGCCGCATTGGTGACATAATCAACGGGGAGCATGTGGCCAGACTTACCAGCCGGCCGTGGGGGTTTGTGTACAGTCACCCGGATAGCCCATCCTACCAAGCGTTCGGGCTGAACGCCAGCCATCCCGCCATCGCCTACGAGATGCTCTGGAACACGGTGGTGCTGGGCATCATCTGGAAGCTGAGGGGAAGGCTGGCGCCTCCTGGGATGCTCTTTGCTCTGTACCTGATGCTCTACTCCCTGGGGCGGTTCTTCATCCAGTTCCTGCGTATTGTACCTGGGTCGCCTGTAGGCTCGAACAAGGTCTGGTTCGCTGGCCTTTCGGAAGCCCACATAATCGCGCTGATAGTCATGGCAGTCACAGTGCCACTGCTGGCATACAAGGCCCGCTGGGTGCGGCGTGCGCCGGCCGCCTCTGCGGCAGCAGAGCGAAGGGCGAAATCCCGGGGCTAGTGTCCTGTCATGCTAATCCGTTGAAAAAGTAGACTCGGTGAGCAGGCTTTTGCGCTGCTTTCCCACAGATACTTCATCCCCCTTCTCCTGCAGGAGAAGGGGGATGAGAAACAGAGACCAGGGGACACCCCTGCTACCCCGGCAGGGGGCACAGCCCCCTGCACCCCCAAGGGTAGATTTGCCCAACGAACTTCAGATTCGGGACACTAGCAGGTTGCGGAAAAAGGGGGAGCGCAGAGGGGCAAAGCCCCTTTGCCGGGAGTATGAGGGTGTCCCTCAGATATAAATTCTTCCCCCTTCCTGGCCAGGAAGGGGATTAGGGGGATGGTCGAAAGGATTTTTCAGCGCCTGCCAGTTAACCGCGAACGGAGTATGGCGTAATGTTCCCGCTCATTTCCTTCGACAGGCTCAGGATGAGCGGGCCGTTCTGGAAACCAGCGACACGGGATTCACCCCGTCGCCCGCATATCCACCACGTTGAGGCGGAGGGTCTCCTGTCCGTTCCAACGGTCCATAGCTAAGGTATAGACCACATCCACTGACTGGGCATTCGCAGGCAGGCTGCCGCTCTGCCGGAAGGCCACTGCGTCCCAGCCAACGCCCTTGTCCCGGAGCTTCATACGCAGGTGCTCTCCGTTCCCACCCATGGTGCGAGCGTCCACCACCTGCACGTTGCGACTTAGAAACACGGGCGCAGGGTTGCCCGCCCCAAAGGGGGCCAGCCCCTGGATGAGTCGGTAGATGTCCCGGGGCAATCCACCCAAGGGCAGCTCCATGTCTATGTCCCGATGTGGCTGCAACGCCTCTTCTCCCAGGGTCTCGCGGGCCAGGGCTACCAGAGAGCGGCGCAAGAGCGGCAGCTTCTCGGTGGCCACCGAGAAGCCAGCAGCCTGTGGGTGCCCTCCGTAGCGTATGAAACCACCAATGGCGGGCGCTACCTGGTGCAGAGCAGCGCCGATGTCAAACTCAGGAATGCTCCGGCAGCTACCGCGACAGACGTCCTGACCAAGGCTGAGCACCACCGCTGGGCGGGAGAACTCCTCCACCAGCCTTCCCGCCACCAGGCCAATGATGCCAGGGGAGAAAGAGGGATCGCCCACCATGAGGAGTGGCGCCATCTCTACCAGGGTGCGCGTCTTCTCCAGCGCCTCGCCGGTCAGCCGCTGGCGTTCCCGATTCTGCTCCTCCAGGATGGCCGCCAGAGCCGCAGCCTTCTCCTCCGACTCCTCTACCAGAAGGTCATAGCTGACGCTGGCGTGGCCCATTCGCCCGGCAGCGTTCAGGCGTGGAGCCAGTATCCAGGCTATGGTTTCGGAGTCCACGGCACGGCCTTCCATCCTGGCGGAGCGCAGCAAGGCCCTCAGACCTGCCATAGACGACTGGCCCATCTCCCGCGCTCCATGGCGGACGATGGAGCGGTTCTCATCCAGCAGGGGCGCAACGTCCGCCACCGTCCCCAGGGCCGCCAGGGACAGAAGCGTACGTCCCGAACTGGTGTCGGGACCGGCGTCTTGCCTTCCCATGGAGTGGTAGAGCGCCTGGGCCAGCTTCAAGGCCAGGCCGGCGCCGGTCAGGTTGGGAAATGGGTATTGGGAGTTGGGAAGCCTGGGGTCCACCACGGCGCAAGCCGGAGGAGGCCCCTCTGGCACCAGGTGGTGATCGGTGACAATTGTATCCATGCCGAGCTCGGCGGCGGCTGCGATTTCGTCATAGGAGGTTACACCGCAGTCCACCGTCACTATAAGGTCAACCCCCCAGCCAGCCAGGGTACGCACCGCAGGAAGGGTGAGGCCGTGGCCCTCCTCCCGGTGGGGGATGTACGGAAGTATCTCGCACCCCAGGGGCTTCAAAGCTCGGGCCAGAATGGCTGTGGCTGTCACGCCGTCCACGTCAAAGTCGCCAAAAACGGCGACTTTTTCTCTCAGCTCCAGCGCCCGGCGGAGGCGTTGCACCGCGGCGGCCATGCCGGGCAGCGCTAGCGGATCGTGGCTGACCGGCTCCGTGGAGAGAAAGGTCTGGGCCTGGTGCGCGTCGGCAACGCCACGGTTGTAGAGAAGCTGAGCTAGCAGCGGATGGTATCCGGCCCTGCCCAGAGCCGAACGTATCTCGGTGGGAACGGGTGGCCGGACACGCCACGCCCTTTGCCCGCTTGTGACCAGGGGGGTACTTTCCGGGGTCAAGCTACTAGATGCCGTTTCAAAACCCATTTAGGCGTTTCGCCAGCACCACAACTCCACCCTTTGAACGCAAGCCGCTGCAAGGCAGTACCACTGCGGTAACGTCCATCCTATTGGAGGGGGAATTCCAGCGTATCCTTGTTGGTCTTGTAGCAGTCATAGCAGCTTGGCTTGACGAGAGTCGACTTGTTTGGTTTGCCACATATATGGCAGAACTTCTCTTCGTACTCATCATTCTTGAACTTCCTCCACTCTTTGTAGCAATTTGGGCAGTAGGGAACCATGGGATTCAGCTTTAATTCGGTGTGGCAACGGACGCAGAATCCAGCCCCGCTGTTTACCTTTGCTGTTGCCTCAGGGTTCTTGGGCACCTGGGCAACGGTGATCTGCACTTCCTCGCTGATTCGCACCAACCGCATTGCCTCTGTATAGAGACTGTCGTAAAGCTCAGCGTCGGCACCCTTTTCCAGGTAGATCCCCATTTCGTTGTTGTTGATCTGCGAAAAATCATAGAGGTTCATCGAAGTGACGATAGCTTCCTTCTCGTTCAAGTAACACTTGGCGTGAAGATTCTGGAGGTAGCTGGTACGAACGCTGCGCAGCGATCTCAGCCAGTTATGTTCCGAAGGCTCCAGATCGTTCTTTCCAAATACGATTCGAATGTCTAACTTCATGCGATCCTTATCTGCAATCGATTGCTTCAACCGTTCGCTGATTCTCAGGTAAGGACTGATCAACACCAGCTTCTCCGCCGAGCCGTTGATGAGCTGTTGGAGATGGTATGACACGCCCGTTGTATCCAAGAACTTGGCCATGGAATTACACTCCTTCCAATACTTGATTCGTTCACAACAAGCCTGGGACGCGCTAGAATGAGGTGGACCCCATCCGTTGGACAGGAGAGGGGCCACGTCAAAAGCGGAGCCTGTTGCATCAGCGCGCTGTGACGGCTGAACAGAGCCGATGCGATTGTAACAGGTTTTGTTGGACACCGACATACGTGGCGGACATGCACACCTCGGCCGGGGTTCGGTTGCCGAGGGCCTAGTGAGGCCGTGGTCTCTTAGTATGCAATTGGTTGCTGGATAGGACTCAGAAGGCTCACCTTGAGTAGCAGCCTTGGCAAAGGCGCTAGCCCAGGTCTGAGACCGTGCGGAAGATCAAGGAGGAGTTGTGCCCTCCGAACCCGAAGGCGTTGCTCATCACGGCACGAAGCTGCACCTGCCTGGCGACGTTGGGGGTATAGTCCAGGTCGCATTCCGGGTCAGGGCGCTCCAGGTTGATGGTAGGGGGGGCGATGCCTTTCTGGAGGGCCACCACGCTGATAGCTGCCTCCACGGCTGCGCCTGCACCAAGCAGGTGCCCGGTCATTGACTTGGTGGAGCTGATAGGGATGCGGTACGCGTGCTGGCCGAACACTGACTTGAGGGCCATTGTTTCAAACTTGTCGTTCAACGGCGTGGAGGTGCCGTGAGCGTTGATGTAGCTGATGTCTTGGGGCGATAGCCCCGCCGCTTTGAGCGACAGCCGCATGGCGCGCGCTGCGCCTTCGCCCTCCGGCGCCGGCTGCGTCACGTGAAAGGCATCTGAGCTGGCGCCGTACCCCACAAGCTCCGCCAGGACGTTCGCGTCCCTGCGGCGTACGCTCTCCAGGCTCTCCAGCACCAGGATGCCCGCGCCCTCGCCCATCACGAACCCATCTCTATCCGCATCGAAGGGCCGGCTGGCATGTTTCGGGTCGTCGTTGCGGCGGGATAGCGCCTGGCACGCGTTGAACCCCGCCACGGCTACGGGACAGATGGGTGCTTCGGCTCCTCCTGCGACGGCCACATCCACATCCCCCCGCCGGATCATGTTCCACGCCTCGCCAATAGCTTCGGCGCCGCTGGAGCAGGAGGAGACTGTGCAAAAATTCGGCCCTTTGATGCCAAATGCCATGGAGACCTGCCCGGAAGCCATGTCGGCCAGCATCATTGGAATCAGGAAGGGGCTGACGCGCGTGGCGCCACGCTCCTTTAGCACTTGGAACTGCTCGGAGAGGGTGGTAATTCCACCGATTCCGCTGCCGACGATGGCAGCCGCTCGAGTGGGGTCCATTTTCGCCAGGTCCAACTCGGCCTGCCACAACGCCTCCTGGACCGCCACCATGGCGAACTGGGCAAACCGGTCAAGATGCCGGGCCTTCTTCTTGTCTATGTACTCTGCGGGATCAAACCCCTTCACCTCCGCTGCGAAGCGAGTCTCAAACCCTTCGGTATCGAAGGCAGAAATGTGGTCAACGCCTGAGATGCCTTGGATGAGGCTGTTCCATGTGGAGGCGGTATCCAGGCCCAGGGGAGTTACCATCCCCACACCGGTAACAAATACGCGATTAGTCACTCTGGTTCCTCCCGGATGAAGTGTCGTGGCCTAGAAGCGGGATACTAACGGGACTTGTGCCCACCCGCTCTTCAGGCCATCCTGAATGGCTGCGGTAACTTCCGTCAAGTCAACGGGACGGGGAGATTCCTGACCGCCTGGGAGGAGATAGGGTGTCCAGGCGGCCCTTGAAATCGTTCATGGCAACGGCGATGGAATCTCCCATCTCCCCCAGCTTTGTGGAAACGGACTCGCTCAACTCGCTTATGCGTGTGGAGAGAGAGCCCTCCAATTCGCCCTTCCGGGAAGCTGCGGTCTCCATTAGCTCTGTCAGGCCCGTAGAAGCCGAAGCGCGCAACTCACCGAGCTTGACAGAAACCGACTTGCTCAACTCATCAACCTTGGATGCCAGGGACACCTGCAACTCTTCCCTGGTAGTTGATAAAGAGGCCCGAATGTCACCAATCCTGCTGGATAGGGTGTCGCTCAACTCATCCATTTTCACGGAGAGGGTCTCTTCCAGGTTGTTAACCCTGGCTGTGATGGCGTTTCTCATCTCCGCTGACCGGGACACGCCAGGAGCGGCCGTTTGGCCAAACCTGGCGGAGACAGAGTTTGAGAGATCTCTCAGGGAGGAGAACACCGATTCTTTGGTCTGTTGTAGGGTGGAGAAAACGGTTTCCTCCAGTTGCCCAATTCTAGGCTCTGCTAACTCCTTGGCAGGACTTATGGAGATGGGCGCCATGCTTTCCATGCGGCGCTGCTCAATCACCCCGTCATAGGCCCGGCTGCGGAACATTCGGAAGATCCGCTCATACATCTTGTCCACAGGATGGAGCTTGCTGGTGTATTTGGCATACACCTCTTGGGCCTCTTGCATGCCCCACCGCTTGTCCTGAAACATGAACTCCCGGCCTGTGTACAGGTGGTAGGGCCTCATCTTGCCCTCGGGCAGAAGGGAACCATCCTCGTCCAGTGGAACCAGATTCCAGTTCACAGTCGCTGGCAGCGGCGTGAGCCAGTTGGCCGTCTGATACCGGCTGACAGTCTTGACCCAGTCGGCCATCTCCATGATGCCAGCTTCGGTGTCGTATGGGAGGCCGATTATGGTCATAGCTGTGACTATGAACCCCATCTTGTTCAATGTCACCAGGTCGCGGTGCACCTGGGTGGGATCCTGGCGTTTCCTTACAATTTTCAAGTTTTCGGCGCTGCTGGACTCCACGCCCAAGTACAACATCTCTATATTCGCTTGCCGCATGGCCTGAGCCAGCTCAGGGTCCTGCCCAACCTCTGCGCGGGTCTGGCAGATCATCCACATGTCTTCGGAATGCCCGTTCCAGCTCTTGAGGCGGGCAAGCCGTTCGTCCCGGAACTTGGTGGCCCTTAGAGGTGGAGGATGCAGGTCGTCGGAGATAAACACGCTAAACCGCCCGTCCTTGGCTGTGTATATCTTGCCATCCTCCGCCAGCTTCTGTATCTGGGCCAAACGGAGGAGCTCCGTCTCCCGCGAGACCATGCGATACCCCAGGAACTGCTGGATTACCTGGCAGAAGGTGCACTTCTCAGTGCAACCGCGAACTGTCTCCAAGACTCCCGCCGCCAGCGGATTGCGAGGCGTCAGGTCCCGCATGGAATCAAAGTCAGGCAACTGAACGTAGTCAGCAGGAATCAGGCCACGCTTTTCCGTGTGTACGAATTTCCCGCTGTCCAGGAAAGCGATGCCGGGAACCTTGTGGAGTTGGGCTGTGAGGTTCTGGCCCGTGTACTTGACCATTACGTCGCAAAGCTGGCCCACCACGTCCTCGCCCTCCCGTATAACCACAACGTCCACTTTGCCGTAACGCAGGGCCTCTTCCGCCAGCGGGCTCATGTGAGGGCCGCCGCCTATGATCTTGAGGTCGGGTTGGTGTTCTCGGGCCGCACGCGTTATCTCGTAGGCTCTGGGCGCTTCGTTGATGAGGGCGGTAACCATGAGGATGTCAACGTCATCCAGGTCTTTCCCTGGGTCTATGTTCCCGTTGCGGTCCTCGTACCAGATATCGCGGTCGTAGAGGAACTCGCCCTGCCACTGCTTGAGAGCGCCGGAGATATACAGGGGCCCCTGCCTGGGAATAGCCACGTACTCAAAGTTGCCGCCGGTGGACTTGGGGGCCACCAGCATTACGTTTCTTGTTCGGGACACTGGATTTTCCTTTTGGGAGTTCCGTACCAGGTATGCCAGTCGTAGGTAGGAGATGTTCCTGGCGTTCGGTAGAGATAGCGCATTATACACCTAAGCGGCAAGAAAATGGAATAAATACGGCTAGCAGCTAGCCGTTAGCTTGGCATAAGGTGGAACTCAGGAACTATCTCAGATGTCACCCTGAGTCCCGACACGTCGGGACTCAGGGTCTGGGGTGGTGGTGGGTACCCCTCCCCAGATTCTTCGTCGTCCCGACTCATCGGGACTCCTCAGAATGACAAAGGCGTTTTGAGATACTTTCTTGGCGACGAAGAAGATGACTGTGGCGTTTGGTAAAACTTATGGTTTTTGCCCACCATACAGAGCTATGATGTATTTCCATGTTGAACCACCGTCTCATCAAGCGTATCGAGCGTGCCCTGAAGCTATCTACGTTGGAAGGTATGGCCTATGGAGGTGTGCAGGGCACTGGAGAGCACTTTGCCAACCCCTATGCCGTGGCCCTGGGGGCCTCCAATACCCAGCTTGCGGTGCTTGCGTCTGGGTCGAGCTTCCTGGGATCTCTGGCCCAGTCCGTTGCTCCTGCCCTGGTGAGGCTCGTGGGAAGTCGCAAGAGGGTAGTGGTGCTGTTCGCGTGGATTAGCGGCCTGGTGTGGCTCCCCGTGATCGCCGTGGGATACCTGCCAGGGGGCAACGTTGTTCCGTGGCTTATCGCGTGTCTTGCCCTTTACGCTGTGGTCAGCTCAGTTATTTCCCCGGCGTGGGGCAGCATCATGGCCCAGGTAGTGCCTGACCGCATCAGGGGGCGCTACTTCGGCCGCCGCAGCCGCTGGTCCACCCTCGCTAACATGTTGAGCTTCCTGGTGGCAGGAGGCTTGCTTTACTTGCTGCGCGACCGTGGCTTGCTGGGATTCGCCCTGGTGTTTGGCATGGCGTTCCTTTTCCGCATGATATCCGCCGGCTTGCTGACCACTCTGGAGGAGATCCCGACGGACTCCGAAGGCGACCAGCGAGATGGCCTGAACGCCTTTCTTCGCCAGCTATGGAGCACTAACCTGGGCAGGGTGATGCTCTACCTGTTTTCTGTGAACTTTGTGGTGAACCTGGCAGGGCCGTTCTTTGTGCCCTACATGCTGCGAAATCTGAATATGAACTACCTGGTCTTCACCATACTGGAGATGGCTTCCATTCTGGCGGCCCTCTGGTCCGTTACCCACTGGGGAGCCGCCGCAGACCGGGCTGGAAACCGGCGGATGCTTAGATTGGCCGGAGTCCTTATAGGCGTTTTCCCACTGCTGTGGCTAATATCTACAAATATCGTCTATTTGGGCTTCGTGCAGTTTTACGGCGGCCTGGCATGGGCCGGCTTCAATCTTGTGGCCACCAACTTTATATACGACGCCACCAACGCGCGCAATCGTACAACATTTCTTGCTTACTTCAGCGCCGGCTCGGCGGTGGCCACCAGTCTGGGCGCATTGGCAGGGGGTCTGCTCATAGGGCATCTACCCGTTTTCATGGGATCAGCTATCCTCACCATGTTCCTTGTCTCAGGCATCCTGCGTCTGGTTGTGGCGGGCCTCTTCCTTCCGCGCATCAATGAAGTACGCCGGGTGAGTTCCATCCCTTCCGTGGAGGTGTTTCACATAATGCTTGGTGGCAGGGTTGTACACAGGCCAGCGGCGCTGGGCAGGATTCACCATCATTTCCACTGGCGAAGAGAGGAGCCGTAGGCGCCAGCCCTTCGAAGGGCTGCTAACAGGGTGAGGAGAACTACCTTCGACCATCCCCCTGACCCCCTTCCTGGCCAGGAAGGGGGTGGAGAAAAATACTGGGGGTGTCCCCCAGTGCCCCCGCCAAAGGGGCTTTGCCCCTCTGGACTCCCCTTTTTGGGCGGACTGCTGGCACCTGGCCTGCTAGCCGGTGATGCCCTGGCGCACCACGACTTTCGCCTCGCCGTCGCCAACTACGATGCGCTGCACCCATAGCTGTAGCAGTTGCTGTTGGATCTCCGGCCCCAGCTTCTCCCAGCGGGCGGTGTCCAGGATGGCGCTCCCGTCCGCCGCCTCGTCCGGCCCGGATGGTGCGAGGCCATGTCCCATGCCCTGCTCCTGTCCCGGCGAAGAGGGGCCAAGCTCGCTGAGAAGAGATCGCAGGCGACGGAGCGGGATAGCGCCGTCGGCGGCCTGCCGCAGGTATTTCAGGTAAAGTCGCCTCTGGCGTATTTGACTCCGCTGGTTATCGGCAGAAGTTGCGCTGTCCGGCGCTTCCTGCTGGCGTGGAGGTAGCGTTGCGGTGACCTGAAGCTGCTGGCGAAGCTGGTTAAGCACCGCCTCCTCCAGCAATGGGGCACGCCAGGTGTGGTACGTGCATACGCTCTGGTTAATGCGGGAGTGGCACTGATAGTAACGGTAGACGCCCTGCACGCGCTGGCCGTCCTTCCTCCTCCATGACTGGCGGCGTGTGACCCCGGCCATTCGGTTCCCGCACTGGGCGCAGTAGGCCAAGCCGGACAAAAGGAATGGCTGCACCAGCCCCTTGTGTCGGTTGGGGGTGCGGGCCTGCATCAGGTCATGGACTCGGCGGAAAGCCTCCGGAGTCACCAGGGGTGGATGGTTTCTGGGCACACGCAGTCCAAACCGTTGGTATGTGCCTGTGTACGAGCGATTTCGGAGAATGTCACGGATGGTGACAAGACTCCAGTTGCCGCCACGTCGGGTATGTAAACCTTCCTGGTTCAGGTGGCGCGCTATGTTGCGCAACCCCAGGTCTTGCTCCAGGTACAGGCGGTAGATAAGGCGCACCACCTCCGCCTCCTGAGTCACCTCCTCCAGCTTCTTCCCATTTCCGATGCGATAGCCATAGGGTGGTTTCCCCAGTCCTTCGCCTCGGATAGCTTTGGATTGCATGGCATCCAGGATGCGCTGGCGGCGTTCCGCCCCCGGCCCGGTCGCTTGCAGGGTGCGGGCCACGGCCTGGAAAGCATCGGGTTGTCCCTGCATTGTGGAGGCCACTCGGAAGCCAAGGGCATCAATGGCCAGGACGGTCTCCAGAGCCTCCTCAGGGGTGGAACCCAGGTGAGATGGGTTCGTAACCAGGACCAGAAAGGTGCCGCGCTGCTCCCTGAGGTGCTGAAGCAACCTGCCGAGCGCCGGGCGGCCTCCCTGGGCGTTGCTGCTGGATTCCGGGAAGGTGTCGGAAAGGGTGTGGCCCTCCCGCTGGCAGAATTGGGAAAGCTGTCTTTGCTGGCTCGCTCGGGAGGCTGGCAAGCCTGGAGGCGCTTCCGGGTCGAACTGAAAGTAACCCAGGGCTCGCATAGGTTAGCCCGCGTACAGGATGCGGCCGCAGCTACTGCAAGTGACTGGTTCTTGAGAAGTCCGTACTCGTTGTAGCTCGCTGTTCGGTAACGTGAGGCGGCAGCCCATGCACATTCCGCGTTCTACCTTCGCCAAGGCCACTCCCTGGCGGGCCTTCCGCACCTGTTCGTACTGGGCTAGAAGGGCAGGGGCGATGCCCACTGTCACTTGGTGACGATTTGCCGATAGAGCCTGCAACCGCTGGGTCAGGGTGGCCTGCTCTTTGGCCAATGTGGCGATGGTGTCAGCCCGCGTCTTCTCCGTTTGCTCAAGGTCAGTGCGCGACGTGGCCAGCCCTGCCTCGGCCTCGTCCAGGGCCAGCATTAGGTTCAGCAGCTTTTCCTCCTCCTCGCTCGCCTGGGACTTGGCAAACTGGAGTTCGGCATGAAGGGCCTCCAGCTCTTTAGCGTTTCGGATAGAGCCTCCGTAGAGCCGTTGGTCAAGGCCCTTTGCCTTGTCCTGTAGCTCCTGGACTCCCTGGGACTGACTGGCGTGCTGTTTTCGGAGTTGAAGCGCCATCGCCTCTCTTTCGGATAGGTCGGCCCTAGCCTTCACCACGGCGCTGTCGTCCGCAAGGCGCGCTTCCACCGACGCGAGGTCGGTCTGATAGCGGCCAATTTGTAAGTCCAGTTCCTGTAGGTCGAAAAGTTGACGAAGGTTTGCCAGGGGTGCCACCTCGTTTACAGCATTGAGTCTCAGGAGCATCCTAGACAGGGGTGGGAACCTTGTCAAGGAACAGGGCGGTCTCTCGTAGGGGCGCAAGGCTCCGACGGAAGTCCCGCACGGAGTCGGGACCTTGCGCCCCTACTTTCCTTGCTGCCGGGCCGACAACACATCTCTGGCCCGTTTAGGAAAGTCGGTGACTATGCCATCCACTCCCAGGTCTGCCATCCGCCGGATGTCCTCCGGGGCGTTGGCAGTCCACGGGAATAGCAGGAGGCCGGCGGCGTGGGAGTCCCGCACTGTATCGGCTCGCAGGTAGTGGAACAAGGGGTGCAGGACTGTGGCGTAGGCCGCAGCTGCAAGCGCAATTGGGTCTACAGGGTCGGCCACATAGCACACTCCAGTTAGCAGGCTGGGTTCGCGGGCCTTGATGCGCTGGATACAGAGGTGATCGAAGGAGAACACCTCGTGCTCCTCCAAGACGCCGTACCGCTCCAGCACGCCGGTAACGGACGCCTCTATGCCCTTATGCCGATGGGGTTCATTCTTGATCTCTATAGCCAGGGCTATGCGTCCCTTGGCCCAAGAGACCACCTCATCCAGCGTTGGAATCCGCTCCCCCGCGAACCTTGGGCCGAACCAGGAACCCGCATCCAGCCTGCGCAGCTCAGCCAGTGTCTTTTCCCAGACCGGGCCTGTGCCGTTGGTGGTGCGGGCCAGAGTGGGGTCGTGGATGATTACGGGATGGCCGTCCGCCGACATTTGCACATCCAGCTCTATGGCCTGGGCGCCCTGCTCCACGGCCAGCGAGAATGCCGCCAGCGTATTTTCAGGTGCGCCGCTCGATGCACCCCGGTGGGCTATGATCAGGGGCCTGGTCGGATCCAGCAGGTCGGTGAAAGGCACAGACGATGCTCCTTACGCGGTCCGATATGATACAGATGGATTATACCGTGGATTGAGGGCCGCAAGTGTAGAATGGGGTAGCGGAGTGGTAACGGGAATCATAAAGAGATGACCAGTGCAAGGGTTCTTGAAAAGTGGCAGAAGCTAGAGAGGGAGTAAGAAATGTATCTCTGGAAAGTAGTTCTTGGGATTATGATTACCGTTGCTGTTCTTTCACTGACCTATGGAGTAGCTAACAAGATTAACGGACTGCAACAGCGACTAACGTTAACTGAGGGCATACTAGAAGGCAAGGTGGGGGACATTAGGGCATTGCAAGCAACTTTGGATGGCAAGAATCTCCAGATTGGACAGCTTGAGGTGTCAGAAGCGGGGCTTAAGGAGCAACTAGGTGCACTGCAGGTAAAGCATACGACTCTCTTGCAAGAGAAGGCTGATCTGGAGGTCACAGCCCTGGGCCTAAAGACGCTATCACTAGACTTGCAAGAAAAACTGGTCTCCAAGGGAAAGGAATATGATGCCTTACAAGGGACTTATGGCGTCCTCTCAACCGCAAATAAGGCACTGCAGGTAGAGCATACTACTCTCTTGCAAGAGAAGGCTGGTCTGGAGGTAACGGTTCTGGGACTAAAGACCATATCACTAGACTTGCAAGGAAAACTGGACTCCAAGGGAAAGGAATATGATGTCTTGTCCTCTGCAGTCGGAACTTTGGAAGGAGTAAAGTCCCAAGTAAGTGGGCTTCAGCAACAAGTGCAGTCTCTGAACGGGGATATAGCACGCTTGCAGGCTGCAAGAGCTCCCCTAATTGTAGAGTCCAACAGAGGCTCCTTTGCTTGCACTGGGAGTATGGAGCCGAAGATTACCTGTCTTGACGAAGCTACTTGGCTGTCTAACTTCCGACCGCAAGAAGTAATAGTAGGAACAGTCGTCTCCTTTACTCCCACTGCAGAGTGTAAGCTGTCGAGTACTCGTGTAGCGCATAGAGTTACGACAATAAGGGTAGAAGCAGGGACTATCTACTACCGGACGAAAGGTGATGCCAATTCTAGTGACGATGGCTGCTGGATACCTAGTTCCAGCGTAAATGGCTACATCATAACCCTCTACAAGAATACCAAGTTAGAGAATGCTCCTATAAGAGATAGAATCAATGCCTTGAAGGTAACTATGGACTGGGCTGAGGCTGCCTATGATGCAGCTCATCAAATCTATGAACAAAAGAAGGTGTCTTACGACTTGAAGTTGGCCGCCTACCAGACCTATGTAACACTTTACTGCCCAGGTAATACCTGTCCTGTCCAGTATTATTCTACCGCCAAGAGCTTGTTCGATGAACTAGAAACACTTCGATTAGCTGTAACTGCGGCTTCTATAGCAAATAATACAGGCTTGGCCCAGTACAATACAGCCTACAATAGTTACTGGGCAGCGATAGAGGCGGAAAGAAGCAGGTTGTAAAGGGTAGGGTGGGGGTGAAGTTGAAAGGTGTAGTATGAGCGGTGATGCGTAGACTACGAAGGTACTACCTCACCAACATGTGGGTGCCTCTACCGCTCCCGACCAAGCTGCGGCTTGTTGTGAGGAACGTATGGCTGCGAGTGTACCGCCGGCAGCTTTGCTGTGGGCACCCCGGCGAGCCAGGGTGTTGAGAGGCTGAAGAAGGCCCCTCGGTTGAGGGGTAAAGGCAACCGCAGTAGCGAAGTGTAAATCGTAGTGAAAGGGCGGGGCGAAAGCCCCGCCCCAGACCCCAGGCGCGACGGAAGTGCCCGTCGAGCGGCACGCCCGGAGCCGTCTTAGTGTTCGGAGCGTTACTTGGTATCTCCCTGCGATGTATCTTCCTCTGCCAGCCACTTGACTGCCTGAAGCATGGCCTGATACTTCTGCCGGGTGGCCTGCTGCGCCGCTTCCAGCCCTTTCCTGGCAGGCTCCGGCGACTTCCTCATCTGTTCCTGGAATACCTTGTCTTGAACTTTTTGCTCAATCTCCAGGCGTCGTTGCAGCGCCTGCAAGCTGCGCTTGTCCGCAACGTCTAGCTTCAGAAGCTTCATCTCATCTATAAGCTCCTGCGGCGGGGCGTTCAGCTCTGGTCCTGGCGCAACCTGGGTCACAGTGACGGGGAGACCCGGTAGCGCGTTGTCCTGCACCTGTTGCAACTGCTGCTCCGCCTCTATGGCCAGCCGGTCGGCGCGCTTCGTGTCTCCTCTGGCGGCTACCACAGCCAACTCTTGGGACCGGCGGCTGGCCAAGCTGGCGTGTAGCTGCGCCTTGGCTTGATTGTTGAACGTGGTGGTCAGCCTGACCTGCTCCACGGCCCGCTTTACCTGATATAGTGGCTGGCCGGGCACGCTCTCGGAGGAGGCGGCAACCATGCCCGTGCCACCCACCACCACCAACAGAGCGACTGCCGCCGCCGTTGCCACAGCCCACCGGCGTGGCCCAACTAGCAACTGCGCGGACACGCCAACCAGAAGTCCCCAGACGCTCCGCCTTGGCCTGGCATTGCGCTGCCGCAGGGCGGTTTGCAACGCCAGCCGCGCTCTATCCTTGGCGCTAGAGTTGGATGTGAAGTCCAGGGTTCGCCTGGTCTCCAGGGCTGTTGTGAGAAGCGGCCTCAACTGAGCGGCGTGCTGGGGATAGCGCTGAAGGCACGATTCCACGGTGGCCCCTTCCTGGATGACATTGTCCAGGCATTGGTCCAGTACCTGTGTGAACTCTTCCTGTTGCCTCTTCATGGCCGCCGTTCCTCTGCCTCTAAACTTACCTCTACACTCCCCTGGTTCTTGGAGTCCAGGACACGTCGCATTGCCTTCAGAGCGCTGCTTTGCAGCTCGCGCACGGCTCCGTTGCTGCGTTTCATCACAGCTGCCGCCTCCGTTGAGGTGAGTCCACCAAAGAAACGCAGAGATACAATCTCCCTCTGGCCAGGGGTCAACGTCTCCATGACTTTCATAAGCTCCTCTCGCTGGAGGGTCTGAAGGACCTCTGCCTCTGGGTTATCTGTTGAGGCGACGAAGTCCGCATCTTCCAGAGGAGAGCTCTTCCTGTGAGAGTTGCTGCGCAGGTGGTCCACGGCCAGGTTGTGGGCGATACGGAACAGCCAAGCCTGTATTGGGATACCCCGCCATTGGAAGGTGTCAATTTTCTCCACCGCTCGCAGGAAGACCTCGGACGCCAGGTCCTCCGCCAGGTCCCGGCTGCCGGTTCTAACCGCAATGTAGCGGACCACGCGTTCATAGTTCGCCTCGAAGAGGTCGGACAGGGCGGCTGCGCCCTGCCTTTCCTGGTCTGACCCTTGCATGAGTTCCTCGCCATTCCTTCTGAATGAAGGTGGTAATTTACTCGCTTATGATAACGTAAAAGAGGGGGAAGGCGTCAGCAGTGGGGTTCGTTTGCTTCTATGCTGTTGCGAATGGTCCTGGCGCTAGCATGCTGCGGGAATAGTGGAGTCCAGGGGGGGCGTAGCCCCGGAGCCTGCCCTGAGCGAAGCCGAAGGGACGTGGGAACTGGGGGGTGTCCCCCCAGACCTTTTCTTTTCTACCCCATTCCTCGCCCCAGTCCTCGAGGGGGATGGTCGAAAGAGTTTTGCATCATCTGCTACGGCGCCAGGCCCATCCGGACGCCCGCTATGGCGGCGTTGATCCTGTCTGAGACGCCCAGCTTGCCAAAGAGGCTCTGCACGTGCTTCTTGACCGTCACCTCGGCCAGGTTAAGCTGGGCGCTGATGGCCCTGTTTCCGGACCCCTGGGCCAGCAGCTTGAATACATCCATCTCCCGGGTGGTGAGCCGGCCAGCCATGGAGGAATCGGCCGGGTTGCGCCCGTCCTTCGGCGACTGGAGAAGGCCTTCAATAGCCTGGCGCAGCAGCCCGCTGCGCACCACTATGGTCCCGCCATCTGCCACCGCCTTGACCGAATGGCAGAGCAGCTCCTGAGAGACGTCTATGGTCAGGTAGCCTGCCGCCCCAGCACGAAGAGCCTCCACCACGTACATCTCGCTTTCTAACATGGTGACCATGATTACGCATGTGGTGGGGTGCGCTCTTTTTATCTCGCGGGTCGCCTCAATGCCGCCGATACCGGGCATACGAGTATCCATTAGGACTACCTGTGGATCCAGCTCGTTCACTTTCAAGATGGCGTCTTCTCCCGTGCAGGCCTCGCCCATAACCTCGATGTCAGCGTCCTCGGCGAGCATGGCACAGAGCCCTTTCCTGATCGCCATATGGTCATCCACCACCAGGACTGTCGTTTTCTTTTCCATTTGTATGGCCTTCGTGATTGTTGACCTGCTAAGGGAAGCTGTAGTTCCCAAAGTGGCAGGGTGGATAGAGAACTCGCCATCAGTTTCGTTCTCTTATGGGTTCAGCGCAAGCGGTGGAGCATAAGGGTTCCGTTAAGAAAGGCCTGCCAGCAAGACTTCCTTCTCCCCTTGCGGGAGAAGGCTAGAGCCTGTCCTGAGTATGCCGAAGGAATGAGGGGTGTTTCACCCTCACCCTCTCCCATCAAGGGAGAGGGTTATTGGGATAGCTTCAATTGTCATTGCGAGGAGTCCCGACGTGTCGGGATGACGAAGCAATCTGGAGGGGTGGACCCCGCCGCCAGATTGCCACGGCCCTCCTTCGTTGGGCCTCGCAATGACTTTGGCGGCGAACTTCTGGGACACTACACTGGATGATTTTTGGGTTTCGATGTCATTCTAAGTCCTCCCAGGAAGGACTTAGCGGGACACTTTCCGCCATCCAAGAGACTTTTTGTGCAAGGCTGGCGGCAGGCAAAGAATGTGGGGGTATCCCTGGGATGCATCCTACGGGATGCTCAAAGTGTATACCACGGTATGTTGTTCACCCGCTTGGCCCGTGTCAGGATGAATGCGTGCTTCCCGGCCAGAATCTCTACTGGAGACAGGGGGAGCGAGGGCCAAATAGGGGCAAGGTGAGGCCACCGGAAGAAGGAGGAATAGAAGATATGGCAGTGGAAAAAAGCATGGCATCAACCAGTTTGGCAGAGGTGATAGACCGCATCCTGGACAAGGGTGTGGTTGTGGACGCCTGGGTGCGGATCAGCCTGGTGGGCATCGAGATACTGGCCATCGAGGCCAGGGTCGTTGTCGCCGGCGTTGACACATTCCTCAAGTACGCCGAGGCCGTGGGCCTGACAGCCGCGGCAGCCGCCTAGGCAGCCGGCTCGTAACGCTCTGGGTGACCTTCCAGGAGTGGCCCAGCCAGCCAGCCGCCCTTTCCGGGCAAAGCATTTGAAAATACCGGTGGCGCACCCAAGGTTACGCTGGCGAGGTCATTAGCCTGGCGAGGTCACCTGGAGCCTCGATCTCTAGCAAAAGTAAGTAATAAGAAGGAGGAGACCATGTCATTACAAGCAGAGATGCACAGTCTTGTGGGGCAGATTAGTAGCGCCAGGGAGACGCGGAGGTCGTCCCTGTCTTCCATGCGACAAGGGGTTGGTGGACAACTTCATCAGTTGCACCAGAGCCGCCAACGCATGGCTCGGGACCTGCGCTCCAACCTGAGCAGGATCAGGCCTAGCCTGCACCAGGGAGAGCAGCAGCGCAGCGCAGGGGTCCAGCGCCAAATGGGGGAGATCGCCCACAGCAGAGCCGAAGGGCAGGCAGTGTGGCGGACCTTCATTGGTACCCGGCACGGGGAAAAGATCGGAGGGCCAGCGCCCTCCACTGCTCAGCCACAGGAAGGGGCGGCGCCTGGCGGACACCGGGCGAAGTCTCGGGGGAAGTAGGCACGAGGTGGCCAGGGTGGAGAGGCCTGGGCGGCGCTACTTAGGATCTATCTCAAAACGCCTTTGTCATTCTGAGAAGTCCCGATTCATCGGGACGACGAAGAATCTGGGGAGGGGTATTCCCCGCCACCCCAGACCCTTCGCCCCGACAAGTCGGGACTCAGGGTGACATTTGAGAAAGTTTCTTGGCCCGGCAATCGGAAGTGCGGAGCTTGGGGGGCCTTGGACAAGGTACCTTGGCCCCACGGGCATCGGCCAAACCAAAGGAGGGTGGTAATCACATGGTATTAGATGGAATGACGACTGTATTGCAGCCACGGCCGCTGCCCAACTTCGTTGTAACACCATTCCTTCAGGATGTGGTGGACCGTGCCCTCACCTACATCGCCGCTGGTTTCCCCATCCATTTCCGGGGAGCTTCGGGCTCTGGCAAGACCACGCTGGCCATGCACATCGCCAGCTTGATAGGTCGCCCCGTGGTGATGATCCACGGAGACGAGGAGTTTTCCACTTCCGACCTGGTGGGCGGCGAGCATGGCTATCGCACGCGAAAGGTAATAGACAACTTCATCTCCACTGTCCTGAAGACGGAGGAGGACTCCAGCCGCCAGTGGGTAGACAACCGCCTGACCGTGGCTTGCCGGTACGGTTTCACCCTCGTTTACGACGAGTTCACTCGTTCCCGCCCGGAAGCCAACAATTCCCTTCTGCCGGTGCTTCAAGAGAGGATGCTGGATCTTCCATCCGCCAGGAACGGCGACGGCTATCTCCATGTCCATCCGGACTTCACCGCCATCTTCACCAGCAATCCTGAGGAGTACGCGGGCATCTACCGGAGTCAGGATGCTCTTCGCGACCGGATGGTCACTATGGACATGGAGCAGTTCGATGAGGAGACGGAGATACAGATTACCCAGGCCAAGGCCGGCGTCGAGCGGGCAGCGGCGGCAAAGATAGTTGGCATCGTCCGTGGCCTGAGGGAATCGGGAGTATGTGAGTTCGCTCCCACGATAAGGGGCTGCATCATGGTGGCCAGGGCTATGAGGGTACGGAACGGCTCTATTGCTCCAGGAGATGGGATGTTCAGGCAAATCTGCCAGGACATCCTGGCGTCCGAGTCCTCCAGGGGAGGCAGCAAGACCCAAACGTTCCAGGTCAAATCGGCGCTCAATGGGCTAATAGACGCCGCTGAGGTCAGCGGCGCTTGGTAGCCTGCTGAAAAAAAGGAGTCCATAGGGGCATAGCCACGGAGCCTGCCCTGAACGAAGTGAAGGGGTGGGGGTCAGGGGGATGGGCGAAGGAAAAGGAAGGTGCTTTGTGAAAAGTGTTGTAGACGTCAAAGGACTGGGGGACATCAGGACCGCCATATCCACCCGCTCGCGTTCCGCCTCGCGGCACAAGGGGACTCCCTACCTGGAGATCATGTCGCTGGGGATGCAGAAGCTGCGGCTCAGTTCAGAGCAGGAGAGGCTGGCCGAGCGCGTGGAAAGAGTGGATGCCCGGCTGGGCGAACTCCGATGTGCCCTGCAAGAGCGGCTGACCATGGTGGCTGAGGAATCACCCGCGGGGTCCAATCCTCAGCCTAGGCCCGCAGGCATACCACGCTCTACTGAGCAAGGCCCAGCTAGAAGCCGTCCCTGGAAGACGATGGCGGTTGAGTACTAGGATGGCGGCACCAACCAGAAAGGCACCGGCCATTCCAGCACATCGGCTGGTTGACACTGCTCCTTCCTGGGCGACCCAGCCCATAGGACGAGCTCTTGGCAGGCAAGTAGCGAGCCACGCCGCCGGGCAGGTGGCTGCATCCTCTCCTAGCCTCATGACGGGCCAGGGGGGTCTGGCGGGACGCCTCGCCTCGAACCAGATGGACTGGGTGGCCTTTGCCTTGAAGCCCGAAACCCTCATCCCTTCGCGGCGAGCCGGGCAAAGAGAGGTGGTTGCCAATGCTCGGCGGCTGATAGCCCGTGAGCGTGCCAGAATGCGGCGAGGGATATATGGGGGTTTCTCAGGCCGCCCTGGGGAGCGGGTGAATCGGTTCGGAAGGCAGAAGGGGCCAGGGCTACACGACTCTGGGAGGTGACACCCTTGGCGCGCATTTATCTTTACGGGATCATAGAGGGCACAGAGGACGCCGACCTCGACATATCAGGTGTGGACGGTGCTGGCCCCGTGCGCATCGTCGTGGGCGATGGCCTGGGAGGCGTGGTAAGCGATTACACGGGCAAACCTGTATCGGAAATGCCCAAAGAAGAGCTTGTGAGGTGCCTGCTACGCCACCAGGAGGCCATAGAGCGCGTCATGCAGAGGTATACGGTTCTGCCTGTGAAGTTCGGTACTCTCCTGGGAAGCGTGGATGAGGTACGCGCACTGCTCACCCAGAGACGCTTGCAGCTTGAAGATGCCCTGGCGTCCATCAGAGGTATGGTGGAGATTGATGTGGCGGCTACCTGGGATACCGCCCGCGTCCTGCAAGAGATTGGCCGTGAGGAGGAGGTGTCCCGCGCGAGGAAGGACTTCTCCCGCGGTGGCTCCCCTACCAAGGCCCAGCAGATCCAACTTGGCCAGATGGTGAAGGCATCCATGGACAGGCGCCGGTCTGTCTACAGGGATCGAATGGTCGCCTTGCTGGTGCCTGCGGCGGTGCAGATGTTAGACAACGCCCTTATCTCAGACCAACTGGTAATGAACGTGGCTTTCTTGGTGTGGCGCGCCCGTGAGCGGGAGTTCGATGCTGCAGTCCAGAGGTTGGACGGCCTCTTTGGGAACGAGATTACATTTCGAATGGTTGGCCCTATGCCGCCCTACAGTTTCAGCACTGTGGAGGTAACTCGCCTAACCCCGGAGCAGATAACAAATGCGCGGCAGGCCCTTGGGCTGGAAGGGACAATCTCCGTGGAGGCTGTCAGAAGGGCGTACCGGTCGCTGGCTGCCGAGGCTCAACGGGACCTGGCCACTGACAGCGCTTTTGCCCAGGACACTCTGGTTAGGCTGCGGCAAGCCTCGGAGCTACTGCTGCAATGCTGCTCACCACACAACGGATCTGTGCCGGGCAATGGTAGCGACACATCTGGCAGGTGGGAGGGGGACGGCCTTTTCGTGGTCGCGGTAAAGAGGTCAGATAGCAGGGAAATCGAGCCGGCGCGCTTCGGTGGCCTTGGGGGGCACGGGCAATGACATCGCTTCCAGGCCAGTACCTTTACGGCGTTGTCCGGTGCTCCGCGGAGCGCACCTTTGGAGATGTTGCGCCCATTGGAGACCCTCAGGGTCCAGTCCATACCGTTCCTTGTAATGGCCTGGCTGTCGTGGTCAGTAACACTCCAGTGGGAGAGTACGAGATCACCCGTGCCAACATGATGGCCCACCAGCGCGTCCTGGAGAGGGTCATGTTGGAGTACACGGTGTTGCCCGTGCGGTTCGGGACTGTTGCGCAGGATCCTTGCCCCAGTAAGCTGGTCCGAAAGCTATTGGCGGCCCGGTCTGGGGAGTTCGGACGGCTCCTGGCAGAGATGGACGGGATGGCGGAGCTGGGGCTCAAGGCCCTGTGGCGGGACGAAAAGGCCATCTTCCAGGAGATTGTGGGGCAAAACGGGGCCATACGGCAGCTTCGCGACTCCCTGGAGGGGAAGCCATCCCAGGCAACCCATTTTCAGAGAATCCGCCTGGGTGAGCTGGTCAAGGGTGCCATGGATCAAAAGAGGGCCACGGAGGCGCAGGGCATCCTTGCCCCGCTGCGGCAAATTGCTGTTCGGGCCGTGGAGAATCAGCTTATCGCAGACAGAATTGTCGCCAACGCTGCCTTTCTGGTGGATAGGAGGCGGGAGGAGGAGTTTGACCAGGCGGTCGCCAAACTGGATCGAGGGCTGGGACACCGGATGGTTTTCAAATACGTTGGGCCTGTTCCTCCCTATAACTTTGTCAACCTCACTGTCAACTGGTCGGAGCTATGAAGGAGGATCAGTGGGATTCTTCACAAGTCTGCTGACGCTGCCGGTGATGGGAGGCCCACTGCTGGTGGGCTGGGTGGCCAGAACTATAGCCGAGGAGACACAGCGCCAGTCCCTGGACGAAGGCCCTCTGCGATTCCGGCTTCTTCAGCTTCAAGAGCTGTATGACGCCGGTGAGTTGAGTGATGAGGAGTACGACAGCCAGGAAAGGGCGTTGCTGGAACACCTTAACGCCATCCGAGAAGTGAAGTAAGGAGAGTGCGCAATGAGAGAGGGCAGTGTACCCACACGTGAGGTCGGGAGTTCACCCATGGAGCTGGCACAAATCCTTGCGCTGGCCAAGAAGCACTTGGGAGACATGACCGGGTTGAAGCCAGTGACTGTAACTCAGGTATTCAAAGATGAGGACGGATGGCATGTTGGGGTGGAGATGCTAGAGATGTCCAGGATCCCTCCGGCCAGCGACATTCTTGGCAGCTACGACGTTACCCTCTCAGAGGAGGGTGAGGTGGTACGAATGGACAGGAGAGGCACGCGGCTGCGGGGGGAGTCCAGGCAGAACGGGAATGGGAGCTAGCCGCCAGTGCATGCTAGTGTCCTGCCTTCTAAGTTCACCGCGAATGTCATTGCGAGGCCCGATGGTTCGAAGGCCTCACCACAGGCTCCGGAGGGCCGTGGCAATCTGGCGGCAGGAATGCACCCTTCCTCCAGATTGCTTCGTCGGCTGCTGCCTCCTCGCAATGACAATCTCTGGAGCGTATTTCAAGGACACCACACTAGATAGGGTGGGCATAGGCCCAAGCAGATGGAAAAGGAGGGCGGCACAGATGACTTTGCAGCATGGCGGAAACACCGCCGGGACCCTGGCCGATGTCATAGACAAGATTCTGGACAAGGGTCTGATCATAAACGCTGACATTAAGGTATTGGTGGTCGGTGTCGAGCTGCTGGATATCAGGATCAGGGCTGCCGTGGCATCCTTTGAGACAGCGGCCAAATACGGGCTGGAGTTCCCTTCCGGGACCAAGCTGCCGGCCTGGGCTGGCCAGGCTACGGCGCCGGCGTTCCACACTAACGGGACTCATCCGATTCCTCAGGCGGTAGGTTAGGCTTGGGAAGGTTGCTTGTCTATCAGGC
>JAUSCR010000179.1 GCA_030651175.1 Dehalococcoidia bacterium
CGTGATTATCCATCTTGCCACGATGGAGAAGGTGAGGAATACCAGCCCGCTGACAGCCACCATGATAGCGAATCGGCCGGGGTCCCAGAAGGAATACCGTGGTTCTGCCACCGCCGAGGAGGCGCCAACCCCAACAGCTACCCGCTGCCTCCTGAGAAGGGCGACACACGATAGATAGAGGATGGCAGACAGCCCCACGCTCAACAGAGCCGCCATAAACGTAAAAGCTTCCATCTTGGCCATAGCTAAGCCTCCACAGCCGTTTTCTCTTTCAAGGATAGCTCCCTACCCAGCCCTTCAGCCACGCTCTCAAAGTCCGAGGCCACAGCAAAACTCCGGATGGATGTGGTACGCACCAGCAATTGGGTCTTCCCGTCCTGCGCGGTGTGGACGCGTGCCCAGACCTGGCGGTGCGGGAAGTTGAAGACCATCACCAGCCCCAGCACAAAGAGGCTTGAGGCTATCCAGATGAGCATGTTGCTGGGGTCCTTACCCACCTGGAACCCGGAGAACTGACGCTCCCTCACAAATGTAAACTCCATGCCCGCCAGCGTCTTGGGCACCCCGATCTCCAAGTTGGCCGCGGCAACAGGCACTTGGGACCCGTTGCGGTAAACCTCCACGCGCTGCTGGCCGGCCTGGATAAGGGGATCATAGTAGCCCTGGGCTGGGCCAATCACGTAGGCGGTGATCCCTGTGCCCGGTACGCTGAAAGTCCCCGTGGGCCTCTTATAGGGCTTAGTGCCCGAGACCCACCCCAGGGCCACGCTGTCATTGAAGAGCGTCTCTCCCTCCTGGTTGCGCACCATCATCGCCGATGCCGGGCCGTAGAAAGACTGATAAAAGCGTATGCCCTTGTAGCTCATGGGGTGATTGACGCGGATGACGCCTTTTTGGACCTCTACCCCATTCTCGTAGAGCACCACATCGCTGCGGTACTCCTTGGGCGGCCCTTCAGGCCAGTATTCGTCCACAAAGGTCTCCACCTTGAGGGAGAGGTTGGTGCCGTAGCCCACCTCTGCGACCGACCCTTCTGGCACCATGAAGGCCTGTTCGCGGAATCCCAGATAGCTTGTCAGCAGATACCCGGCAACCAGGAGTACGACACTGAGGTGGTGCAGGTAGGTGCCGAGACGGAAGTACCGGTTCTTGTCCGCGGCGATGTACAGGGAGGGAGAGGCGGCCTCATGGCGAACCCTGTACCCCTTTCTCCTCAGCACCCGGTGGGTGATGTCCACTGCCTCCTGGGGCGTCATCTCCAGCTCAAATCGGGCCCGGTTGGCGCCCCCTTCGTAGAACCCATCGGCCAGCTTGACTCGGCTGCCCCAAAGGTCGTTGCTTATCCCCTTCCACCGGCTCAGGGAACAGACAACGATACTCACGATAAGGAGGGAGCCTGTCACCAGGAACCAGGGCGAGCGGAACACTTCAAACAGGCCCAGAAAGGCAAGCGGCGTCGTGAATACACCCACTTTGAGCCGCGCGGCGTTCTCCAGCCACCAGGCGTATTCTCCGGGGTCTCCAGCTACCTCCGGCGGGACCTGGATCAACAGGGTGCCGATTAGGCTGAGGCCGGTGAGCACCAAGAGGAGGATTACGGCGATGCGCACCGAGGTGAAGAAGCGCCAGACCGCAAGTCCTCCCTTATGTAGATGCGCGCTAAGGGCGGTCCTTCTTTCTCCGTGCCTTTGCTCCGCTGGCACATCCACTATTAGGGATCCCGGCGCTGTCTTATTCACGCCTTGTAATTTCCTGTCACCGAAGCTCCTCGGCGCGACCTGCTTGGGCGGAATGTGCAAAATATCACACTCCACGTCTATGTTACACGCAAGAGCATTGGCACACAAGGGAGGGGGTATTGTGCGACTGTTAGATTTGTGGTTGGCCCGGGCTCGACCTCACCCCGACCCGCTTTCAGCCGGTCACCCCTCTCCGTAGCGGAGATGGGCAGGGGAGAGGTCGAAGGCTCCTTGCCAGTGCCTGCCAACCCTTTCTGTATCAGTCACACTTGGCCGGCCTGCCTGCTGGAGAAGCCCTGTCCTCGGAGGGCATGCCAGCAAGACCTACCATTACGCGTGGCATCCGCATTCACTCTTTGAGCCCTGGCGCGATGATAGCGAACCGGGAAGAGACGGAGGACAGAGCGTGACTCTGGCCTTTGGCAGCGTGTTAGCCTACAATGCGGTGCTGTGGTTTTCTTCTCCTCGCCGGCCGGACAGTATGTCGTCCAGGTGCTGGCCCACTCCATGCTGATGGCACTGGTGGTGGAGGCCCTCGTCAAGATATGGGAGGTGACGCGGCCAGGCACTCGGCTCCAGTTTCGCCTCTTGTATCTGCTGGTCCCACTCATGGGCTGGCCCCTGTACCAGCTCCTGTGGCCTGATCGGGGCTCGGCAGAGTTCAGGCAAACCCTTGCCCTTATTGATATGCAGCAGTTTCTCCCCTTGCATCTGGGTGGCCTTCCTATCTGGGCATGGGTGTCGGTCGTTATGGGACTGGGGACACTGTTGTTCGCCGGCCGCGCCCTGATACCCACCTTGCACAACCTGATTAGTGCCGATGGAGAGGAGGCATCCCCCGCACCAGAGCTGGTAAACAAGTTGAACAGGAGCGCCCAGAAGCTCGGCAACCTTCCGGTCTCAAATGCCCGAATCGTGACTGGGCCTTGGCCTGGGGCCTATTTGAGCGGCCTGAATCGCTCCCGGCTCACCGTGTCGGCGCCACTGGTGGAGCTTCTGGACGAAGAGGAGCTGGAGGCGGTGCTGGCCCATGAGTCGGCTCACGCCTTCCACCGAGATAACCCCAGAGGGTGGTCCCTTCTCCTGCTAGGGTCGGTGATGTTCTACAACCCGGTAGCCCTCGTAGCATTGCAGCGCATCAGTCAAGATGTGGAGATGGCGTGCGACGACGACGCGGTGGTGTGGACGGGCCGTCCCCTGGCCCTGGCCTCAGCCCTCCTCAAGACGGCCGATGTCAGTATAGGAACCGGGCTGGAAAGCACCGCCCCAACCCCCGTGGCGTGGTTGTCGCGGTTGGATGCCCGGGTCCGCAGAAACATGGTAGTGGAGCGAGTGTCCCGCCTTTCCCACTACGGCACCCCCCAGGATGTGCCTTTGAAGCGGCTAAGGCTGGCTTTGACGGCCCTGCTGTCAGGAGCGTTGCTGTTCTTCGTCGTTTAGGAGGAAGGGAGTGGGAAAACGGGTTTGGCTCAGACGCCAGGATTTGAAAGAGGTGCTCAAGACCGTCATCCCCCTGGCGGCGGTACTGGGCCTCATCGCTCTTGGGCTGCGTATTCTGAACTTGGTGCCGCCCTATCTGGCCCCGGAAGAGCCGGTGCAGACTTATGCCACGGTGGAAGAAGCGCACCGCTCCACAGGTGTGCCCGTGTATTTGCCCGCCTACTTTCCCGACTATCTGCGATGGCCGCCTGAAGAGGTACGCGGCTGGACAAGGCCCCAGCCAAAGCTGTCCATTGCGGTAGTCCTCCGGGAGTCTGGCCAGCCTGTGCTGTGGCTGGAGGAGTGGCTGCCCCTGCCCGATGAACCCCCACCGGAGGTGCCGAATACGGCACAGATAGTGGATAGACTGACGCTGGCCTTGCGGGAGGGGGTGGATGCCGAGGTAGTCGCCTACAAAGGCACTGATACTCAGTTGTACTACCGGCTCCTGTGGGACCAGGGCGAGGTCAGAATAATGGTGACGGCAGCCCTCCCTTATGAAGAGCTGGTCCGCATGGTGCAGAGTATGCACCCGCTGCCCTCGTACTAACAGGGTGCGGACCTCCGCTCAGAGTTTGTGAAGAAATCCAGGACTCGGCATACGAGGGGACCCCGCCCCAGATTGCCACGGGCGAGGACGCCCTCGCAATGACAATTCCATCACAAGCTTTCAGTCGCCCGGCCCCATCCCCCGGCCAGCCGTAAGGAGCGCCGGCAGGTCAGGACGGCGAGGGCCGTCGTACAACACAGCTCCTCCCTCAAGGACCAGGAGCTTGGCTGCAAACTGGCTGGCCAGCTCCAGGTCATGGGTCGCCAGCAGCACACCGCGCCCCTTAGCTGCCAGAGTGGTAAGGAACTGGAAGAAGGCACGCTTGGCCACATAATCCAGGGATGCCAGAGACTCATCCAGAAGCAGGAACCCCTTCTCCTGTGCCAGGCAGAAGGCCAGCCAGGCCCTCTGCTTCTCGCCGCCGGAGAGCACGGCAAATGTCCTATCGGCCAGGTGGCCGACACCGCACTGGAGAATGGCAGCGGCAACGGCGGCACGGTCTGCATCATCCAGACGCCATCCCCACCCTTTCCCCGGATGGAAACGCCCCAGCGCCACCAGTTCGTGCACGGTCAGATGGGGTGGGTCCTGAACCCCCTGGGGCAGAATGGCGAAACCGCGGGCCATCTCCCGCTGGGACAAGGTGGATGCATCCACTCCCGCAATTACGATTCGTCCCCGGGTGGCCTTTAGCTGGCCCGTCAGAAGGCGGAGCAACGTGGTCTTGCCAGACCCGTTGGGGCCTAGAAGACAGGTGAATGTGTCGCCGGCGATGCTGGTAGTGATCCCTTCCAGGATCGGCCGTCCCGGGACGGCGAAGGAGACCTCTTCCAGTTGAATGTTCACGCCACACGCCTCGCCACATAGATCATCAGTGGCGCCCCCAAGATCGTCGTAATCATGCCCACAGGCACCTCCGATGGCATGAAGGCCAGGCGGGCTACCTGGTCTGCATACAGCGTGAGGGCAGCTCCCAGGGGTATGCACACGAGGACGAGGGCCCGGGCGTCGTGCCCCACCAGCGCTCGGGCAAGGTGCGGGACAAGTAGGCCCACAAAGCCAACCAATCCTGCCACTGCAACGGCTGCGCCGCCTAGCACCCCCGCTGCCGCCATTGCCCCCAGGCGGGTGCGTCTGGGATCGCCTCCAAGGTTTGCCGCAATCTGATCGCCCAGCACCAGCAGGCCGAGCCGCCCGGCAACGACCAGGGCCAGCACCATGCCCACCGCCAGAAAAGGAAGTGCAGGAAGGGTATCCTGCCACCCCCTATTGGCCATGCTTCCGCCGATGAAGGCCAGCGACTGCTGTGAAAAGACCCTCGCATGGGCCATTATGCCCGTGGCAACCGCCACTGACAGCGCCGCCACCGAGACACCGATGAGGGCCAGGCGGGACGGGCCCAAATCCTCCCGCGAGGCAAAGAGGGCAATGATGCCTGCCCCAGCAAGGGAGGCTGCCACCGAGAGCGTCATAAGACCCCACGGGCCCAGCCGCACAACCCCTGCCAGCGCAAGTGCCTGGACGATGGCCGCCCCCCCACCAATGCCAAATAGCTGGGGATCGCCCAAGGGATTGCGAGTGGACAACTGGAGCATGGCTCCCGCTACTCCCAGACATGCCCCCACCAGCAAGGCAGCCGCAACTCGGGGCAGACGGAGCGTCCACACCACCACTTCCGCCGTTTGGTCTCCTGTGGAGAAGAGAGCCATCACCAGGCGTTTGGGGGCCAGTTGGACAGGGCCGAAGGCGACCCCGGCCAGGGTTCCCACCAGGAGAAGCACCCCCAGCACACCCAACACCCAGGCGATTCGCGTCACTTGGTCATCAGCCCCACAAGTCGACCCATCTCCTCCACCGCATCGGCAAGGCGGGGCCCGGGCGCTTGGAGGAAGAGATCAGGGTTCAACTCCTGCACCCGCCCATCTTTGACTGCCGCCAAACCGCTGTAACCGGGAACCTGAGGCAGGACGGTAGAGAGCCGTGGCGCCGGCGCAGGCGCGGGAGAGATAGTGAATATGATGTCCGGCTGGCTGCTGACGGCTTGCTCCGCAGAGAACAGTGTAAAACCTGGGTATGGCCCCGAGTCCGGCAGGCCGGCTGCTCCGTTGGTCAGCTTAAGCAGCGTGGCAATGCTGCCCACGTATGACTCCGGCTTCGCTGCATAGATATTGCGATCGGCATCGGAGATGAAGATAAGCACTTTCCGCGGCGCTGTAACAGTGCCCGCAGCGGCCTTGACACGCGCCTGAACTTCACCGCCTGCCTGTGTGGCCGGCCCTTGCCGGTCTATGACCTTCCCCACAAGCGCCAGGCTCTGCACCACATCGTCCAGGGATGAGGCCCGTACCGCAAGGACTGGCTTGCCCGCCTTTTCCAGGGAAGCCACCAGCCTGCCCTGGGAAAGGGCCTCTATGATAATCAGGTCCGGCTGCAGGGCCACAATGGCCTCCACGCTGGGGGTATACGCTCCGCCCACTGTCGGCAGGGCCTGGGCCTCAGGTGGAAACTTGGAACTGGTGTCACGGCCCACGGCTATGCCGCCAACGCGGTATAGCATCTCCGTGGCGGTGGGGGAGATGGTAACAACGCGGGACGGGCGCTGCGCCACTGTGACTGAGCGTCCCATCATATCAGTGACAGTCATTGGGTACTGGGCCTTCACCTGTGTTGGCGTCGGTATTGGGGTGGGAGTCGCTGCGGGCGTGCATGCCCCAAATACCCCAAGTACCAAGAGGCCAGAAAGGATAAGCCACAAGACTCGGTGCATCATCTTTCCTCCTGCCAAGCGGTGATTGCTCTCACTCCGCTTGAACTCTTAGAACCTCTGCTCTAATCACTGCCAAACCTTCTCGAATCCCTAACCATCCTGAGGGCTGGCCCTGGAGAGAGGGCTGGGCAGGCCGTAGCCGCTCACTCTAAGCGGGCGAATTTCCGCTTTTCGTCACGATGGTCACGGTATCAGACACCCCTGGCGGTGTCAAGGGTATGTCTTGCTGGCACGCCCTCCGGGGACAGGGCTTCTCCAGCAGGCAGGCCAGCCAAGCGGTGGATCTTCCGCACCTCACCCCCTGCCGGTGGCAAAGACGCCTCACGTTACACGGCCCTCAGAACTGAGATCCAGAAGCCGCAGACCCCAACTGGCTCAGCCAGTACTTCATTATGGGAGCACAATACCGGTGCTCCTCAAAACGGTGTGGTGGTCTCATAGGGCTAGCCTAGGGTCTGCCGCATCTCTTACTTACCTTCCGCAGCCAACCAATCAGAGCCTAGAATAAAGGGTTGGTTGCTAGGAAGCATTATTACCTTTATTTGGTCTCCTAGTTTTTGGACCAACGTGAATTGTATCAAGTCGGCGGTCAACGTCTTATTCACTAACGCATTGGCGGATGCCTGAGCTTCTGCGACCCTCAAAATTGCATTTGCCTCACCAACTGCGGTGGCTTCTCTTTGCCGAGCCTCTATTTCGATCTGGCGTAGACGATTCTCCGCCTCTAGCGCTTTCTGGACAGCTACCACCTTGGCCTCAATGGAGGCTGTAAATGTGGGGCTGAACTGGAAATTGGTTATTGAAAGCGCGTCTACCGTAATGCCAAACGGGGAAATGCGCTGCTTTAGGGTGTCCTCAATGGCGGCGCGCACCGCTGGCCTTTTGCTAATCAATTCCTCTGCGTCAAACTGCGCCGTGGTAGCTTTTACACTCTCTTGCACAGCCGGCTTGATAATGCGCTCCACGTAATCTCTCCTAAGTTGCTGATAAATACGATTCACCTTGTCAGGAGCCAAGGAATAGTTGAGCGTCACACCGGTAGCCACTTCCTGAAGGTCTCTAGATGCTGCCCCTGCGTCTACTTCATAGGCTAGTGTTTGCACACTCATCTTTACAACGCTTTCCACGAATGGCACTTTGGCGTAAAGCCCCTCAGAGAAAGTTTTGTCCGTAACGGCGTTGAATTGCAAGACTACTCCGCGCTCCCCTGGTCCAATGAGACCAAGGGTTTGAAACCCGAGAATATTGGTAAGTAGTAGCACGATGTTCAAACCGACTATGCCGCCGCGTGCCCCTCTAACCCCCCCCCCTTTCCCCACTTTAGCCCGTAAGCCACAAAGAAACCGATGTTGGCCACCAGCAAAACAAGACCTAGGATAGTAATCATTTCATGCCTCCTTTGTCTGCACCAACTGTTGCGCCCATTCTACTTTGGTGCGTCATGTCTTTCCACCCCCAACCGAGGAGTACCACAATACCCCCTCCCCTTGTGTGCCTGTGCCCTTGCGTGTAACATAGACGTGGCGTGTGAAAATTTGCACATACCGCCCAAGCAGGTCGCGCCTAGGGGCTTCGGCGGCAGGCAATTACAGGGCGGGAGGCATTTGCACTCGCCTCAATCACACAAGGGAGCAATGATGAGCATGGACCAGCGCACGAGGAAAGGGCGGCGCAAGGCCGGCCGCCAGCAGAGAAGGGCAAGCCTCTGGGGACAGTGGTGGCTGTATGCCATAGTGCCTGCGCTGGTTATTGTAGTCTTGGGCGTGGGCGTCTCGGCAATCCAGCGCGGCGGCAACTCATCCCCAGCAGCACCCCAGGGCATAGCCTTCCCCGCCTACGTCCGGCAATCCCCCTCCGACATCAAAGCGGCTTACGCTTACGCCGTGGAGCACCCCGATATGCTGCAATACATACCTTGCTTCTGCGGCTGCGTCCAACACGCCGGCCACACCAGCGTCCACGACTGCTTCGTCCAGAAGAGACACATCCAGGATGGAATCGTGGTCTTTGATGACCACGGTGCCGGCTGCCAGATGTGCGCCGACATCGCCCTGGATGCCAAGCGCCTCATTGCCCAGGGGAAGAGCCTGCAGGAGGCGCGATCGTACGTGGAGGCGAAGTACAGCTCTATCGGGCCTTCCACAAATACTCCACCCCCACCTGGCGCCTGAGCACGGCGGGAGCAAACGCATGGAAAAGAAAGTTGAACTACACGGGTTTCTAGGGCTGCCGCAGAATGCCACACCGGAAGAGACGGAGGCGCACTGCGAAGCTCTTATGGACTGGCTGGCCTCCGGCGCCGTGCCCAAGGAGCTTCAGCCGTGGGCATCAAACCAGCGGGCTGTAGTACAGGAGATATACGACAGCATAGAGGTTTCGGAGGAAGGCACACCTGACGAGGTACCCGCGGCCGTAATCGTCGTATCTGGGAAGCGGGCTCGCCCGAAAAAGGCGCGCAGGTCGCCCCTCCGAAGGGTGTTGATGGGGCCAGTGGGGCTTGTGACCGCCAGCATACTCGTGGGCCTGGTAGTGGTGGGAGCGCTCTGGTGGCAGGGAATCATCTTTGGCGGGGCAGGCGAGGCCCAGCCGTCGGCGGAGGAGACCTTCGACCCTGTCCAGTACCTGCAGTCCAAGCAGGGACGCATACAGGAATTGGAGCGGGTGGTGGCAGCCAACCCCAAAGACGCCGCAGCCCTCTTTGAGTTAGGTGAGACCTACATAACAGGCGCGGCCTACGAGCAGTCCATCAACTGGTTCACCAAGCTTCTGGCGGTTGAACCCACAAACATCCACGCTCGCCTGGACATCGGGACGTCCAACATGGAGCTGGGGCGCTACAAAGAGGCAGAGGCCACCTACGCCCAGGTGATACAGTTGGAGCCGGATAACGTGCAGGCCCACTTTAACGCCGGATTCCTCTTCGCCTTCCGTAGTGACTCCCCCGACTTGAGTATAGCGGTGAAGCACTGGCAGGAGGTGGTCCGCCTTGCTCCAGGGACTGATCTGGCCAGCGTCGCCCAGGCGCATATCCAAGCAGTTGCAACCTCGGGACAAGCCCCCTGACAGACAGGAGTAAAGAGCGTTGGCAGCGGAGCAGATACCTCTGACAATCGCCTTTGCCGCGGGTGTGGTTTCTTTCATCTCCCCCTGTTGCCTTCCCCTGGTTCCGGCCTACGTAGCCAACCTGGCAGGCATCTCCCTGAGCGTGGATGGCCCTAGTAGACGTATGCGCCTGGTCACGATGCTTCACGCCCTGGCTTTTGTGACTGGCTTCACCCTGGTGTTTGTGTCATTGTGGGCGTCGCTGGGGTTGCTGGGCTACGCGGCACAGAGCTACAAGCCATACATCCGGCTCGTGGGCGGCGCCGCCCTTATATTCATGGGCTTTCACGTGATGGGGCTGTGGCGCATCCCCTTCTTGGACCGGGACATGCGGGCGCCATTTAGCCTTTCGGGCAAGCCCAGCTACCCTCGTTCCCTCCTTCTTGGCGTTGTATTCGCTGCTGGATGGGCCCCTTGCATAGGACCCGTGCTGGCAGGGATCATTGGGCTGGCCTCCCTGAAAGGGACGGTGTGGCAGGGGAGCTATCTTCTGCTGGCCTACTCTCTGGGCATGGCCCTGCCCTTCCTGGCTATTGCTTTCGCAATCAACCCCGTTACCAGTTTCTTGAGGCGGGTGCGCCCCTACCAGTGGGCCATATCATTGTTCAGCGGCCTATTCATTATTGCTGTGGGCATCCTCATGATCACCAACATGTTCGCCCGCATACCCAAATACTTCTACTGGGGAGCCTTGTAGACTCAGTGGGTTGGAAGGCGCTAATGAAGGGGAGCCGCCCCCTGCACTCCCTGTCCAGAACGAGTAAGCGGGCTACCTGACGCTCACGACGTCGCTGGTAAGCGTGTCTATCTCCGCAAGTTCCGCTGGCATCAAGCGCCTGAACTCTCCACACAGCCGGCCAATGCTGCGCTAGCGGGTGGCCAGCTCTGGGGCGATGTCAAGAGGGACGGCTGGCGCACAGTGTTTGCTGGAAGAGCCGTGGCGCGGCGTGCCTACTCCAGAAGCTTGCCGATGCCTTATGCAAAAGGGTAGGATAAGATAATAGGGACGTCCCTCTCTATGTTGCCCGGTGGTGTAGTGGTAGCACAGCGGACTTTGGATCCGTTAACCCTGGTTCGAATCCAGGCCGGGCAGCCACACTTACTCCGAGGCTGCGACTTGGAGCTTTCTTTGGGGGGCGCTGGCACCCTGGGTGGCTTCTGTACAGGGCACCCCACCACAGCTATAGTTAGAGACATGGGCAAGAATCTGCTCTTTTACACGGTGGCCAGCACCGTCATCGCTCTGGTAGCCCAGGTCCTGGGAGCCAGCATGGGCGTTGTCCTCATGGCGTCGCTGCTTGGCCCGCCTGTGATACTCCTGGCGCTGGCTATTGTGCGCTACAACAGATGACCACGCCCCAGGACCAAGGGACTAACCCATAAAGGCGAGCGGGCGATTCGTTTTATTTGAAGGAACAACCCGGGCACGGTGGCCATAGCCAAGGGTTCCTGTATAATCTGCATGCATGGTATGACTGTAGTGGCATAGGCGTAAGATGAGCAAGGGGTGGATGGCGGTGAGCTATTGACCTGGGTACGAAGCCAGGCTGGGCAGCCAATCTACGTTACTTGGAGGATGACCGTGAATGCTGATGCGGAAGAAGTCCTCAACTGTGCCTGCTACGACGCTGCCCATATGCTGCGGGTCTCGCTCTGGAAGGACCCCTCCGGGCCAGACCTGATTATCACGGTCCACCTGACGCCAAGGCCGCTCCTTAAGCGAGTATGGGGGGGGGCTACGTCACGTGATTAGCCGGGACTTGCCCTACGGGCATTTTGAGGAAACCCTTCTGCAGGTGCGGGACGTTCCGAAGCTCCGGCGTTTATTGGACCAGTTCGAGCAGGCGAGCCGCGAGGCGTCATCAGCCGGGGCCGGTGACGGTTCCACGGTACAGACAGTTAGACCGCGGACCACCCCGAGAAATACTGCTGACGGCGGGGATTAGCGTTGAACAATTTGGTCGGCTGGTTCGGAGATGACGGCGGGTTTTCCCTTAGCACTGGGCCGAATCCAGGCAGGGCAGCATCTGTATCGAGCAGGTGGGTTCTGCACGGCTAATGTTGGGGAAAGGGCTGGAGGCCAACCACGATGGCAACGCGCTGCGGCAAATGTGGTAATGAGGTTCCCGATTGGGCCAGTGGGCGGTGTCCAATATGCTTCAGGATGGAGCAGGAACACATCCAATATGGGGACAGTCCGCCCTATAAGAAGAGAAGCCATTCGCCAGCCAAATCGAGCATCCCACAACTCAAACCGCGAGTGCTGAGTGGGGTATGGGAGAATAGCGACGGGTCAGTGATCCTCAATTTTTGTAATGGAATATATGAGCACCGCATGTCAAGGCGACCCATGACTATGCCTTTGACTGTTTTAGGCGAGAACTTGGGTGAATTTCGTTTGGAGATTGGTGGCGCTCTTGTGCGAGCTTGGGTAGATGTCAATGGCGGACTCGTCCTAAAGAGAAACACCACGATGAAGTTCCTGTGCTGGTCAGAAGGGAAGTTACATAAACTATGTCCCAAGTGTCTCTATCTGAGCCCGAATAAGAAATCTAGCTGTATTGCCTGTGGTCATGTTTGGCCAGTATAGTCGTAACCAGTTTGGTAGGCTCATCTCAAACGTTCCTGCTTCCATCCAAGCAGAGCCGAACCCTTCGCAGAACTTGCGCTATCGCCGGGCGTCGTGGCGGGGCAGTGTCCCGCCCCACCCCAGAATGCGTTCATCTGCTGTAAGAAGAGTGCATCCCCGCAGCAACGCCGTCGCCATAATGATTCGATCGGCTGGATCCCCAGGCAGCCCGTCGAGCTCGGCAGCAATGATGCCAATGTCACCTGCCATCGGGACCTCTGCAATCCCCAGTTGCAGCACCGTCCGGCGCCAAATGTCCATGGAATAAGCAAGGACAAGCCGCCTATGCTTCGAGAGCATCGCCAGTTCCCAGAAACTGATGGCCGATACCATAATGGTGTCTGCACGCAGCGCAACCTCCGCCAGTTCGCGCCCATCTCGTCCTAGACGCTGGTCACCCTCCACAAGCCACACCAATGCGTGAGTGTCCAGCAAGAGAGAATCATTCATGTAGGGCTTCCCATTCCTCGTCCACGGGAGAGATGATATCGCCCATGAAGGTAACGGAGCCATTCATGGCGCCGAAGACCTTGTCTGGCTTGCGCTTGGCAGGGATGAGCTCGGTAACTGGCACACCATTCTTCGTGATGACGACGGGTTCACCCGTTTCCGCCACCTCGTCCATGATTTGAAGACACTTGGCTTTGAATTCTGACGCCTTGATGGTCCTCATTGCTGCACCCGCCTTTGTGACTATGGTCATGACTATGGTAACATAGTCGGTGGAATGGCACAATAGGCCTGCTCAGAATATGGCGAATCCTCTAGAATGGCTGCCCCTCTGCTGATTGCCGGTTTAGCTCAGGGAGTCTTAATCTTGTCCAGGCCAGCCACCCTCAGCACCCGGTACCTACCCCCCGCCCACGGGCCGCACTATCTCCAACACGTCGCCCTGGGTTAGGGTCACAGTGCCAAACTCCTCGCGGCGCAGCACCGTGCCGTTGTAGGCCACAGCGATGAACTGGGTGTTGACGCCTCTATCCTGGAGGAACTGCAACAGCGGTATTGGATGCTGTAGCTCGGTGGGCTTGCCGTTGACTGTGAGGTTGATCATGGCGTCAGCGCGCTGGAAGGCCCTCTCGCAGAGCAGCGGCAACCATCGCCTCTTTCAGCTCTCTTGCGGCCTGTCGTGGGTCTTTGGAGGCCAGGATGGCGCTGATGACCGCGACGCCTGCGGCTCCCTGGGCCATGACATGAGCCACGTTGGCGGCGTTTATCCCGCCGATGGCCAGGAATGGGATACGAACCGCGCTGTGAACCCGGGCCAGAAGCTCCAGGCCCGCAGTTGTGGCACCGGGCTTGGAGCCGGTGGGGAAGATGGTCCCGACCACCAGGAAGTCGGCGCCCTGGGCTTCGGCCTCTCGCGCGCCATCCAGGGAGTGGACAGAGCGGCCTATGAGCAGTCGCCGGCCGGCTATGCGCCGGACGGCCTGCACGGGCATGGCCTCTTCGCCAAGCTCAACGCCGTCGGCGGCAACGGCCAGGGCCACATCCACTCGGTCGTTGAGCAGGAATAGCGCGTGAGCCTTGCTTGTCACATCACGTATAGCTTCGGCCAGGGCCAGCAGCTCGCCGGCAGCCAGGTCCTTCTCCCGAAGCTGTACCACGTTTACGCCGCCTGCCAACGCTGCTTCCACCTGGATGGGCAGAGACGTTCCCTGGCTAAACCTGCGGTCCGTCACCAGGCACAGGGTAGGGGATGGGAGTAAGGATGGGCCTGGCATGCTCATGCGCGGACAACGCCCTCCACGGGGCTGCTGGCTACGGCGTATGGTTTGGCTGGAATGCGGCCTGCCTGGTACGCCAGGCGTCCAGCCTCCACGCCCAGGCGGAAGGCGCGGGCCATGCCTGCCGGGTCTTTGGCCTGGGCTATGGCGGTGTTCACCAGCACGGCGTCCGCTCCCATCTCCATTGCTACGGAGGCGTCCGATGGCACGCCCAGGCCGGCGTCCACCACAACAGGCACGTGGGCCTGCTCGATGATAATCCTGATCTCCTCCCGCGTGTGGATGCCCTGGCCGGAGCCAATGGCCGAGCCCAGGGGCATGACCGTTGCGCATCCCAGCTCTTCCAGTTGCCGCGCCAGGACAGGGTCGGCATGGATGTATGGGAGAACGGTGAATCCCTCCCTGATCAGGGCCTCCGCGGCTTTGAGGGTGCCGACAGGGTCTGGGAACAGGTACTTGGGGTCGGGGATCACCTCCAGCTTGATCCAGTCGGATAGGCCCATAGCCCTCGCCAGGCGAGCGGTGGTCAAGGCTTCCTCCGGCGTCCTAGAGCCGGCTGTGTTGGGCAGGATGGTGTACTTGGACCAGTCCAGGTAGTCCAGGATGGTCTTCTTGTTGGGGTCGTCCAGGTCCAAACGGCGGATAGCGACTGTGATGATCTCGGTGCCGGAGGCCTCGATAGAGGCTACCATCTCCTCCATGGAGCGGTGCCTGCCGGTGCCGATAATCAGGCGCGATTTGAAGCTTTTGCCTGCGATGACCAGGTTGTCACTCATTTCTCGGTCTCCATAGTCCATAGAATGGAGCTAGACGTGAAACAGGATGACAAGCAGATCATCGCCTTGATCGTTCTTGTGGATGTGATACATCAAGTTTCTATCAGCGATGTTTAACTGATAACCTTCCGGAGGGCCTATTAGCCGTGCTCCAAAGGGTCTGGGGTTGGTTAATAAACTGACAATCGCTTCGCCTAGACGCTCTCTCTGCCACAGAGGTAAAGAGCCGAAATAGTCTAGGGCAGGCGGCCTAAAACTGAGATACAGCAACTAGGCAGCGCCTTTCTTCAGCTTGTTCACGAACTCCTCGCCTATCTTCACCGCCTCCTCCAGACCTGCCAGAGCCCTGAGAGTCTGTGGATCGCTTGGTGTCGCCTCAACACGCAAGCCACGGGTTGAGATGACGTAACTGTGTCTGCCAGCACCCGACGGCGACGTGAAATCCCTCACAGCTTTGGTAAGAGCATCCTTAAACTGCGCATTCCTGTATGGAATATTGTTGTAGGCTGATATCATGGCCTCCCAGGTGATTGCCAGGTTCGCAGTGCCTTCGGGAGCCTGGAGCGCAAGAGTATAAACGTCATTAAGCCCCGCATCCGGGGACAGATCAAGGATCTCAATGTCAGAACGTTGAGATTTAACTAGATCATTCAGCATATCCACATAACCGACGATGCTGGTTGCCATAGTTACCCTCCTGATAAACACGCCGCCTCGGGTTTCCCCAGGCGGCATATCACAGACTGACCTCTCCCTGCGCTGGCATTACCCAGGTCAGGTCTTGTCGGTCGCCCCGAGGCGTCGGGGCCTCTCAGCCTGGCTTACCCAAGCTCCCGGTGTCTATTTAGCTCTCGTAAAGCTAGCGTAGCACGGTAGGTAAGGTGTGTCAACGAAGCGGCAGAATGGGGTAGCTCTCCATATAGCCCATCTCCAGCAGCTCCACGTGGGGCGCTCGCCGGGCAAGCTCCTCCCGCACGGGCGACAGGTCTGTTTGCCTCGTCGTGGGCGGCATCCAGTTGTCGTGGTGGCATGGGATGATGCGCCGGGGCCTCAATAAATCTGCTTCCCGCGCCACGAACTGGGCCAGCGTGCCCTGAATCGGCTCGCCGTCAATGTTGCCCCGGCCTGCGGCTGCCAGGAGCGCCACGTCGGGCCGGAGGTCGCGCAGGATGCCCGTCCAGTGGCCGGATGTGTCCTTCCAGAGGATGGAGCCGTAGGGGGTTTCGATGAGGTAGGCAAAAGCGCCGCCTTCACCCCTGGGGCGCTGGTTGGACTGGCGCAGGTGTTCGGCCACCGCCGCCATCGCAGGGTTGTTGGCCGAGGAGCGGGCCGCTGCTCTTCGCGATAGATTGGCCTGCCTCTCATCCAGGAAGAGGCCCAGGTCGCCGAAGCAGGCCTCGTCTGGTGCTGTAGGCCCTTGGGCCCAGATGCACGAGTGCTGGCTGGGGAACACGCGCACCACCACGCCCTCCGAGAGACGGATGCGCTCTCCTCCAGCCACCGCCACCAGTTGCTTTACTGCGACCTCTTCATTCTCCATGAGGCGCACGGTCTCATGGGAACCGATAACTACAGCGCCGGTGTTGCGGGCGATGCGCTCGGCTCCCCAGAGGTGGTCGTAATGGGAGTGGCCGACCAGAAGGTAGTCGGCGCGTTCAACCTGGCTGGTAGTAAGGCCAACCGGGGGCGCCGCCGGGACGCGGTCCATGTAGGCGTCCAGAAATATCACCAGGTCGTCCACCATCAACCGAAAGGTGGCTACGCCCAACCAGTCCAGCGTTATGGCCATGACGCCCTCCTAATCTAGAAGCTATGCTGTGCGCACAGGCATGCGCAGGATAGTGCGCAACCGCTCTGGCGGCACCCTGCGAGGATCGGAGAGGTAGATTTCGTGGTGAGCCCCATGGAAGGCCAGCCTCTGGGCGCTAGCGAACTGGCGCATTCGCTCAACATTCTCAGCCTCTTGGTCGTAAGGGCCAACGTGAAGCATCTGGACGCACGGCCCCTCCTCGATAGTTTCCAGGCGTACTTGTGGCAGCAGGTCTCCACCCTTGTTTTTTGCTGCCAAGGATGCCTTGGCCTGGGCCAGTTGATCTTGGCTTACAAAGTCCGGGACACGGATGATAAGATTCCAACGCCATGTCCCTGGCGGTGCGGAGGTGGGGGTGGTGTGCCCTTCGGGGAACCACCACAGGCCCTCCAGCCCGCTCACCTTGTAGTCCTGGCCGGCAGTTTTGCTGGCGAATTTCAACGTGTAGGCCAGACCGTACAGGGCCTCAATCGCTTGAGCAAAGGCCGGGGAGCCCGGCGCTCCCTTTCCTTCCATTGTCAGGTATTGGGCCTTTCCCACGGTGACAACTTGCGGCGTCTTGGGGGTGACGTACTCCTGCTTGTGCAGCTTGTAGAGGTCAATCTTGTCGGGGGCATTGCTGGCCGGCATGGACACCTCCCATCAGGGAAAAGGATACCAGCGGTCTTCTCCTTAGCATGATTATACACGCACAGGAAGCGTGCTCGGAGTGTGGGTCAAGGAAGACTACCAGAAAGTCTGCGCCTAGTGACCCCCAAGATATTGAGGCCCAAAGGGAACGGCGCTGACCCGGCAAGGGGCCAGCGCCGTTACATAGACAGCATAGAGTAGGCTAGTGTCCCATCTCCGAAATAAGCTACCGAATTGTCATTGCGAGGAGTCCCGACGTGTCGGGACGACGAAGCAATCTGGAGGGGTAGGCCCCGCCGCCAGATTGCCCCGTCCCTCCGACGTCGGGCCTCGCAATGACTTTGGCGGCGAGCTTCGGGGACATCACGCTAGCCCTTCTTTCGCTTCTGCCCCTTTTGCATGGCGGAGAAGATTGCCTCCGGGGTCATGGGCAGGTTGTACAGCCTGGCGCCCGTGGCGCGGTAGATGGCGTTGGCAAGCGCACCACCTGGAGGCACTATGGGCACCTCCCCCACGCCTCGTACACCGTAAGGGCCGTCGGAGGCGGGGACCTCGATGATCTCGCAGTCAATCATGGGCAGGTCCAGGGCCGTTGGCATTCGGTAGTCCAGGAAAGTGGGGTTGCGCAGGGTGCCTTTGTCGTAGTGGTAATACTCCGTAAGAGCCCATCCCGCGCCCTGCGATACGCCTCCTTGCATCTGGCCCTCGACCTGGACAGGGTTGATGGCCTTTCCCACATCCTGGAAGGCGGTATAGCGAAGGACGGTGACCTTTCCTGTATCCGGGTCCACCTCTACGTCTGCGACGTGGGCGGCGAACTGGTGGGCTGCCTGCAATCGGGTGACCGTGCCGTAGCCGCAAACGGGGCCGCTGGCCCGGCGGAGGGAGTTGGCGGCCAGGGTACGCAGGTTCACGTTCTGCTCCGGGTTCTCCCTGACCCAGAACTTGCCGTTGGCGTACTGCACCTCTTTGGAGTCCACCTTGAACTGGGCGGCGGCGTGGCCTTTTAGCTGGGAAAGGGCGTGTTTGCACGCTGCGTTGACTGCCGCCCCAAAGCTGTAAGCGGTCCTGCTGCCCGCGCTCAGGTCTGTGTATGGCGAGGAGTCAGTGTCGCCAACGCGAACGTCTACGTCCTCTATGGGCACCTGCATCTCTTCGGCGACGATCTGCCGGGTGGTGGTACGGGTGCCTGTCAGGTCCACTTGGCCGCTGTTCAATGTCATGGTGCCGTCGGAGTTTACCATGAGGGTGGCGCTGGAGGTGAGGGTGGCTCCTTGCCAGTAGCCGCAGGCAAGGCCACGTCCCCGGTGAGGGCCAGGCTCCAGGGGCGTGGTCCAGGAGGAATGGCGGGAGATGCGCCTTAGTATCTCCTTCATCCCGATGCGGTTGTAGGGCTGGTCGTTGGTCGCTTTGTCCCCTTCATCGGGCGCGTTAGTAACCCGGAACTTCAGTGGGTCTATGCCCAGCTTCTCCGCCACCTCATCCATGTGGGTCTCGATGGCGAAGGCGATGGGGGTGCCACCGGGGGCGCGGTACGCCTGCACTCGTGGCTTATTGGTTACAACGTCATAGCCTTCAATCTTGAGATTATCTACCTTGTAGGGGCCGAAGCTTACCGCCGCTGCTCCACCCACTGGTGCGCCGGGGAATGCGCCGGCATCCATTATGATTTTGGCGTAGCAGGCAGTCAGGGCGCCGTTCTTCTTGGTCCCCGTCTTGATCACGGCGTGCATGGGGGACCCTGGCCCTGTAGCGCGGAATACCTCGGCGCGAGACATGACTATTTTGACCGGGCGGCCTGCCTTTCTGGAAAGCAGCACTGCCAGTGGCTCCAGAATGGCGTATATCTTTCCGCCAAACGCCCCGCCTACCTCCATTGGAATGACGTTCACCCTGTGCAGTGGTATGTCCAACAGCGACGACACCGACCTGCGGATACCAAAGATGCCCTGAGTGGAGGACCACACCGTTACTTTCCCATCGGCCTGGACCCAGGCCGTGGCAGTGGTAGGTTCTATGTAACCCTGGTGCACCATCACAGTGGAGTAGGTGGTCTCGTGGACCAGGTCTGCCTCGGCGAATCCACGCTCCACGTCGCCGCGGCTGGACTCGATGTAGGCTGCTACGTTGCTTGGTTTGGATGGCTTCTCGCCCAAGGTCTTGGTGTACAGAGCCTCGTGGAGCAATGGCGCATTGGGTTTCATGGCGTCCAGAGAGTCCTCCACCGGCGGCAGGACCTCGTATTCCACCTCTATGAGCTCCAGGGCACGCTCAGCTATTTCGGGAGTGGTGGCGGCTACCGCGGCTATGGAATGTCCGTCGTAGAGTGCCTTGTCGTGGGCCAGTGTCATTTTGCGCAGGTCCACGATGTCCACCAGCAACTCGCCGCCTATGGTGCCGGCGGCGGTATCTATCGGGGGGAAATCGGCTGCGGTCACCACCGCTTTCACACCGTCCAAGGCCAGAGCTTTGCGGGCGTCTATGCGTTTGATCCAGGCGTGGGGGTGTGGGCTGCGCAGCACCTTGCCGTGGAGCATTCCCGGCAGATGGATGTCTGCCCCAAAGGTGGCCTTTCCTGTCACCCTCTCCAGGGCGTCCACCTTGTCTATGGACTTGCCAATGTACTTGGCGCCAGGCTTATCGGCGGTGGTTGGCATGCTATGCCGCTCCCTGAGCTACGGCCTGAATGGCCCGGACAATCTTGTCGTAACCGGTGCAGCGGCAAAGGTTTCCGGCGATGGCCAGCCGGATCTCATGCTCTGTTGGATGGGGGTTGACGTTCAAGAACGCTCGCGCGGACATCAGGAATCCAGGGGTGCAGAATCCGCACTGAAGGGCGCCATATGTGATGAACGCCTGCTGAAGGGGGTCCAGCTTGCCGTTGGTAGCCAGGCCCTCTACGGTGATTATCTCCTGGCCTTCGGCCTCCACTGCCAACATGCAGCATGAGTTTATGGCCCGGCCGTTGAGGATGACTGTACATGCACCGCAGTTGCCGTTGCCACACCCTTCCTTGGTGCCAGTGAGCATCAGCTCATCTCTCATGGCATCCAGCAGCGTCTGCCAGGGCTGTACCAGGATCTCCTTGGGCTCGCCGTTGATTGTAAATGCGACAGCAATCTTTGGCACTTCTACCTCCAGTTGTATAACTCAGTTGTTAGCAGGGTGATGAAACATATATCTGGGGGATACCCCCAGACCTCCACCAGAGTCCCGACAAGTCGGGACTCTGGACTCCCCTTTTTCAGCAGTCGGCCTACACCTTGCGTCCCAGGGAGTCCATGCACAGTCCCAGTGTCCTGCGAGTGAGCACCTTGACCAACTCTCTGCGGTACTCTATGGTGCCGCGGATATCTGTTATGGGCTTGGCAGCCTCCACAGCCTGCTCGCCAGCCTGTTGAATAAGAGCGGCTGTAATTGTTTTGCCCTCCAGCACGGCCTCTGCGGCGCGGGCCCGGACAGGGGTGGGCGCCACCGACGCCAGCACTATGCGGGCCTGGGTGCAACGGCGGGACCTGGGAGCCAAAACAATCATGCTGGCTACGCCTACTACGGCTATGTCCATTTCATTCCGTGGGATAAACCTGAGATAGTGGCCGCTGCTGTTGGGCGGTGGTGGCGGAACTATGGTCTCCAGCAGGACCTCGTCGGGCGCCAGGACGTTTTGCCCGGGGCCGGTGAAGAAGCTCTCCAGAGGGACCTCTCGGCGGCCCCTGGGGCCTACAATCACCGCCCTGGCAGAGTAGGTGATAAGTGGCGGCACGGTATCTGCCGAAGGAGCCGAGTTGCAGACATTGCCCCCAATGCTGGCCCGGTTCTGGATTTGTACGGATCCCACCAACTGGCATGTCTCCCGGATGGAGGGGTAGAGCTCCATCACAGAGGGGAAGAGGGCAGTGTCAGTGCATGGAACTGCGGCCCCTATGTGCAGCCCTTCGCCGGGAACCCACTCCAGGCGCATCATCTCAGGTATGCGTTTGACATCCATGACTACCGATGGAGTCCGGCGGTTCTGCCTTACCTGGTCTAAGAGGTCGGTACCGCCCACCAGGGCACGTACCTGCCCCGCGCCGTTGGCCTTGGCCAGGACCTGGAATGCCTCCTGAAGGCTCTTGGGTGCTACGTAAGAGAAAGGTTTCAACGGCAGCCTCCCGGGGGAAAGATGTAGCAATTATAACAACCATCCCATACCTTGGCAAACAACAGATATCAGTTGGGGCCGTTGCTCCGCTCGTGGCATACCTCACCCCGACCAGCCAAAGGCTGGTCACCCCTCTCCGTTGCGGAGAGGGGCAGGGAGAAAGGTCGAACCAAGCGAGCGGAGTAACAACATTATCGCCTTATGCCTGTCGCCGCTCATGTCCTTCCCTTCGGCTTCCCCTTCGCTTCGCTCAAGGGCTTCGGCTCAGGGTAAACTCGGCTCAGGATGAGCGGCGACAGGGTATCCGCTGTTCACATGCTCCCCACCCCACCAAAGCAAACAGAGCCGGCAACAATTGACACCCTTGTTCAGGGATGGGGTATGATAGCAGCACTGGCAGTAGCGGCACCTGAACTGGAGAGGCATTATGCCCTATCTTTATCGCTACGGTCGTTGGGATGGTACCCAGCAGGTCTTTGAGCTGGACGACGAGACCCTAATGGAGGAGCTGTCGGAGGACATTATGGCCCACGGAGATGTGGGACGGGCCATACGCAACCTATTGCAGCGGGGTGTACGCGGCCGTGAGGGGGATAACCTGGAGGGCCTTCGCAAGCTTATGGAGAGGGTGCGAAATCGGCGACAGGAGAACCTCCAGCGGTACAACCTGGACTCTATGTTTGACGACATAAAAGAGCGCCTGCAACAGGTCGTGAAAACGGAGAAAGAAGGCATTGAGCGGCGCCTTGGGGAGGCCAAGGAGAAGGTAGCCCAAAGCCCCGAGGCTGACCGGGCCCAGATGCAGAAGCTGATGGAGATGCTGGAGCAGCGGGCCAACAAGAGCAAGGAGCGCCTGGACAATCTGCCCGAGAGCCCCGGGGGCGCCATCAAGGAGCTGAGTGAGTACGAGTTCATGGACACTGAGGCGCAGCGCCAGTTCCAGGAACTCCTTGACATGCTGAAGCAGCAGATGCTCCAAAACACGTTCCAGAATATGAAGCAGCAAATGCAGGGCATGACGCCCGGGGACATGGCCGGCCTTCGGCAGATGCTGAAGGACCTCAACGAGATGCTCCATGAGCAGATGATGGGCAGGCAGCCCAATTTCCAGCAGTTCATTGACAAGTATGGTTCTATGTTTGGGGATAACCCGCCTCAGAACCTGGAAGAGCTGATGGAACAGCTTGCCCGCCAGATTGCCCAGATGCAGTCCCTGATGGAAAGCATGTCGCCTGAGATGCGCCGGGAGCTGGAAGAGATGATGGGTTCACTACTGGACCCGGAGACAATGGACGAGCTAAGCGAGCTGGCTATGGCCTTGGAGCAGCTCATGCCCATGGACGACATGCGCGGCCAGTACCCTTTCAGGGGAGAGGAGTCGCTGAGCATGGAGCAGGCCATGGAGCTGATGGGTCAGCTTCAGGGGCTGGATGAGCTGGAGCGGCAGGTGCAGGACGTTGCTCAGACTGGCAACATTGATAACCTGGATACTGACAAGGTGGGGGAACTGCTGGGCGAGGAGGCGAAGCGTGCCGCGGAGGCGCTGAAGCGCGTCACGGAGATGTTGGAGGAGGCGGGTTACATAAAGAAGAAGGGGTCCAAGCTGGAGCTAACACCCAAGGGCATACGCAAGATTGGGCAGAAGGCCCTGCGAGAGGTGTTCGACCAACTGAAGCGGGACCGCCTGGGGCAGCACGAGATTCACATCCGAGGGAATGCGGGAGAGGACACAGGGGAGACCAAACTGTACGAGTTCGGAGACCCATTCGACGTTGACCTGCGCCGCTCTCTGACCAACGCCGTTACCCGTGGCGGCGCCCAGATACCAATAAAGCTTGCGCCGGAGGACTTTGAGATTCATCGCCTGGAGGAGGTGAGCCAGGCATCTACCTGCCTGCTGCTGGACCAGAGCCGCTCCATGGGCATGTTTGGCAGCTTTCTTGCGGCCAAGAAGGTAGCGATAGCCCTGTACACCCTGATCCACAGTCAGTTCCCCAGGGACAAGCTTTATTTCATAGGCTTCTCCGACTACGCCATAGAGCTGAAGGGGGAAGACCTGCCGGAGGTGAACTGGAACGCATGGGTATCCGGCACAAACATGCACCACGCCTTCATGCTATCCCGAAAGCTTCTCTCCAAGGAGAAGGTTGGCACCCGCCAGATCATAGTCATCACAGATGGCGAGCCAACGGCGCACATTGAGGGCGACCGGGCCTACTTTGCCTATCCGCCCAGCTTTCGGACGCTGCAAGAGACGCTGAAAGAGGTGAAGCGTTGCACCCAGGAGGGGATTGTCATCAACACATTCATGCTGGAGAGCAGCAGCTACCTCTTGGACTTCGTGGACAAGATGACACGTATCAACAAGGGGCGGGCCTTCTACACCACGCCGGATAAGCTTGGGAAATTTGTCCTGGTGGACTATTTGTCCAACCGGCGCAAACGGGTGGAATAGCGGGCGCGGCCGGTAGTCCCGACATGCCGGGATTCTTGGTGCGATACAAAGGGCCTGCACCGTTGGTGTCACGGCTCTAGCGGGTTGCTGAAAAATGGGAGTCCAGAGGGGCGGAGCCCCTCTGGTGGTCCGCCGCAGGCGGATGGGTGTATCCCCTGTAGGGGCGCAAGGCTCCGACGGAAGTCCCGTACGGAGTCGGGACCTTGCGCCCCTACTACCCCCTTCCTGGCAAGGCTTGTCCTTGAGCGTAGCGAGGCGTTGCCTCAAAAGTCAGGAGGGCGCAGGGAACCTTGGTTCCCGCTGGGGGTCTGGGGGTATCCCCCAGATTCAAAACTCCCCCTCTCCGATGCGGAGAGGGGGACACAGGGGGTGAGGTCAAGGAATTTTGGAACAAGGCCAGGAAGGGGGCCAGGTCCGATGATGTCCCGATTACATCGAGGACTTCCCGACGTAGTCGAGGCCCGATATATCGTGGCTCTCGACGCCGTCGGAGATGCTCGACGCAGTCGGCACTCGACAAAGTCGGAGCTCCGCTCATCCCGACCTGTCGGGACAAAGTCGGAGGGGATGGTCGAAAGGCTCAGTCAATACTGCAAAGAGGAAAGACACCATGAGGTCAAAGATACGAAAGCTGGCGCGTAACGTTGCAATAGTAGGCGCAGGCACATCAAAGTTCGGCGCCTTTGCGAACAAGACCAGCCGCGACCTTTTCCTGGAAGCATTCAGCGAGGCGCTCGGCTCCGTGGACAAGGGGATGACGGCTGAAGACATAGAGGCGCTCTACCTGGGCAACTTCTCCAGCGACCTGTTCGAGCAGCAGGCCCACCTGGGACCCATCATGGCCGAGTGGACTGGCCTTCTGCCAAAGCCGTCGGTACGGATAGAGGACGCCTGCGCCAGCAGCGGGGCCGCCTTCCGGCAGGGAGTCCTGGCTATCGCCTCAGGCGCGTGCGACGTGGTGCTGGTAGGCGGCGTGGAGAAGATGAGCAGCCTGGCCACAGAGCGGGTCACAGATACCCTGGCAATGGCGGCGGACGGCACATTCGAGGTCCGGCAGGCGGCATTCACATTCCCCGGAGCCTTTGGCATCGTCGCCTCCGCGTACCTGGACAGGTACGGCGCTACGCCCGAACACCTGATGCATGTGGCAATCAAGAACCACCAGAATGGCGCGCTGAATCCCAAGGCCCAGTTCAACACCACCATCCGGACTATTATGGATGCCAGGTTATCGCGCCTGCGGGAGCGCGGCGAGGCCATTCCAGACTGGAAAGACGAGATGGACTTCCTGCACGACCCGCGCAGCAACCCGATGGTGGCGTGGCCCCTGAGGCTATTCGACTGCTCTCCCATCACCGATGGGGCAAGCTGCCTGCTGCTGGCATCAGAGGACGTGGCGAAGAGCTTCACCGACCGCCCAATCCACGTGGCGGCTACTGCCCAGGCCAGCGGCGGCACCCTGGCCTCCTGGGAAGACCTGACGTCCATACCGGCGGTTCGCGTGGCATCCCGTCAGGCATACGAGATGGCGGAAGTCACCCCCGAAGAGATTGACCTGGCGGAGGTCCACGATTGCTTCACCATCGCCGAGGTGGTGGCCACCGAGGACCTGGGCTTCTTCAAGCCAGGAGAGGGAGCGCTGGCTGCCGCCGAGGGCGTGACCGCCCGCGATGGCCCCAAACCAATCAACACCTCGGGCGGGCTAAAGGCCAAGGGTCACCCCGTGGGCGCCACGGGAGCAGCGCAGATTGTGGAGGTGTGGAAGCAGCTGCGCGGCGATGCCGGCCCGCGCCAGGTGACTGGACGACAGCTCAAGTACGGGCTTGCGCAAAACCTTGGCGGCACCGGAGGCACCTGCGTGGTGACCATTCTGAGGCAGGCATAGCCATGACCACCAGCGATGAGTTCACAGTCGGGGCCTTCCAGCGGTTTCTTGACCAGCGCAAGCTGGTAGGGTCCCGCTGCCAGAAATGCGGCGCACTGTCCGTCCCTCCCAGGGGCCTATGTCCCAGATGCCAGGGGACGCAAATGACACTGGAGGAACTGAGCGGACGGGGCACCCTGGCCGGGTTCACTTCCATAAGCATAGTGCCTACGGCAATGGCCCAGGAGGGCTATGGGCGGGACAAGCCATACCTGACGGGTGTCGTCGCACTGGCCGAAGGGCCGCGCATCGCCGCACGCCTGGCGGACATGGATGCCACCAAGCCCCAAGAGGTCAAGATCGGAACAAGCCTCCAGGCCGTGTTTCAAGACAGTGAGCACGAAGGCCAGAAGCGAGTCGTCCTGGCCTTTGGCCCGGCGGCCCGGCGAAGAGGTCGCCGTTGACAAGAAATCTTGCTAAGTAGCCAGCTCCCCTAGCAATCAACCCTGGGAGGTCAGTATGCGTCCCGTATACATGGTGTCCGGCGGCATCACTAAGTTCAAGAAGGCCTACCCGGACAAAGACTTCCGCCTGCTTGTCAAAGAGGCATTCGACTACGCCATGTCCGACGTCCCGGAGCTTACATTGGAGATGATTGATGGCTCCGTGGCCTCTTACTTCTCCGACCACTTCACCCGGCAGTTGATGGCGGGCGCTATGGTCCAGGACTACTTGGGCCTCAATCCCAAGCCCAGCCGGAGGGTAGAGGGTGGCGGCGCTACGGGAGGGCTTTGCTTCCAGAGCGCTTGGGAGTCGGTGGCCTCGGGCCGGATGGACGTATGCGTGGCTTTCGGCTGGGAGACAATGTCCCGCGTCAATACTTGGAAAGGCAACGAGTTCATCGCCCTGGCCTCGGACGTCAACTTCGACTACCCCCTGGGCGGCTTCTACACCGGCTACTACGCCATGATGGTGCAGCGCCACATGCACGAGTTCGGGACGACTGTGGAGCAACTCGCCAAAATATCCATCAAGAACCACGGCAACGCCCTTCACAATCCGTACGCCCAGAGCCCCATGAAACTCACCGTAGAGGACGTGCGCTCCTCCGCCATGGTGGCTACCCCTCTGACCATGCTGGACATCTGCACCATGTCCGACGGCGCCGCCGTGTGCATTCTGGCCTCAGAGGAGGCGGCGGCCAGGCTCACCAGCAGGCCGGTACGCATCACCGGCGTGGGCGCTGGCACCGACGCCATGCGCATGGCCGACAGGCCACACGCAAAGGTGCCTCTTCTCCCTCACGAATCGGAGAGCGACTACGCCCAACTGAAGTATCCGGGGGTGCACTCCTTCCGGGCGGGCCGCATGGCAGCCACGCTGGCGTATAAGATGGCCGGAGTCCAGAACCCGTCCGAAGACCTGGACTTCGTAGAGCTACACGACGCCTATACATCGTCGGAGCTTCAGACCTACGAGGACCTGGGCCTTTGCAAGTACGGCGAAGGGGGCCGGTTCATTGAGTCCGGCGCCTCGGAGCTGGGCGGGGTGCTGCCGGTGAACCCTTCAGGCGGGCTGCTGGCTTGCGGGCATCCCGTGGGTGCAACGGGTCTGATGCAGGCTGTGTTTGCCTTCTGGCAGCTTCAGGGCACCATTGAAAAGCACATGCGAGACCCCTTTCTTCAGATCCCTAACGCCCGCCGCGGCCTTATCCACAGCCACGCGGGCACAGGCACATACATAACCGTGAGCATTTTGGAGCGCCCGTAACCCCAATAGGCAAAGACCCGCTGGAGAAAACGATATGACTATGAGACCTCGCAATCGCGTGAAGCTACCCGAGACGGAAACGGGGACAATTCTGTTCAACCTGGACCCCATCATTATCAAAGACCATTACGAAATAGACTATATCCATAGTTATGCCCAGGACTCGCCGTTCTTTGAGGGCCTGTCCAAAGGCGAGCTAAAAGGAAGCAAGTGCACCAACTGCAACTACACCTACGCCACGCCGCGCGGCCACTGCATGTATTGTGGAAAGCCCACCCAATGGATCGTCCTGCCAAACCAGGGCGCTATCCACACGTTCACCACTTGCTACTACGCCAGCGAGATGTTCATGGGAGAGACACCTTACACGCTGATTCTAGTGGAGTTCGCGGGCGTGGACACCCTCTTCATGTCCCGCCTAATAGGGGCTGAGCCATCAGAGGTGCGCATCGGAATGAACGTGCAGGCCCAGTACCTCCGCAACTCCAAGTTCAGAGTCACAGACGTGTACTTTGTTCTTGAGGAGCAGCGGTAGGCAACTTCCCCCTGCGAATGGCCCTGAGCTATGTATTCGCCGCAATTCTCGCAGGTCACGCGGCTCACGGGTTGCCCTGGGGAATCCTCCTCCTGCACCCTGAGCTCGACGGGGGTGGCTATGAATAGCTCGATATCGGGCATTGCCATCCTGGGCCTCCACTATGGGATAAGCCGAGGGTTTGTTAGATAGCACCGCTATGCAAGAGGACCAGCCAGTACACGGTGTTGACAAATGCAGTGAAGTGTCAATAATGTAGCCATCATCTGGTAGTGCCGTGTACCAAAACTCTCCGCTGCACATGGTGTTGAGTGGTGGGTAGGTAGTGGTTGTTTCCAGTTGAGAGTGGAAAGCGCCACTGGATGAGGGTGGGATGGTGGCAATCGTCACATCAATCGGCGTGTCGAATGTAGTGCCAGGGCACTGAAAGCATCCGGAGGGCCGGCTGAGAAGCATTTACCGGGTGCCTCCGAGATGCATCACCCTGAGACTGCTAAGAAGCCCAGGCTTTAATATCCTAATGGCACGCACCTAGCTCACGGTGTATGAGCAGGCAAAGATTCCAGAAAGGGAGAGAATCAGGCAATGCAGAAATACGTGGCAAGGCGACTGCTTCTGATGGTACCCACGCTTCTGATTTTGTCCCTCATCATTTTCGGGATGTTGAGGATACTGCCCGGAGATGTTGCAACGCTAATCCTGGGCGATAGCGAAGGCGGAAGAGTGTCAGAATCTTCTATTCAAATATTGCGGGAGAAATTGGGGCTCAATCGTCCCATCTATATACAGTACCTTGCCTGGCTTTGGGATACCGTTAGAGGAGACTTTGGAGCGTCGTTGTTCAGCGACCTGTCAGTCGGAGGGCAGATTGCGCAGAGGATCCCGCTAACGATCGAGATCGCCATCTCGTCGAAGCTCTTCTCTCTTCTAATCGGTATCCCAATTGGTGTCATATGCGCTGTCAAACAGAACAGCTTCATTGACCTGTTTTTGCGGTTCTGGGCCATCTTCTTTGACGCGGCGCCAACCTTCTGGCTGGCACTCCTGATCATCCTGGGAGGGGCGCTATGGTTCAACTGGGTGCCCCCATTGGGCTACCATCCAATTTGGCAAGACCCTGCTGCAAACTTCAAGCAACTCATGTGGCCCATACTAATCCTGACGGTCGGCGGGCTAGCTAGCATAGGCAGGATGACCCGCTCCACCATGCTGGAGGTGATGCGGGAGGACTACATTCGCACCGCCCGCGCCAAGGGCCTGCGAGAGCAGGTCGTGATCGCACGCCACGCTCTGAAGAATGCCCTTATCCCCGTCGTTACTGTGGCTGGCCTGCAGTTTGCCGGGCTAATAGCTGGAACGGTGATCCTAGAGTACATCTTCGGCATTCCTGGTATGGGGTCATATTTCATACAGGCCATTCAAAACAAAGACTTCCCAGTTGTACAGGGCTTGGTGGTCGCCTTTGCAGGCATGTTCATGCTCATCAACTTGGTGGTTGACCTGCTATACGGGTGGCTGGACCCGCGTATTAGCTATAGCTAACTGGCATCAATAATAACTACCGGAGAGGGACTGTCATGGAAGTACGAGGTGTCGCGGGCGGGATTCGCACTTCAGTCCCCATAGGCCAGCGTCTTCAGCGTTTCAGTGATGGCACGCGCAGGTTTATCCGTCAGCACCCCTTGGGGGCAATCGGTCTGGCTGTCTGCCTGGTGACCATATTTGCTGGAGTGTTCGCTCCCGCAATTGACAGGCACGATCCAAACTTTGCCACTGCCAATGATCGGCTGCAGGCCCCCAGCGCAACATACTGGTTTGGCACTGACCATTTGGGGCGTGATCAATGGTCCCGAATAGTTCATGGCAGTCGAATATCCCTGATGGTGGCGGTTGGCGCCATCGCCGTAGGCACTACCGCTGGCTACCTGCTGGGGATCGTTAGCGGTTTCCTTGGTGGGAAGGTAGACGACATCATCCAGCGGTTTGTGGATGCTCTGCTTGCTTTCCCATCCATCCTGCTGGCATTGGTCCTGGTGTCCGTTCTAGGTGCCGGCATAGACAAGGTCATCATTGCTATTGCTGCTGGGAGCGCCCCCCGGGCTGCCCGGGTAAGCCGTGGCGTGGTCCTATCGCTGAAAGAGAACGTGTATGTAGACTCAGCAAGGGTCATAGGGGCCTCAGACCTCCGCATAATGCTGCGCCACATACTTCCCAATGCCATGGCACCTTACCTTATCTTGGCCTCGATTGGTCTAGGGGGCGCAATCCTGGCTGAGGCCTCCCTGAGCTACCTGGGACTGGGGGTGCCGCCACCCCATGCCTCGTGGGGGCGGATGCTGTCCGGCAGCACGCAACAGTTTGCGTTGATAGCGCCGTGGCTAATGATCTTCCCAGGAGTAGCCATTATGGTCCTGGTTCTTGCGTTCAATCTCTTTGGGGACGCCCTTAGAGACGTGTGGGACCCCAAGCTGCGCGGGCGCTAGCACCTATGAAAATACGTGAACACGTTATTAGTAGAGTGCATGGTGAAGCTGCGGACGTGCTGGAGGGTTCTGGCTTTCGGGGAGACTTCGGCACACTACAACTTGTATGGCTTGACAAAGAGTCGGCGGAAGCATTAGGGTTGGCGACGGATGCTTGGGAAGGGGTGTAAGATGGCCTACAATTTGATAGCTTGCACCGGGGAACAGGAGCGGTTCAGGTGTCAGCGATTATTGAC
>JAUSCR010000193.1 GCA_030651175.1 Dehalococcoidia bacterium
ATGCACCCCACGTTGACACAGGTGCCCCCTACCGGAAGGCCGCTGTTGATCATCAGGGCTGTTTTTCCCAGGTCTGCCGCCTTGGTCGCTGCGGCGAAGGCGGCTGCTCCACCGCCGATGATGATAAGATCATATCCTTTAACTGTGCTCACTCTGCCCTCCCTCGAACGATTGCCTGTTTTCTTGGCCGAACCCCGGGCTTTGCCGTCATCCAGGACAAAGCCTTGCCGGGCCCAACTATCTCGCTGCCTTCAATGATGCCGCAGATGCGTCCACCCGCAGGCCGGCAGTCCACCACATTCTCCGATGCCTTGCTCAGGCGGACTATCTCGGCGCGGAACTCCTGGAGGTCTGCCAGGACACTGTCCACCTGAGCCAGCTTCGCGTCCAGAAGGGAGCGAACGTGGAGGCACGTAGGATCACTTCGTCCGTGAACCACAAGGACGCTTTTGATCTCTGCCAGAGAGAGGCCCAGGGTCTTGGCCTTGCAGATGAAATCCAGGCGAGCGATATCGTTGGGCCCGTATACCCGGTACCCAGACGGGGTACGCCCAGGGTCGGGGAGCAGCCTCTCTCCCTCGTAGAAGCGAATGGTCTTGGCGGTTAGCCCTGTGGCCTTGGACACCTCGCCGATTTTCATTGATGGACCTCCCATAGATGTTTTGCCGCTTGTGGGAGTATAAACCTTCCAGTCGGATGGAATGTCAAGCGCCGTAAGAGGTGCTAGAAACCGTGCAGGGGTGATGGTTACAGTGGCCAGTCCTTTAGATCAAGCTCTTGGACTGGCCGCCGTCTATGTTTATACAGGTGCCCGTCATCAGGTCCGCTTGGGCCGATGCCAGGAATGCCACCAGTGCTCCCACCGGCTCAGGCCAGCCGAACCTTCCCATAGGCAGGTTGTTTTTCACGAAATCCCGTACAACCTCGGGCGGGTTTGTGTCCTGGAACCGCTGCCAGTTTCCGCCGGGGAAGGCTATGGAGCCAGGCGCTACGGTGTTGACTGTGACCCCTGTGCCTGCCACCTCAATGGCCAGGTGCTTGGAAAAGGCGATAAGCGCGGCCTTGGCGGCCATGTAGGTGAGGTTGCCGCCCTGCTCCCTGCCCCAGATAGATGCGATGTTGATGATTCGGCCCCAGCCCTTCTCTTTCATGGCCGGCAGGACGAGACGGCTGAGCCGTATGGCCGAGAACAGGTTGAGCTGGAGGGTGTATTCCCACGCGGCGTCGTCAGCGGAATCGAAAACGGGGCCCCGGGAGCCGCCCACGTTGTTGACCATCACGTCCACTGGCCCCAGGGCGTCCACCGTCGCTCGAAACAGGCGGTGGGCGTCCTCCTGGCTGGTGACATCTGCCTGAACCCCCAGGACCTTGATGCCCAGCGCCTCTAGCTCGGCCACCGTGCGGTCCAGGGCTTCCTGCCCCCGGGCGCATATGGCCACGTTGCATCCCTCTCGGGCCAGGGCTAGCGCGGCGTGGCGTCCCAGCCCTCGGCTTCCTCCGGTGACCATAGCTACCTTGTCCGATAGCCCCAGATCCATGATGCGTCTCCTATATTTGCCTAGTGTGTAGGCAGATGATTTCCGCAGAGAGTCTAAAGGTTCCTGGCCCGGCGCGCCACCACCTTAATATAGCATATAACAAAAGCCCCGCTCCTCGCCACGAGGAGTGGGGCTTCATCTTAGACCTACGGGTCGCTACCCGATATTCAGCCTGACATAGAGTGCGACCACTATCAGGCTGTTGAAAAAGGGGAGTCCAGAGGGGCGAAGCCCCGGAGCCTGCCCTGAGCGAAGCCGAAGGGGCGGGGGTCTGGGGGTATCCCCCAGATATATCTTTCTCCCCCTTCCTGGCCAGGCCTGTCCTGAGTAGGCCGAAGGAACTGGGCCAGGGGGATGGTCGAAGGAGTTGTTAAGCACCCTCTAGGCGGCCAGCTTGTACTCTTCTTCGGCTGCGCCTTGCGCCATCTCGACCAGACCTTGCTTGTAGGCCTGGAGGCGGGCAAAGGCTGTCTGAGCTACGTCCCAGCCAGACCCGTAGCGCACGGCATATGTGAGCGCCTGTGTGTACTCCTCCTCCAGCGCCAGCTCTATGACCCTTGTCAGTGACATGTTGTTAAGCCTGCCCATACCGTCCCCCTTTCCTAGGTATCCTAAACGTACACGCCGTTTCGTGTACTTTTCTTCCAGCAAAAGTGTTTATCGTTCCCAGTGCAACCTCTCCACCACGATGAAGGTGCGGGTTGACTCCACGGCAGGGATGCCATGTATCCGTTCCATCACCAGGCTGTCCAACTCTCGCTGGGCTTTCACCTGCACCTTGGCCACTATGTCCGACTCGCCGTAAACGGTGCTGGCCTCCACCACTTCCTGACACAACTTCAACTCCTCCATCACGGAGTCTACCTCTTTACCAGGCACCTTCATTAGAACGTATGCCAGCATGATTGGTTGCGACTTCTTGCCTCTCTTGTCGTTGGTCCTCTGGAATGTTTCCTTGGCCCTCAGCACCTCTGGTAGCCCCGTCATCCCTATCTCTGCCAGGAAGGGCACCAGCGTGTGGAACAGGTCCGTCTCGTCCGGTGTTTCCGTCTTCAGCAGGATGCGGGATTCCACGCCGTAGACTACGCTTGCCTCCGTCACCTGGGGGTATTCCCTCAGCCGCTCCAGCACCTGGGATTGAGTCCGGATTGGTGCAGGCACCGCCACGTAAGCTGTCCTGCGCTCTGCCCTGGTCGCCAGGTCGTGAGCTACCTGTAGGGAGTAGCCCCTTTGGTAGTACCTCCACACCTCCTGGATTGTTTGGATGTCCTGCTGGCTGTAGTCCCGGCGGGATATACGCTCCTTGCGTATCTTGGCCGGCTGTATTATGCCCTTGGCTTCCAGGTAGTATACGAACCGCCTGTTGAGGCCGGGAACCTGGGCCAGCACATCCTTTAGATTCATCCTCTTCGGAGTTTGTACATGTCCAAAGTTGTACTTACAACTTCATTATAGGCCGAAAAGGCTGGTTGTCAAGTACCGCACGCCGTCAGGGAGTGGAAAGCGTACGATCAGTCCCGGCGGGTGGGCTTGGCAGCCCAGGGCCGCGAACAATTCCCCTGCGGGCCAGTTCCTCCGCCTCTTCGATTGTGTAGCCCAGCTCCACCAGCACCTCCCGTGAGTCCTGCCCTGGCTCGGCTGGTGCGTGTCGCTGCACGGAAAACTGGTACGCGTCGCTCTCGTAGGGGAGGGTTGGTAGCCGGCCGTCCACCTGGCCAATGCGCGCCGGCAGGGTGTGGCGCTCAGAGGCCACGTGTCGGTCCTCCAGCGCACTGAGCGGCGTGTGCACGGGGGCGACAGTCACATCCGCTCGCGCCAGGATATCCACCAACTCCTGGCTCTCCCGCGCGGCCGCGGCCTGGGCGATGCGAGGCAGCAACCGATTGCGCTCAATAACACGGGCGGCGTTATCCTGAAGCCGAGGATCGTCCACCAGGTCTTCCATATCCAGGACCGAGCACAGGCGGCGCCACTGGTTGTCGCTTACGACAGCGACGAAGACCTGTCTGCCGTCCTTGCAGGTGAACAGGTCGTAGATAGCAAACCCTCGCCGCTTGGAGTCTGGCTCTACAGCGGCCATAGGAGCAGGAGTCTCCCCGCTGAACTGCGCCTGGGCCATATGCTGCCCGACGAGGAATAGCGCGGTCTCAAAGAGGCCACCGGTGACGTGCTCCCCCTGGCCGGTGGATTGGCGCTGGAGCAGGGCCGCCAGTACCCCGACCACCGCGTAGGTGGCCGCGCCCATGTCAACCACCGAGGCCCCGGCCCGCAGCGGTCGCCCCGGGGGACCAGTCATGTACGCCAGGCCACTCGCCATCTGGGCTGGCTCGTCCATCAGTGGGCGCGATTCGTACGGGCCACTGAGATACCCCTTGAGGCTGCAATACACCAGACGGGGATTCTCCTGTCGCACCTGCGAGTAGCCCAGACGCAACCGCTCCATCGTGCCGGGAGCCATATTCTCGATCAGCACATCGGCGCGGCGGACCAGCCGCAGGGCCACTTCATGCCCACCGGGCGAGGCCATGTCCAGGACGAGGCTGCGCTTGTTGCGGTTGAAGAAGAAGAAGGAGCCAGTGCGCAGGTTTCCAGGACGGCGCTGGGTGCCTGCATCGGGGGGCTCCACCTTGATGACGTCCGCCCCCATATCGGCAAGAATGAGCCCAGCAGTAGGCCCAGCGACGATTTGTCCCACCTCGACGACGCGTATCCCTTCCAGGGGCAACCGGCTCATAGTGAAACCTCCCTCGTGATGTACAGATAAGCGGGCTTTCCCATATACAGCCCGCGTCAGCCGTCGCGGGTCATAACCTGCCGCTAGGAGCATACCCCTTGCCACCTAACGGGCGCACGTTCCCTTTGGTCCCCTATCCATCCCCCCTCTGCTGCCTCGGGTGTGCTTTGTTCCAAAAGTCCTTTACCTAACCCCCTTGATCCCCCTTCCCTAAGAGGGAAGGGGGAATTGTGAATCTGGGGGACACCCCCAGACCCCCGGCAGGAACTGGCGTTCCCTGCACCCTCTGACTTTTGAGACAACGCTCCTCGGGTGGAAGAGGGGGGATACAGAGCGTGTGCTGTTCCGCCGAAGGCGGACGAGGCGGCGTGAGCGTTTTCAGGAAACTTCTATGCGCCCTCCCGCACCACCGGGTTGCGCAGCACGCCGATGCCGGTAATCTCTACCTCAACGACGTCGCCGTGCTTGACCGGCTTTGGAACGCCGTCGGTACCCATCCACACCACGTCGCCAGGGTAGAGAGTGACGTATTTGGTCATTACGCTCAGGTAGTGCGCAATGCCAAAAATCATGTTGTTGGTGGCGAAGTCGATCATCACCCGGCGGTTGACCCGAACGATGGTGCGCATCTTGTCCAGATCCACATCCGTCTCGATCCAAGGCCCCATGGGCTTGAACGTATCGGTGTTTTTGCCCCGCCACAAGGTACGGTCGCCGAACTGCCACGTCCGCTCGCTGAAGTCGTTACCGATGCTGTAGCCCAGCACGCAGCTTAGCGCCTCCTTCTCGGACAGGTGCTTGGCCTGCTTGCCAATGACCACTACCAACTCCCCCTCGTACTCAGTTCGCTCGGTCGCGTCCCTGGGAAGGACGATAGGCTCGCCGTGGGCGATGAGGGCGTTGTTTGCCCGGTAGCCTATGTCCGCCTTTGGAGGGGGTGAGGCCGATCGCCCCGATATAGCGGCCATGCCCCGGACGTGGTCCATGTAGTTGACGCCAGCGGCGTAAAAGGTTGGCGGCACGCAAGGGATCAGCAGCTTGACGCTGCTGAGTGGCAGCCGCGCACCTGTACGGCGATACCTACCAAAAGGGCTGCCTGCTACCTGTACCACTTCATTGCCTTCTACTATCCCGTAAGAAACCTTGTTGCCCACACTGAATCTGCACCAACGCATATTGTGACCTCCTTACTACTACACTACTATTGTTAGCGGTTTGTCTGGCTCATTCTAGCACAGGAGGCATCAGCGTTACGCCCAGCGCCGCCTCGCACCATTGCGCTGCCGCCAGAAGCCTTGCCTCGGCGAAGGGGGCGCTGGCAAGCTGGACTCCCAGGGGCATGCCATCACCGCTCAGCCCGGAAGGTATGGCCACGCAGGGTAGGCCGCAGGAGGTCCACGCCCCCTGGAATAACGGGTCGCCTGTGGTGGCGCGGTCCCTGGGCGCCGGCGATGGCGTGGCCGGCGTAAGCAGAACGTCTACCTCCGCCAGCAGCGCCTCCATTTCGTTGCGGAACTGCCGCCGCACCCGTTGTGCCTGAATATAATCCACGCCCGCGATGAGGCTGCCGGCCTCGATGAGGCGACGCAGCAGGGGGCCGTAGGCGGTTGGGCCTTCGGCGAACATCTGTTGGTGGAAGGCCGCTGCCTCCACGGAGAACACCACTGCCCGCGCCGCTTCATGGAGATGGAAGCTCTTGGGAAGTCCGACCTCCCGGACGGCGGCTCCTGCACTGCGAAGGTGGCTGACCACCAGGTCGGTGTGGCATTGCACCTCCTCCGTGGCGTGGTCGTAGAAGAACTCCCTTACCAGGCCGATCCTTGGCGGCGTCACTGGTTTAGCCACCGCGCCCAGGTAGTCGTCTACGGGCAGAGTAGAGGAGCTTGGGTCCTGGTCGTCGTGTCCTGCCATGACCTGGAGCAGGAGGGCGGCGTCCTCCACGCTGCGCGCCAGAATGCCCACTGTGTCCAGGGACCAGGCCAGGGGGATGACGCCGTACTTGCTTACCCGTCCGTAGGTGGGCTTGAGCCCCACGATGCCATTGTAGGCGGCGGGCCGGAGCGTGGAACCCACGGTCTGCGACCCTAGAGCCGCCGGGCACATGCGGCTGGCCACCGCCACCGCCGAGCCGCTGCTGGAGCCTCCGGGCGTGTGCGCTGGATTCCACGGGTTGAAGGTGGGGGAGGGGTCGGTGGCGGCGAACTGGGTGGTGACTGCTTTGCCCAGGATGATGGCACCGGCCGCCTTGAGCCGCGCCACGCTGGTTGCATCGTAGGTGGGGACAAAGCTGGCGTATTGGGGAGCGCAGGCGGTGGTCAGAATACCCTTGGTGTAATAGATGTCTTTGATTCCCACGGGCACACCATGCAGCACGCCACGAGGGCCGTGGCTTTTCAACTCCCTTTCCGAACTCCTGGCCGCTGCCAGCGCCAACTCTGCATCAAGAGTTACCCACGCCTTGAGCGACGGCTCCAGACGGCGGATCTGTTCCAGCAGCGACTCCATCAGCGCCACCGGCGAAAGCTCGCCGCTGCGTATCATTCTTGCCGCCTGCGCCACGGTCAGATCCCACGGTTGCATAGGGTGGCCTCTTTACATAAAGAATCCAGGCTCCACCTCCCGGGGTGGGGCCTGAGATGCGAGGAGCCAGAGGTGCCCGGCCATCTGCTCCAGATAGGAGCGTATAGCAACGGCGTGCTCGTGGCCGTAAAGCTCCGCGGCCCGTTGGAACAGGGCCTCCGCTATAACTTGGCGCGCTTTTTCTTCCAGCATGTCTAACCTAGCAGGGTGGTGGAAACACCCTCGACCATCCCCCTGACCCCCTTCCTGACCAGGAAGGGGGAAAAAGATACATCTGGGGGATACCCCCAGACCCCCACCAAAGGGGATTTGCCCCTCTGGACGCCCCTTTTTCAGCAGCTTGCTAGTGCCTTCGTCACTCCGCTCGTGGCATACCTCACCCCGACCAGCCTTCGGCTGGTCACCCCTCTCCGTTGCAGAGAGGGGCAGGGCAGAGGTCGAACCTCTTCGAGCGGAGTGATAACCAGGCTCACCCTGTCGGTCTATCGGTTAGCCGAATAATACCATATTGCCAGGAGGCCTGACTGCACTATAATGGTGGACGGCATACTGGTTTTCGTAGCATCTTTCTTCCAAGGAGGAGCAGAGTCGTGGACAGAACAAACCTTATTGGAGTAGCCATCACCGGACAGACCACCGCCGAGGTGCTGGAGCGGATACGCCAGGCGGAGCAAGCGGGCATCCCCGCCGCCTGGTTGACCGGAGGAGGCGCTGCTGGGCGCGATGCCCTTACCCTCTTTGCCGCTGCTGCGGCGCAGACCAAGACTATCCTCCTTGGCACCTCTATTACACAAACATGGTCCCGTCACCCTGTGGCCGTGGCCCAGCAGGTGCGAGTCCTGGCGGAGCTGGCGCCCGGCCGGTTTCGCCTGGGTGTAGGCCCCGGCCATAGGGCGGGAATGGAAAGGACCTACGGCGTGGAATGGAATGCGCCCCTTGGCCATCTGCGTGAGTATCTGAAGATACTGAAAGCGCTGATACAGAAAGGCGAAGTGGACTTTGATGGCAAGTATTACAAGGCTCACGCCCGCACAGGAATGGCCCTTGATGTCCCAGTGATGGCATCTGCGCTGCAGCGTGGCTCCTTTGAGCTTTGTGGCGCTGAGGCCGATGGCGCTATCTCCTGGGTGTGCCCTGGCGTCTACCTGCGCGATGTAGCTATCCCTGCCATTGAGGCTGGCGCGCATAAGGCGGGTCGCCCAACTCCCGCTCTAGTCGCCCACGTCGTGGTGTGTGTGAATGAAAACATTGCCGAGGTACGAACGGCTGCCAGGGAGCAACTGGGTACGTATCCAGCCAACCCGTTCTATACCCAGATGTTCGTGGCTGCCGGGTTCCCTGAGGTGGCCCAGACGAAAGCCTGGAGCAATCCGATGCTCGACGACGTGGTGCTGTCTGGGAACGGGGTCCGAGTCAGGAGGAGGTTGCAAGATATTCTTTCCTTTGGCGCTCGCGAGATCATTGTCTCGATAGTCACAGCGGGCAAGGACCCGGCGGCCTCCTACCAGCGGACTCTTAAAGTCCTGGCCCAGGCGTCCGCGCCCGAGGCAAGCGAGGAGGAGCAGGGCAACATGGGCTTCACTGGCTATCCAGAGGAGGAATCGTTCTAACCTATCAGGGTGTTGAAGGCCTAGCCCGCTCATTCCCTTCCCTTCGGCCCCGCTCAGGGTAAACTACGCTCAGGATGAGCGGGTTTATTACTCCGCTCGCTCCCTTCGACAGGCTCAGGGCGAGCGGGTGATGTCAACAGAGCCAGGCGGAGCCAGGAGAGGCTGTGCCCTGTTACACCACACCCTCACGCCGCAAGGCACTGACCTGTTCCGAGGAGTAGCCCAGCAGGGTGGTTAGCACCTCTTCCGTGTGCTGGCCCAGCATGGGCGCAGGCAGGAAGGTCTCCTTATGAATCTGGGACATCTTCACTGGGTTCCCTGCCATCTTGTACCTGCCGGCCACCGGGTGCTCAGCCTCCACCACCATGTGCCGGAGCTGGGCTTGAGGGTTGCTCAGGGCCTGGTCTATGGTCAGGATTGGCCCGGCGGGAACATCGGCGGACTTGAGGATGGCTAGCCACTCCTCCGTGGTCTTGGTCTGAAACGCCCGCTCCAAGATCTCTATAAGCTCCTTCTTGTGCTTCACCCTATCCACGTTGAGTGTGAACCTGGTGTCCGACGCCAGGAACCCGAACCCCTCGATTTGCGACACCACTGGCACCAGGTTTTCGTAGAACTTCTGAGTGCTGCAACTGATCACGATGTACCCAGAGCGTGTCTTGAAGCTACCTGCTGGGATATTGATGTGCAGGTAAGACCCCAGGGGTTCCAGCACCTCTCCCGATGCCAGGTAGTACTGGCCGATGTGGCCCTGGAGTTGGAGCTGCACGTCAAACAGGCTGATGTCTATCTCCTGGCCCTCTCCTGTGTGCTCTCTGGCGTACAGGGCTGCCAGGATGCCCTGTACGGCCACGTGGCCCCCCGCAAGGTCGGCGATGGTAAACCCCACCATCATAGGCCTGCCGCCAGGCTCACCAGTCATGCTCATCACTCCTCCCATGCCCTGGAGGATGGGGTCGAAGGCGGGGCGGTCCGCCTCCGGCCCCGTGGAGCCGAAGCCGGAGATGGCGCAGCAGATGATGCGCGGGTTGACCTTGCGCAGGGTCGGGTAGTCCACGCCCAGGTTGGCCAGGACGCCCGGGCGGAAGTTGCTGAACACTACGTCGCTTTTGCGGGCTAGCTCGTGGAAGACGTGCTGGCCCTTGGGCGATTTCAGGTTCAGGGTGATGCCCTTCTTGTTGCGGTTCATTCCCAGGAAGTAAAAGCTCTCTCCGTTGAGGGTGTAGGCCAGAGAGTATCGGGTGCTATCCCCAATTCCAGGGGTCTCCACCTTGATTACCTCTGCACCCAGGTCTGCCAGAGTGCGGGAGCCAAAAGGCCCTGCCAGCACCTGTGTCAGGTCCAAGACGCGCACGCCGGAAAGAGGCATTGCCATCCCACGTTCCTCCTAATTTCTTCCCCTTATCAGGGTGATGAAAAACTCATTCGACCATCCCCTCCGACTTCGTCGAGAGTTCCGATGAATCGAGAATGCTCGACGGTAGTCGGCATCTCGATGGCTTCGCCATCGGACCTGGCCCCCTTTCCTTCGCTACGCTCAAGGACAGGTTCTGGCCAGGAAGGGGGCGGAAGGTATATCTGGGGGATACCCCCAGACCCCCACTAAAGGGGCTTCGCCCCTCTGGACTCCCCTTTTTCAGCAGCCTCCTACGCTACCCGCTGTCGCTGCCCTGTGTCCGAGGCCCTCTGGATGGCATCCAGCATCTTGTGGCGGCGCACGGCGTGGTCAAAGTCCGGATCAATCTTGGTGTTGGTGCGAATCGCCTTGGCGAAATTGACCCACATCTGGCCTACGTCATAAGCGGTGCCGGCGTTTTGCACTTGCAGCGGCACCCACTTCAGACGGTCCGGCACGGGCAGTTCCTGCATGGCCTTGTCGTCCTTGCGACCGCCCATGATGCGCAGTTGCTCCCCGGCGCCCCCGCCGCCAACCAGGGCTAGCGTGCCCTCCTTGCCGTAGATCTCCATCTTGTAGCCGCTGCCATGATACGGATGGACGCCCACGTTGGCGTTGACCACCGCGCCGCCTTCAAGCCTACCGGTGATCATGATGTTGTCAGGGGAGGTCACGTCCACGTACTTCTTGGTATCGGTCTCATACCACTGGGGCGCCTGGGTGCTTACAACAGCCGACACTTCGGTGAGCTCGCCTGCCACCATGCACAGAGCGTCAAAGGAGTGTCCGAAGCCGATGGTCAGGGTGTTGGCGCCCAGCGTCGCGTCCCGCTGCCACGTGCGGTCCGACGTGCGATTCAGCACACCGCCGCCCATCTGCACCAGGTTGACCGACAGCACCTGCCCGACGTATCCCTCCTTCACCAGCTCCGCTAGGCGCAGATACACCGGCGAGGCGCGCCGTTGCAGGCCCACCATGGTATGCACCTTCATCTTGCGGGCCAGCGCAGCCAGCTCCTCGGTCTCCTTCAGGTTCGCGCCCAGAGGCCACTCGCAGAAGACGTGCTTGCCGGCTTCCAGGGCATTCTTGGTCAGGACATAGTGGGTGGGCACGCGCACCACCACGTCCACTGCTTCCACTTGGGGATTTGCGTCCATGGTCTTGTCATTGCTGTACGCAAGCTCCACGCTGTACTTCTCGGCTGCGGCCCGCGCCGTAGCGTCGTGGGCGGTACAGACGGCGTAAAGCTCCGTCTCCGGCAGCCGCTGAATGGCAGGGATATGGGCCGATGGCCCCCACCTGCCGGTGGCCCCAATGAGTCCGATCCGCAAACGCTTGGATGTGGTCATGATTTCTCCCTTTCCTTACTTGTGTTTGGCCTCGCTCATTTCCTTCGACAGGTTCGATTCCATCGGAGCTCAGGATGAGCGGGATTATTGCTCCGCTCGTGGTGAGCTCGTCGAACCATGCGAGCGGAGCAACGATATCCTTGGTATTAGTATAGGTGAGTATCCCTTGACAGCACGGTAGATATGTGTTAGACTTGTGGCATCAAAGAGGTGCCACATGAACAAGTTTACCATAGCCCGATTCAATGAACTCTTCCCTGACGAAGATACTTGCCTAGCCTTCGTCAAGGACATGATATACCCAGACGGGATTGTTTGCCGCAAGTGTGGGGACACCAAGCACTACAAGTTGGCAAACCGTAAGGCTTACTCCTGTAACTCCTGTGGCACCCATGTTTACCCTCTCGCTGGCACCATCTTTGAGAAGTCCTCTACGCCGCTCAAATCATGGTTCTATGCCATGTACCTTATGGCCTCTACCCGCACGGGCATCTCTGCTAAGCAACTAGAGCGCGAACTCGGCGTTACCTACAAAACGGCCTGGCGGATGTTCAGCCAGATTCGCAAGCTCTTGGCACAGGACAGCGAGCCTCTGTTTGGGGAAGTAGAGGTTGACGAAACCTACATCGGCGGTAGAAGGCCGGGGAAGCGTGGCCGTGGGGCCGCTGGTAAGACCGTAGTAGTCGGCTTGGTAGAGCGCAAGGGCAGGGCTTTAGTCACTGTGGCCCCAGATGTGAAAGCCAAGACCTTGCTGCCCATTATACAGGAGCATATCCCCGCTGTACCTGGCACCGTGGTTTATACGGACGAACTCCAAAGCTACCATAGGCTTACAAGCCTTGGGTATGCCCATGAAACCGTCCAGCATGCTGCCAAGCAGTATGTGAACGGTAAGGCGCACGTCAACAATGTGGAAGGGCTATGGAGCAACGTTAAGCGTGGCATAGACGGCGTGAATCATGCCGTCAGCCCCAAGCACCTACAAAGCTACCTAGATGCCTATGTGTATCGGTACAACCACAGAAACGATGCTCAAGCCATGTACGCAACCCTAGCGGACCAAATCAAGGGAGTACGGGACGGGAAGCATGGGGCTTACGCTCCCATATCTTCAACTAGCTAGCCGCCCGCCGTCCCATTCCCTTTCCCGCACCCGCTTCTTGCATGGTTCCCATTTGTCTGTTACCATATGTCCATCATCGTTAGGAGGCGATAGCAATGGTCAATGGGCACTTCCAACAAGGGTCTTTTGCCGACGTGCTTCGGGAACGTGCAGACGTGAAGCAAGCGGAATACATGGGTCTGATGCACGAACAAATGCGAATAAGTATTCGGCTAGAAGGCATCAAGAGCTATATACAAAGCCTTAATGGGCTGTTGCAAGCTGAGGGCCTAGCAATAATCCATTTGCGTGATTCTTCTGCTACAAGTGGCGTAGGGAAACCTGGCAACAGGTCTAAGGACATGCCGTTGCGAAAGCCCGAATGGGACGGTATGGCGCTTCTTCAAATTGCTGGAACGATCTTGAGTCGAAGCAGTGGGGCTATTCATGCCGATGTCATGGTTCCCCTTATTTTCGAGGTCGAGAGTGCTCCACAGCACAAAAAGGCGAAACATTCGCTGGTATCAACATTGAGGGCCGGGGCAAAGAAAGGCTTGTGGGAAGCACTTCCAAAGAACCAATACCGGGGAGTAACTGCGAGTCCAAGGCTCCTTGGCGTCTAATTTGCTGGGATTGGGTGGAGCGATATAGCCCGCCCAGAATAAGTCGAGGCTCCGATGTTTAGCGTTTGGGGACGGTTCCATCGGAGCCTCGGAAAGGAGGTCAGCCAAATGACTGACAACCTCCCCCGTCGGGGGCTAAGTCAAGAGGCAGCCTGGGCAGCGGCCCAAGCGACTACATTAGGTTGAGGCCCCCCCTGGGGCCTTCTTCACCGTCTTGGCTACGAGCCGCTTCAGGTCGTCGGGCTGAAAGCTAGGGTCTTGCATCTTTTCGATGCCCTTGTCCCGTAACTCCCCTTCCTCATAGGAAGGACGTAATGGGTTCTTTCGCTTTGAGCCGCCCATGCCCTCATTGTACCAGACCTGGGAAGGGCTGTATACTCGCTTGGGGCGTGAGCCTGCGACGCACTTCATGGCGAGTCAGAGCAAAGCATGTCTAGTCGCCACGCCCCTTTTCTCTCCGTGTCATGCGGGGATACTCACCTTAGTATATGTCCAGCGCCATCCCCTTGCCAGGATTGGGCCTCCCCGGAGTGTTGCCAAGAGCAATGAGCTCGGCGTGGACTCCTTTGGAAGTCAGTTCCAGCAGTCCAACGGTGCCGAGCCTCAGGTTCTTGTTATGTGGGAAGGTGATGCTGCCGCTGTTCAGTAGCAATACGCCATCCCGATACTCCAGCGCCTCATAGTGGGTGTGGCCCGAAATCATGATGTCCACGGTTGAATGGAAGGCCTTTTGAAGCTCATCCACACTCCTGCTGGGAGGTCCCAAACTGTGGACCATGCCTATGCGCCATCCCTCGGCTTCTACTACTTGCACCTCCTGGGAGCGCCGGTCGGGGATGGGGTCATTGTTCCCGGTGGAGCAAAGCACGGGTGCGAACTGTTCCAGCCAGTCCAGGATTATGGGCGATGTCAGGTCGCCGCTGTGCAGAATCAGGTCTACCGTGGAGAAGAAGCTGGCAGGTTCCGGCCCCAGGTGGTCCAGGTGCCGGATGGTCTCAGGTAAATGAGTGTCGGAAAGTATGCCTATGCGCATGATGTAGTTCTAAGCCCGTTACGGATGATCCTTAAAGTCCCGCTCATCCTGAGCTTTTCGAAGGAAATGAGCGGGACTCCTACTCCGCTCGTGGTGAGCTCCGACTCTGTCGAGAGTCTCGATGGGCGCAGCACCATCGGACCTGTCGAACCATGCGAGCGGAGTAGTAACGTCGTTCGTTACCGCGTGCTTGCCCTGGATTGTGCCCGCCTGTATGTGCAGCAGACGCATCCGAACCCCAGACTTAGGTCGGGGATTTGGGCATTGCCGCAAACACATCTAAATTACTGTCCCTGCCTTCTTTAACCGCGTGATGTCCGCTTGCTTGAAGCCTAGCTCCGCCAGGATCTTGGGCGTATCCTCGCCTAGCTTGGGGGCACGGGTGTGTACCTTCCTTGCGGGGGTCTTGCTGAGCTTGTATGGCGTGCCATACTGGATTTCCCGATACCCGTCCTTCCCCACTACCTCCACGTGCATCTCCCTCAGCTTCACCTGGGGGTCGTCCCTGGCCTCGTCCAGGGTGTTCGCCTTGGCTACCTCGGTGTCCCATTGGCTCAGGTGGTTGAACCACTCGTCCCGGGTCCTGGTCTTGAAGATGCCCTGAAAGACCTTGATGATCTCCTGCGCTCTCTGGCCCGTGGCGCCGCGTTCCTTGGCCAGCTCCGGGACGCCCAGCCCTTCGCACATGTTGCTCCACTGGAGCGCTTCCGACACTTGTATGGCTATGTACTTGCCATCCTTGCATTGGTAGGCGTTCAACTGTGGCCTGGTACTGTTATAGGCCCCGTTACCCCTGGGCGGCACCCCGGGCTTGCGCACGGCGATGACCCCATCAAATAGGGCCATGTCTAAGTACTGGCCGATACCGGTACTTTTCTGGACGTAGAGAGCGGCCAGTATTGCGATGGTGAAGTTGGCTGCTCCTTTGATATCGGCCAGGTTGAAGTAGTTGATCCACGGCTCGCCGGCATAATCACCGCCAATGTTCCCTATGCCCTGCCCCTGCGTCATAAGCCAGCCGCCAGTGCCCTCCCAAGCAAGGCCGTGGCCGGGCATGTGCGACATCGGCCCCTTCTGTCCGTATCCCGTCAAAGAAGCGACGATGAGACGCGGGTTTATGGCCGATAGAGTCTCGTAGTCAAAGCCCAAGCGTTTGGCGATGCCGGGGCGGTTGGCCTCGATTAGCACGTCGGCGTTCTTCACCAGTTTGTGGAGAATGGCGCGGGCCTCCTCTTGCTTAAGGTCCAGGCCAATCATGCGCTTGTTCCGATTGGTTTCAGGCCGGAACCTGTCGCTCTTGTCCCACTCGGGGCCCAACGCCCTGTTGCTGGGAGGCTCCACTACGATTACATCGGCCCCCAGGTCCCCCAGGTTTTGACCCGCCATGTTGGCCGGGGCGAAAGGCCCCATCTCAACAATCTTGACTCCATCCAGTGCGAATGCCATGTCTTTCCCTCCTCCAATGTTTTCAGGGCCGACAAGGTAGCTGGACCTTCTCTGTCAGGGGCATCGTAAGAGAGTCCTGTTCCGGTGTCAACATTTCCAATTAGGGAGACGTGTTCAAGATGCTAGAAAAGGCGTGGGGCCAACCCCCCAACTTAAGTCGGGGGGTTGGCCATTCTTAAATTCCCCGCTATACTACGGTTCCCGCCTTCTTTAGCCGCGTGATGTCCGCTTGTTTGAAGCCTAGCTCCGCCAGGATCTTTGGCGTATCCTCGCCTAGCTTGGGGGCACGGGTGTGTACCTTCCTGGGAGGGGTCTTGCTCAGCTTGAACGGCGAGCCATACTGGATTTCCCGATACCCATCCTTTCCCACCACTTCCACATGCATCTCCCGCAGCTTCACCTGTGGGTCCTGGGCAGCCTCGTCAAGGGTGTTCACCTTGGCTACCTCGGTGTCCCATTTGCTTAGGTGGTTGAACCAATCGTCGCGAGTCCTGGTCTTGAAGATGCGCTGGAAGGTCTCAATGATCTCCTTGGCGCGGCGGCCCTTGGCGCCGCGGTCCTTGGCCAGCTCCGGGACGCCCAGCCCTTCGCACAGGTTGCCCCACTGGATCTCTTCCCCCGCGGCCAGGGCTATGTACTTGCCATCCTTGCACTCGTAGGTGTTCCAGCTAGGGGTGGAAGGGTCATAAGCCTCTTTATCACTTCTGGCTGGCATTCCCGGTCTACGCACGGTTATTGCGCTATCAAAAATGGCCATCTCTATGTACTGGCCGGTGCCGGTCTTTTCCCGGACGTAGAGAGCCGTCATTATGGCAGTGGGTAAGTAAAGGGATGCCCTGAGGTCCGCCAAGTTGACAGGGTTGATCCAGGGCTTGCCGGTATAGTCGCCACCCATGTTGCTCCAGTTCGTTCCTTGCGCTTGCAGCCAGCCGCCGGTGGCACTCCAAACATTGCCATGACCAGGCAGTTGTGCCATCGGCCCCTTCTGTCCGTATCCAGTCATGGATACGACTATGAGACGTGGATTTATGGCAGAAAGGGTGTCGTAGTCAAAGCCTAGCTTCTTGGCGATTCCTGGGCGGTTGGCCTCCATGAACACGTCAGCGTTCTTCGTCAGTTGGTGGAGAATGGCACGAGCCTCCTCCTGCTTGAGGTCCAGGCCAATCATGCGCTTGTTCCGATTGTTCTCAGGTTTAAACCTGTCGCCCTTGCTCCACTCGGAGCCGGACGACCTGTTGTAGGGAGGCTCCACGACGATTACATCGGCCCCCAGGTCGCCCAGGTGTTGGCTCGCGACGACGACTGGGCCGACGGCAGACATCTCGATGACTTTGATACCTTCCAGTGCATGCGGCATATTCTCCACCCCCTAATTTGTTAGGCGCATCGTAAGAGAGTCCTGTTCAGGTGTCAACCTCTGCGGTGGCTCTGCCCTGAGGATGGCAGGTCACAGGTTGACGGCCACTAGACGGAGTGTTATCTTCCCCCCAAGCCGGGCAGTCCCAGTGGCCAGGCAATCTCAGGGGGAGGAAGATACCCATGCCTCAGCGTAGAGACGCCGCCATTGTAGGTATCCATGAGTATCCGCTACGTGTGGTGGGGCCTGGCGTTAGCGCCATACAGATCAAGGCCCACAGCGCGTCCAAGGCTTTGGAGGACGCTGGGTTTAGCTGGAAGGACGTGGATGGCGTTTTCGACGCCAACGAAGCCCCAGGAGGAGGAGGCCTGGGCATTTCCGAGTACCTGGGCCTTAAGCCATCCCACATCGACACCACCGCTGTGGGCGGCTCCTCCTTCGAGTTCCAGGCCAACCACGCCAGGGCCGCCATAGCTGCGGGCAAGTGCAACGTTGCACTTCTTACCTACGGCTCCATCGCACACTCAGAGCGAAGGGCTATAGGCACTGCGGGGCCAGGGGGCGCCGGCATTCCCACGCTCTTCACTAACATGGAAGATACTTGGGGCATGACACTTATCGCTGGGTACGCCATGGTCAAGCAACGCCACATGTTCCAGTACGGCACCACCGATGAGCAGTTTGCCAACATATCCGTGGTCACACGCCGCCACGCTATGCGCAACCCGGAGGCGGTGAAAGCCATGACGGACCTGGAGTTCGTGGGCGTGCGAGAGATCACAGTGAGCGATGTTGTGGAGTCCCGCCTTGTGGCGCATCCGCTGCACCTACTGGAGTGCTGCATGGTCTCCGACGGCGGAGGCGCTGTGGTCATAGCCTCGGCAGCCGCAGCGCGCAACGCCAGGAAGAAGCCAGTGTGGATTATTGGCGCTGGCGAGGCCACCAAGTACCGCGAGAACGGTGGTGACATCACCGTCAGCGCCGGCGCTCAGTCGGGCCCGATAGCCTTTGGCGAGGCCGGAATCAAGCCATCCGAGGTGGATGTCCTGATGGCCTACGACTCGTTTACCATAACGGTCATGTGCATGATTGAGGACCTGGGCTTTTGCAAGAAGGGAGAGGGGGGCGCCTTCGTGAGCGAGAAGGGCCGCCTCCACTTCGACGGCAGGCTCAAGCCGGTGATGAACACCGATGGCGGAGGCCTTTCCTCCAACCATCCAGGGATGAGAGGCATTTTCCTGCTCCTGGAGGCCACCCGGCAGCTTCGTGGCGAGTCCACCTCTCAGGCCAAGAACCCCAAGCTGGCGGTGGCCGTGGGTAATGGCGGCCAGTTGGGTGCGCGCCACGCCACCGGCGTCACCATTCTTGCCGCCGACTGACAGGCTGCCGTAAAAGGAGAGTCCAGAGAGGCGAAGCCTCTTTGTCGGGGGTCTGGGGGTATCTCCCAGATTGCTCTCTTCCCCCTCTCCCTTGCCAAGGGAGAGGGGGACACAGGGGGTAAGGGTTTTCCGAACTGCTTCTAATCTAAAAGGAGTGAGATGTCATGACAACCCAGCGAACTTTGAGACCACAGCCACACTTCCCAGAGCAGGATAGCCAACCCTTCTGGGAGGCCACCAAGCAGCACAAGCTGATGTACCAGAAGTGCAACTCCTGCCACGGCGTCGTCTTCTACCCCCGCAGCCATTGCACTCACTGCGGCTCCCTGGACTTATCCTGGCACGAGTCCAAGGGCTGGGGGACTGTTTACACATTCAGCGTCATCATGCAGAGCAGGCACCCTTCATTCAAGGACATGGGAGCATTTCCCGTGGCCTACGTTGACCTGGATGAAGGGTTCCGAATAATGTCCACCGTTGTTGGCGTAAAAGACCCTGTCAAGGATATAGAGTGCGGCATGAAGGTAAAGGTCAGGTGGGAAGACCAGGGCCAGGGTGGAATATCATTGCCGCTTTTTGAGCCGGCGTAAAAGGGAATTGCCATACCATAATGGAGGTGCATCACATGGGGAAGTTGGAAGGAAAGGTTGCTTTGGTGACCGGCTCAGGCCGGAACATTGGCCGGGCCACGGTATTGAAGCTGGCCAGCGAAGGAGCCAACGTGGTGGTCAACACTCGGGCCAACCGGGCGGAGGCCGAGTCGGTGGCCGCGGAGGCTCGGTCCCTGGGGGTCAAGGCTCTGGCCGTTCTGGCCGATGTGTCCAGCAAGGAACAGGTGGACAGTATGGTCAACATGGCCCTGACCCAGTTCGGCAAAATCGATATCCTGATCAACACCGTCGCAATCCGGCCCCACAAGCCCTTTACGGAGTTGACCCTGGGCGACTGGGAGCATGTAAGAGGAGTGGTGTTGGACGGGGCCTTTTACTGCACCCGCGCCGCAATCCCTTCCATGGTGGAGAACCGGTATGGCCGTATCCTGTTTTTCACCGGGATTAGCGCAATGACAGGCTCCTCTCATGGGGTCCATGTGTCGGCCGCCAAGATGGGGCTGGTGGGGATGGCCCGGAGCCTGGCGGTGGAGTTTGCGCCCAACAACATTCGGGTCAACGTTGTGTCGCCAGGCAGCGTCGATACCAGCCGGGACCTCTCCTGGTATCCTGGCCGCAACATGGCCGATACCTCCCGGATACCTTTAGGGCGACAAGGTACGGTGGACGAGATCGCCGCCGCCTGCCTCTTCCTGGTGTCCGACGACTGCGGCTTTATCACTGGCCAGACCCTGCACGTGAACGGCGGCATGGCCTTTTTCTGATCATAGTCCTGCGCACAACGGTAAAGCATAGCTCTGGTAGCAAACATGGCACTGACTCAATGAGCTGCCGATGCCTTCAGAAACGATGCCAATCCAACCAGCACCAACTGGACAGGGACGAACGCTCCATCGCCGGTTAGGGCTCTGGTCCGCCTCCCTTGCCGGCATAGGTGTAATACTCGGAGCAGGCATCTACGCCCTGGTAGGCCCGGCTGCCGGACAAGCCGGTGGCGCCATCTGGCTCTCCTTCCTGGTCGCAGCGCTCATCGCGAGCCTCACTGGCTATTCCTACGCGCGCTTCGTGGCCATTGTCCCCAAGAACTCGCCAGAGTTCCAGTACGCCAGCGTGGCCTTCGGGCCGACCGTCGGCTTTGCCGCAGGCTGGGTCATGGTCTGGTCAGACCTGATAGCTGTTGCCGCCGTTTCCATAGGCTTTGCTGGATACCTGGCCCACCTACTTCCTGTCCCGGTGGTGGTAGGGGCAGTTTTGCTGGTGGCACTCCTCTCGCTAATCGCCTACCTGGGGATCGGTGAATCGGTGGGCCTGGTCGTACTGTTCACTCTCGTAGAAGTGGCAGGCTTGCTCTTCATCATCGCCGTAGGTTTGCCATACTGGGGTGATGTGGACTATCTGGAGATGCCCCGGGGCATCGGTGGCGTATGGACAGCGACAGCCCTGATCTTCTTCGCCTATCTGGGATTCGACGAGTTTGGGAACCTGGCCGAGGAGACCAGGGAGCCTGAACGAACACTCCCCCGCGCCCTGCTTATCGCAATGGTGGTCTCCACCCTTATATACATAGCCGTCGCGTTTTCCGCCGTCAGCGCCGTCGGATGGGAAGCCCTGAGCAGTTCGTCTGCGCCACTGGCACAAGTAGCGGGTACTGTGCTGGGGCCAAGGGCGGACATGGCTCTAACCTTGATTGCCCTGGCCGCCACCGCAAATACGGTTCTACTGCTGATGGTCGCCGCCTCGCGGTCGCTGTATGGAATGGCTTCCGCAGGCGCAATGCCGGGCTGGCTTGCCCGTGTTGGGCGACGGCGTACTCCCTGGATGGCCATAGGGATCACATCCCTGATTGCGATGGCCATCACCTTTGTCGGGAGCATAGAGCGCGTGGCCCAGATGACCAACGCTTCGGTGTTGTTGAGTTTCGCCGTGGTGAACTTGGCGCTTTTCTGGTGGACCGCCCGCAGGGATGAGCCGTGGACGCCCAAGCGCGTGTTGCTGGGCGCCCTGCCTCCCCTGGCCGCCACCGCAACTTGCCTATGGCTGCTGGTCTACACGGGGACGGAAGCCATCCTGCTGTCGGTGGGACTGGGCGCGCTCGGGCTGCTTATTGGCCTGAGGCTCAGGAAGCCGCAAGGCGGCCCAAGTTAGGGGCCGGGCGCAGGCTGGCATAGGTGGCCAATACCCCTGCCTCGCCCTCTTCACATCGGCAAGTTGATCGCCTCGCCACTCTGGGCGCTGCGTGTCACCGCCTCCGTGAACTCCATGTACTGAACGCCCGCCTCGAATGTCGTGTGGGTGACTGGTTCAATGCCTCGGATGGCGTTGATGAACTCCTCCTCCACCCTCCAGTGGCCCTGCTTCGCCGGCGGAATGTCTATCTCCCTTAGCTGCGGTGCATCGCGACGCCCCCCATACAGTTTCCCTGTCTGAGCATCCAGCCGCAGAGTGCCATTGGCGCCGTACAGCCACACCTCGCCGCCGGGGGCCATGCCCGTGACGGCGCTGAATTGCATGTGGGCCTGTGCGCCGCACTCCATCTTGCACAGAATGTTCACATGGTCGGGCACGGTCACTGCCCGCAGGATGCCTTGGCTGTCCTTCCGCTGGGTAACCGCGGTCTTGGTCATGGCCACCACCGTGGAGGCTGGGCCAATCCAACGCAGCAGAGTCTCGTACCAGACACCCATCATCAATATGTTGTATCCGCTGACGTTCCTATCCTGCCGCCAGGTCAGCGGGCTCGCCATGTCCACGAAGTTGCTCTGGGCCAGCCGCACATCCACCACCAGCAGCTCGCCCAGGTAGTCATCGGCCAGCAGCTCCTGAATGGTACGGTCCACAGGGAGAGTGAAAGGCGCTGGGACCACCTGCGTCACCAGATGAGGAGCCGCACGGGAGGTCTCCAGCATGGCGTGGGCCTCGGTGGCGTCCATGGCCATGCGCGCCTCTGTGAGCACGTGCTTTTCGTTGTCCAGGGCTGCCAGGGTGACAGGGCAGTGCAAGTAAGGCCATGTGCCGATGCAGACGGCATCTATGTCATCGTCCTCCACCAGGTCCAACCAGTGGTCGTATACTTTTGGAATGTCGAACTCCTTGGCGGCGCGCTGGCTAGACGCCCGAGAGCGGTTGCAAACGCCCACCAGGTCTACCCCTTGCATGGCGCGGAAACCGGGTACGTGGCGCAGCCGGACGTTTGCTCCTGCGCCTACGATCCCTATGCGAATCCTCTGTGTGGTCATGTTGTTATCTCCTCTCCATCCTTTGGCAAAAGGGAGCTTTCTGGTTTATCTTGGCTCCGTTGACGGGAAGGGGTGTGCCCCGCTCACTCCCTTCGACAAGCTCAGGGTGAGCGGATTCGTTTGCTCCCGCTCATGGTGAGCCTGTCGAACCATATGAGCGGGATGTCAACAGAGCCACTCGCCTCCTTGGGCGGCTGCTATTCTATCACCAAACCAGTCGCGGATGACAAAGGCGGCCCGAACCTTGTTGTTCCATTGGCCAGGTCCAAGCAGGCGGGATCGCACACCCCTTGTCACGGCCCACATGCGCATGTACGCTTAGGGGAGTATCAGGTAATCTTGTTATAGGAGCTAAGCATGAAATGGGCAACTACGGACCATATACACCTGGACAGGGTGGCCTGTCCCTGGCTTATCCGGCGGTTCATTGACCCCAAGGCCGAGTTCTTTTTCGTATTGCGGGGCAAGGAAGACACCAGGCCCAAGGATGCCATTCCCTTCGGCATACCAGGAGTGGAGCTGGGCCCTCACGATGAGCACGGCACCTGTTTCGACAAGTTCCTGCGAAAGTACAAGCTCAACGACCCTGCCCTGGCTGAGATGGCCAAGATTATTGAGTCAGGAGTCCATCACGCCATCACCAGGGGAGACGACCGCAACAAGGTTGCGGCCCTGGAGGGCATAGGCATGGACGCCATCTCCGAAGGGATGATGCTGGCCACCCTTGGCGATGCCGATAACCTGGACAAGAGCATGGCCATCTACGACGCTCTGTACGCCTATTGCAAGGCACACATCCTGATGAAGGAAGACCCGACTCTGGCCCAGAAGGGCATGCTCCAGCGCGTAGACCTACTCCGGGGGCCTATAAAGGCTGCTCTGACGAAGAAATAGGGCGTTGTCTCAAAAGTCAGGAAGGCGCAGGGAACCTCGGGTCCCGCTGTGGGCTGCGCCCGATAGTTCGCCGCCGCCGCTAACTGATAACTCGTGAGGGAATTGTCATTGCGAGTCCCGATTTGTCGGGACGTGGCAATCTGGGGTGTGGTCCCCTCACATGCCAAGTCCGTGATTCCTTCACAAGCGCTGAGCAGAACCCAGGACAAGAGTGGCTTGCAAAAAACCTGTGTCTTTGACATGATAGTACCGATGACGCGTATTGGTGGATTTGAGATTCAAGAGCCGCTTCCTCTGCTGAGGAAACCTCATGTTGTTGCCTCCTTGAGGCCATGGCTGGATGCGGGGGGCGTTGGCACCCTGACTTTGGGCCGTCTGGAGCGGCACCTGGCTGCTCAGGAGATGGGTAGCCTGGTTACTCCAGGCGCCTATTTTGACTTCACGCGCTATCGCCCCATGGTGTTTTACGTAGAGGAACAGCGCCGCACCACCATCCCCAATGTCAGCGTCCGGTATGCCAAGGGGCCTGGAGAGTTCGACTTCCTCTTTCTGAACCTGCTGGAGCCCCACGTCAACGCGGAGGAGTATGTTGACTCGGTGGTGTCACTGATACAGCGCTTTCATGGTGCGCGGTATTGCCGCGTCGGTGGCATGTACGATGCGGTGCCGCACACCCGTCCGCTGCCCGTTATGGCCACCCTGGATGGAGAGGAGATTCCCGCCCTGCCGGGCGTTACTCCCATGCGGCGTGGGCGCTATCAGGGGCCCACGTCCATCATGAACCTGGTAGGCGATAGGCTCACCGCCGAGGGTGTGGAGAACATGACAGTTATGGTGCGGCTGCCGCAGTACGTCCAGTTGGAGGAGGACTATAGCGGCGCGGCGCGAGTGCTGAACGTGCTGTGCCATCTGTATAATCTTCCGCAGGAGTTGTCGGTCAGCAGACGGGGCCAAAGGCAGTACGAGCGCGTATCTGCCGAGATAGAGCGGAACTCTGGAGTCAAGGCCCTGGTAGAGAAGCTTGAGGCCGACTACGATGCGTGGATGGAGGCTCATCCCAATGAGGAGCCGCCGTCATCGCCTCTGGCCCCTTCGGTGGAAAGGTTCCTCGAACAGATGGGGGAAAAGTTTGACGATGCTCAATAGTCGTTGCTGCTAAACAAAGGAAAGGAGAGGGCACGCCGCTCGCGTGCCCTCTCCTTTGTTATGGGGCGTGTGTTTTAGGTCAGTGCGATAGCTCTGGCCCCAAGCAACGCCTGGTAGTCTCTCTTGGCTTCGTCCGCTGTGGGCGCACCCCTTACACCCGCGAGCTGGACCCGTTCAAAATAGGTCTCAAACTCGGATGTGAATGCAATCCCGCGGATGGTTTCGAAGAACTTGCTTGCCATATGCTCCTCCTATTCTCCTTCTCCTCCGTCAGGACCCTTGCGGCCTCTGGCGGGGATCTTTGGGAGATGTTCTACGCTTCGTAGTATGAACAGAACACAGCATTGCGTCAAGAGATATTATGTGATATACACTATGGGAATATGTGATACTGGTTCGAGGTAGATGATATGGAACTGCGAGAGCTCAGGAGTTTCTGCGCCGCGGCAAAGCTGCGGAGCATTTCCAAGGCGGCGGAGCAACTTGGTATGGGCCAGCCCACTGTAACCATGCACATCAAAAAGCTGGAAAAGGAGTTTGGCGTGGCCCTCTTTGATAGGGTCAAGAGGCCAATTCAGCTTACTCTGGCTGGAGCCGCCCTGGCCGAGCTGGCGGTGCCTTTGGTGGAGGGGCTGGATAACCTCGTGGTCCGGACCACTCAGGCGGAAGAGGTGGGCCCGGTACGGTTAGCGGCTACCACAGATATCATCCCGCACACTCTCCTGCTGGCGGTGCGTGCTTTTCTGCTCTCCCATCCGCATATCCACCTGCATATCCGCTCAGAAACCAGGAGAGAAGTCTTGCAGATGGTGAGGGACGGCGAGGTTGACCTTGGATTAGTGCCCGGCGCTGAGAGCGGCGCTGACATTGAGTTCGAAGGGCTGTTTGCGTATGAACGGGTCTTGATAACACCCCAGGGGCATCCTTTGGCCAAGGAACCCCTTACCTCTCTGGCGCAAATAGCCCGCTGGCCGCTCATCTTGATGCGGCAGGGGTCATACACACGTACCATCCTTGAAGAGGAGTTCCGGCGTAGGGGCTTGTCCTATGAAATTGTGGTGGAACTGGACAGCATGGACACGATAAAGCGGTACGTGGCTGTGGGCATGGGCATCTCCGTGGGGCCGGGCCTGGCCATAGACCCGGAGGACACAGAGAAATTGGGAATAACCAGCATGGCTACCCTTCTCCCCGTGGAGCAGGCCGGAGTTGTGACCCTGCGGCGCAAAGCCCTTTCTGCCCCTGCCCAGAGCTTCATGTCAGTGATGAGGGATACTCTGGCAGCTATCTCGACGGTTTCGGGCTACGGGATGAGTCGGGGCCGGTAGCGCCGAGGTGAACAAGCTCCGCTAGCATGCTGCTGAAATAGGAGAGTCCAGAGGGGCGAAGCCCCTTTGGTGGGGGACTGGGGGTATCCCCCAGATATGCTTCTCACCCCCTTCCTGGACAGGAAGGGGGCCAGGGGGATGGTCGAAGGAGTCTGTCATCACCCTGCTAGTGGCGTGGCGGGTGCTCACTCAATCCATGGGCAGGTGACGGTGCTGGTGACACCAGGCACAGGACGAATTTTGGTGCGTAGAGTGGCGGTGAGGTTTTCCTGGGTATCCGCCTCCAGTTCCACCACGAAGTCGAAGGGCCCCAAAACCTCCCGGACATATGCCCCAGGTAGAGCACGCAATTTGTCCCCCACTGTCTGAGTGCGGGCTGGATCAACTGTAATCAAGATATAGGCGTGGACGGCCATGACAGTACCTCCTGCACAGGGGCGTTCGCTGCCGACCCGCTGCTATGACGCAACCTGATTGTATGCTTGCGTAGCCCAGGAGTCCAGTCCTTGCACCCCGATTTATTATCGAATGCTATCCCAGGAAAATGCTGTCTGACACTAGCAGGCTGCTGAGAAAGGAGAGTCCAGAGGGGCGAAGCCCCGGAGCCTGCCCTGAGCGAAGCCGAAGGGGTGGGGGTCTGGGGGCATCCCCCAGATTTATCTTTCACCCCCCTTCCTGGCCAGGAAGGGGGTAGGGGGATGGTCGAAAGGTTTTTCCGTCACCCTGCTAGTGTCTCTAGGGTGTCCCAAATTAACGCCAGGAAGTTGCTGTTGCCGACGAGTTGGCACGGCACTGGATGATTAGCACTCGCTCGCGCCCACATAGGTCGTTCATGCGCTGAAGGCGGGCTTCGGGGTACACCTCGCGGGCGACGTTGCTGGCGGCCTCCATCTGCTCTGGGTCCAGCTCCAGCAGGATGGCGCCATCCGCCCGAATGTGGTGCGGCCCCTGACGTAGCAGGCGGCGCACCAGGTCCAGTCCATCGGGCCCACCGTCCAGGGCTTCTCCCGGCTCGAACCGGCTTATCTCCGGCTCCAGCAATGCGATGCTCTCTCTTCTGACATAGGGGAGGTTGGCTACCACCACGTCCACTGGCCCGGGTAGCGGTTCCATCAGGTCCCCTCGTAGGAAAGCTGTGCGGCCTTGCACGCCGTGGGCCGCGGCGTTGGCTCGGGCCACGGCCAGAGCCGTTTCAGAGATGTCTGTTGCGTAGAGACTCGTGTTGGGAAGGGCCTTGGCCAGGCTTACCGCTAACGCGCCGCTTCCGGTGCCTATATCTGCTATGAGGAGTTCACCCCCGGAGAAGCGCGCCTTGACCAGCAAGACGGCCTGCTCCACCAAGGTCTCCGTTTCAGGGCGAGGTATGAACACTCCGGGGCAGACCTGGAACTCCAGGCCAAAGAACTCCTTCTTGCCCAGAA
>JAUSCR010000195.1 GCA_030651175.1 Dehalococcoidia bacterium
TCCGCCGCTTCCTGAAGGCCCTGGGTCTGGATGTCCGTCATGACCAGGTGGGCGCCTTGTTGGGCCAGTCTGCGGGCAATGGCTTTGCCTATTCCCCTGGCGGCTCCTGTTACCACGGCAACCCGTCGGGCAAGCTCTCGCTCCGGCGGCAGGAGGGTAAGCTTGTACATCTCCAGAGGCCAGTACTCCGACTCATAGGCGTCTTTTTCGGAAAGCGATGCGTACTCTCCGACACTCTGGGCCCCAGCCACGATGGAGATGGTGTGGTGGTAGATGTCGGATACCACGGTGATGGACCGGGTGTCCCTACCTGTGACCCACATGCCCAGGCCAGGTACAAGGATGACTCTGGGATTGGGGTCGCGCATGTCCACTGGATCAGTGCTGTAGCGGGCGTACCATTCTGCGTAGGCCTCGCGGTACCGGTTGACGCCATCAGTCAGGGCACGGCGCAGGTCACCAGCGTAGGAGGGGTCGGATACCTCCACCAGAAGGGGAGTGCGCTTGGTGTTCAGTAGGTGGTCGGGGGTGGCTGCGCCGGCATCAGCAAGCTCTCTTACTCGCCTGGAGCCTGCCCAGGCGAGGATGTCATCAGAGTCGTCGAACCGGAGAAGGAGACGCGGGCCACCGGGTGGGGTGAGGAAGCCCCTCAGAGCCGGGGCCACTGCCGCGGCGACGCGCTGCCGCTCCTCCCTGGGGATTGGGGAGACCTTTGTCCCTCCGAAAACCAGCTTGCCAGCGGCCATCTGGCGTATGAACTCCTCTGCCCGGGTTACCAGCTCTATATGGGCGTCGTAGCTGGCCTTGGGCGTTGGCCCCCACGTGACCAGGCCGTGGTTCAGCATGACCACTCCCTTGGATCCTGGACGCTTCAGGGCCACCAGGGCAGTTTCTTTGGACAGAAGGAATCCGGGGCGACGGTAGGGAACCCATGCGACATCATTGCCAAAAGCTCCGCGGAGCGCCTCCTCCGGCTCTCTGGTGTTAGTCAGCGAAAGTATGGCGTCGGCGTGGGTGTGGACGATGCTGGCCTGGGGCAAAAAGGCGTGCAGTAGCGTCTCGATGGAGGGCCGGGGAGAGCCTGTGTCTAAGATGCAATGCTCCAGATATTCGACCATAGCCTCGTCAGTCATGTCCGAGCGTATGAAAAGGGACAGAACGTCGTCCAGGCGAACGGCTGGAAAGTCTCTGGCCTGGGCCGATTTCATGTCGGACCCGCTGCCCTTAATGAGGAGGCTCTTGGCAGCCCGACCGCGGAAGTCGGTCTGGGTGACCTTGAGCGAAGTGTTGCCTCCGCCCCATAGCACCAGAGCCGGCTCTGCGCCTATGAGGCGACTCTGGTATACCAGAAGGTCCAGGTCTGAGAGACCCTTTGTATCTTCCTCTGACCAGCGGTTATCCACGGTAAGCCTTTCGCGACCCTTACCCCCTGGCCCCCTCTCCCGCCTCGGGCGGGAGAGGGGGGAGGAGAGTTACTTGGGGGGGGACACCCCACAACCCCCGCCAGAGGGGATTGTCCCCCTCTGTACTCCCCCTATGCGTGCACTTTGAAACTACCATCCCTTTACCCTGGGGGTTTCTGCCCTCCGCGCATGGTGTGCCAGAAGTATGTTGACACACCGGCTAGTCCGGCCCGGCGCTGCCCATCCACCAGCAGGAGTGAGCTAGCCAGTCCCAGGAAGAGCAGGGCAAAGATGAAGCGATAGGCGGTGTCAGAAGAGACCAGTTGTCCAACGAATAGAACAAGCAGGACAGTCATCTCCCGCCAGGAGACGCGCAGGCGCAGCACCAGGACCGCGGCAAAGATGGTCTGAGCCATGGTCAGCAGTAGCTCCACCTCCTGCCTGTGCATTACATAGCCAAGAAATTCAATTGCCGGACCCCTGGTGAGCGGAAGGGCAGCAGGTGCTCCATAGGAGAGGCTGTAGGCGATGGGCAGGCTGCCTATAAGAAGGCTCCACTGGTTGACCGTGGCGGATATAAGCATGAACAAGGCTGCGCCAGGGTTGCCCCGCAGGGCGAAGTATCCAGCCACCAGCATCTCGGGAGACTCAGAGGCCAGGGGGGCCAGCCACTGGATCAGCATGAACTCGTCTATTCCGAACTCTTTACCAGTGGCAATAAGCCCCTCGGCAAACAGCTCGGTGGAAAGGAGTATGACCCCAACGGCAAAGAGGAACATGAGGGCCACCGCCAAGCGTCGCTTGCCGGCTCCCTGGGCAGCGATGGCTGCGGGCGGCCCGACCAGCTCCGGTTCGTGCTGCTCCGCCCGGCTGCTGACCCAGGCATAGAGGCCAAACAGTGGGAAAAGGAGAGCCGCATGCCATAGCGCGATGGCCCCTGTGAAGACCATTGTCAGGGAGAATAGAGCCCCAACAACCAGAAGCACCAGGTCCGTGGAAACGTCACGGCCCAGTGCCACCGGCTCCCGGCGTTTGAACCAGAACAGCAGCACCACCAGGGGCCACCCAGCCCCAACAATTAGCCTGTTGCCACCAGTCATATTGGCGGTGGCATAGGCGACGTACTCTGAGGCGGGGTCGGCCCCGGCCTGCCAGGCCAGGTAACCGTCCACGGCGTACTCCGGAAGGACCGCCACGAGGGCGACAAGGGCCAGGGCCAGGGCCTGGGAGATGTCCAGTTGAGCAACCTCGGCGCCCCAGGCCAGGAGAAAGGCGGCGCCCACTATTCCTGCGCCGAAGATGAAGCTCCCTGCCCAGGGATACAGGTCAGGGCCGCCCGTGAAAATAATGATACCGCTGAGGACTACGGCGGGGATGCCCACGGCCACGGCACCCGACAACAGCAGCCAATCGGCAAGTCGCCCGGTGGCCACAGTGGTTTTCTCAATCAAGTTTGTGCCTCACAAAAAAGGGAGGCCCTGGGCCGGGCTTCCCTATAGGGTGTTCGGACCCACCTTTTGGTTTGTAGTCCTGGGCCCCACACCGAAATGGTAGTTCCCACCCTCCCGTGCAGGACTGCGACCGCACACCCCTCCCAATGAGGAAAGGGTTTCCCCGAATAGCTTCTAAAGAAGTTGAGTTCGCCCAGGGATTGTGTCAGCCCCCTATTTTGCTTACGAGATAGCGTACAGCGCCCCGAGGAGTAGTCACCTCAACCTCATCCCCTATAGCATGGTCCATGACAGCTTTGCCCAAGGGTGATGCAGCCGACAACTTGCCGGCTGAGGGATTGGCCTCTCTGGATTCCACGAGCAGGTAGGACACCTCCTGTCCCGTTTGGACCTGGCGAAGCACTACTCGCGCCCCCAGTGCCACCTTGAGGAGCCGGACGTTTTTGCCTCTGCTTTCCTGTCTCAAGATTGTAGCGCCTTTGAGGGTTCCCTCTAGCTCCCGTATTCGTGCCTCTACCTGGCCCTGGTGTTCCCGGGCGGCATCCAGAGGGGCGTTTTCGCTGAAGTCCTTGGTGGCTGCGGCCAGGCGAATCTCCTCGATTATGTTGCCCCGCTCTCCTTTGAGGCCAGCCAGCTCATCCTGGAGCACCTGGTGCCCTTCTGCTGTAAGCCGGTTGGATTTGGCGGTTCGTGACCGCCGCGGGGCTAGCCCTTTTCGACCGGTGCGTCGCAGCTTGGCGTGGGGCGCCAAATTTGCTTCGGTCCAACCCTGGCGGTGCAGGTAGGTGAGAAACCCCTTGAGAATGGCTAACCGTTCACTGCTTTCCTCGCCTGCCCCTTCCAGGTTGCCGCTGTAGCCTTCTATCTCTAAAGGAGTCAGGGTGTGGACCTCACGGGTGCGCCCACACCATCTGACGAAGCGGACCAACTCCTGCTGAACGGCGGAGTGGTTGGTCTCGCCTTGGGCTTCCAGATAGTCGGAAGAGATGTCGCTCAGCGGGCGTGGGGGTTGCTGAGTCAATGGTGTTTCCTGGTGTGCTTAATCATGGGGTGTAATTGGTGCCATAAGATATTAGGCGTGACATGGTATCCGTGTCAAGGAGCATGGTGGCATGGGAAGAAAGGCCAAATGTCCCTTCTGTCAGGGTAGTGTGGCGGCCAGAGGCGGAGTTCACCCTGAGCGAAGCGAAGGGTCTGGTGTGGGGTGGCAGCCAGCTATGGAGTGACACCCTACCCCAGATTCTTCACTTCGTTCAGAATGACTTTTTGTGCAAAGCGACTTTACCCCAGAACTATCAGTCATTGCCCGGGCACGCCGGACAAGAAGCCTGGGTAGTATTGGCGCCTAGCTAGGCAATGGGGCTACCGACCCCTGGGCGCTGCCTTTGCGGCTACCTTGGCCCGTATTCCACTCAGTCCCTTGGCAACGTAGTCCTGGGTGTTACAGTAAAAGAACTTGGCTCCCCAGTCATAATAGCGCTCTATATTGCTGTCATCCGCCAGGGCGCCCGCCACCCGCCCAGCGGCTACGATCTGCCGTATGGCCTTCTCGATTACAGCCTGGACGTCCGGATGTTCGCGCTTTCCCAGGTACTGAGCGCCCATGCTCTGGGACAAATCGCTAGGGGCCACAAAGAAACAGTCAATGTTGTCCACTTTCAGGATCTGGGCAAGGTTCTGGACCGCTATGATGTCCTCGATCATCACAATCACCATGTTATTACCATTGGCTTTGTTGACATAGTCGGCCACGCCCAGGCCTTGCCGCGACCCGCCCATGCCACGCATGCCTATGGGCGTGAACTTGGCTCCCTGCACCACCGCCTCTGCCTCCTCCTTGGTGTTCACGTGAGGAATGATGATTGCCTGAGGCCCCCGGTCCAACGTGCGCCCGATGAGCCACGGCTCGTTAGTGGTCACCCTCACCAGTGCGGTCATGCCCCACAGGTCACAGGCGCGGGTGAGGTCACCCAGTTCTCTCCAGGTTACCGGCCCGTGCTCCATTTCAATCCAGATGGTATCCACGGTGCCCAATGAGCCCAACGTGTCAATGGTGTCGGGGTCACTGGCGCCCACCGCAATGACTGGTTCACCCTTCTGTAGCTTTAGTTTAGCCCGGTTTGGTCGCAGTTCTGCCATCGTTCCTCCTATGCGTCAGTAGATTGTAAAACCCTCCATCCTTGCCAGCATAATGCTCCTCTCGCCAGCGCGGTGTCAAGGGCATACCGAGTACCGTTGACCTCCTGAGAGCGGCCATATAGAATCGGGCCATCTCCGGGAAGGAGGCTTGTGCCATGGCCAAGGAACGACGCCTGTCCAAGGAGACATTTCTTCGCATTGCGGAGCTGGCAGGCCTGGACACCAAAGCCCCCCACATGGAGGATCTGTACCCTTTCGTGCAGAACGTCCTCCAGGGCAGTGCGCCTCTGGACGAGCTCGACCTCACCCAGGTGGAGCCAGCTATGGTCTTCATCCCGGGCCAGGAGCAGTAAGTATGAACGCCACGGAGCTCTGCTTCCTTGCCGCCGGACAGCTTTCCAAGCTCATATCCGGGAAAGAGGTCTCACCCGTGGAGGTGGCGGAGGCCCACCTGGCCCGGGTATCAGAGATGGAACCTGCATTGAACTCCTTCATCACTGTGACTGGGGAGGCGGCAATGGCCGCTGCCAGGCAGGCGGAGCGGGATATCATGGCAGGGAGATACCTTGGGCCGCTTCACGGTGTGCCATTCGCCCTGAAGGACATCTACTACGTGGCGGGCGTACGCAACACCTCCGGCTCCAGGATCTTCGACCAGTTCGTCCCCCCCTACGACAGCACCGTGGCCGCACGTTTCAAGAAGGCTGGAGGCATCCTCCTGGGCAAGCTGAACCTACACCAGTTCGCCTACGGGCCCACAGGGGAAAACCCCGACTACGGCGACATGCATAACCCCTGGGACACAGATTGCATCGCCGGGGGGTCCAGCGGCGGCTCGGGCGCAGCCACCGCCGCCGGCCAGTGCACGTTGACCATGGGCACCGACACAGGCGGCTCAATCCGCATTCCCGCGGGCCTCTGCGGCATCGTGGGCCTCAAGCCCACCTATGGCCGCCTGAGCCGCCACGGCATCACCACTCTATCCTGGTCCATGGACCACGCCGGGCCTATGGTGCGCAGTGTGGAGGACGCCGCCCTGATAATGAACGCCCTTGCCGGGCACGACACACATGACCCCACGTCTGCCACGGCTCCCGTGCCCGACTTCACCAAAGCGCTCACAGGAGACATACGGGGCCTGCGAGTGGGCGTACCCAGAGAGTTCTTTGAAGTGCCCCTAGACCCTGAGGTCAAGGCAGCCGTGCGCAAGGCCATTGAACTGCTAGAGTACCTGGGCGCTAGTGTAACCGAGGTTTCCTGGCCCATGTTCCACCAAGCCGCCGCCATCTCCTCCGTCATACTGATGTCGGAGGCCACCGCCTATCACCGGGACCTGCTGCGCAGCCGTGGCGCCGAGCTTGCACCCTCGGTGCGCCTGAGATTAGAGGCCGGCCTATTCTTCTCCGCCGCTGATTACGTCAAGGCGCAGCAGGCACGCACCCTGTTCAACCACCAGAGCCTGGAGCTGCTGCGCCAGGTGGACGTGCTGGCCGGTCCGACGCTGCCCGTCGCTGCATGCAAGCTGGGGACCGCCGAAATCCAGGTAGGCAACACACGGCAGGGGGTCATTCCCACCCTCACTCAGTTCTCGCGCCCATTCAACATCAACGGTTTCCCCGCAATAACCGTGCCGTGCGGGTTCAGCAGCCCGGGCCTTCCCATAGGCCTCCAACTGGCTGGCCGCCCCTTCGACGAGGAGACGGTGCTACGGGCAGCCCACGCCTACGAGCAGGCCACTCCCTGGCACCAGAGGCGACCTACCGGTAGCGTCATAATTTGACACATGGTTCTTTGTCAAACCGAACAGGAGACGTACAATGGTGCGTTTGGGCGTACGGCTAGACCAAATCCCCGATCTGACTCCTCGCGAATTGATAGATCTCGCGGTGTTAGCGGAGCAGCGAGGTTACGAATCTGTGTGGATACCCGGTCCGGATTCCCTGACCTGCCTGGCGGCCATCGCTGCGGCGACTCGGCAAATAAGGCTGGGGACCGGCATCCTGTCCGTATTATCTCAGCGTCTCCCTGTGCTTCTGGCTCAATCCGCGCTTGGCCTGGGCAGGCTCTCTGGCGGCCGCTTCATTATGGGCTTGGGTGTTGGACACCCTGTCTCATCGAAAGGCCACGATGACTATAGCGGCGAGCGGCCGTTCACCCGACTGCGAGAAACAGTGGAGATCGTCCGTCGTCTCTTGGGGGAGTCGCAGGTTGACTACGAAGGACGCATCTTCCATCTCAAAGGCGCCGGCCTTGACTTTGGCCCTGACTCTCGCCCTGGGGCGGCGCATATCCCAATCTACATCGCTGCTCTTGGCCCACAGATGGTTGAATTGGCCGGGGAGATTGCCGATGGGGTCTTGCTGAATTATGTCACACTCAACTACCTGGACCGTGTGCTGGAGCATCTAGATCGCGGTGCCAGGCGCTCTGGCCGGAGCCTCAAAGACATTGACGTGGCGTCCTATATCCGTGTTGCGGTGACCAGAGACGCCGATGACATGGACATGGCACGGGGGGCCGCGCGGCGATTGATTGCGCATTACATGGGGCACCCGACGTACGTGAACGCCTGTGTGCAGATGGGCTTCGGCAAGGAGGCTGCGGCCGTAGCAGAAGCCGTGGCCCGAGTGGGTGAGGAGAGAGCCGCGGCTGCCGTTCCTGAGACCCTTCAGGAGGCTCTGGTCATTGTTGGCCCGGCCGACTACTGCCGGAAAGAGGTCGAGGCTCGTCGTGCCATAGGCATCAATCTGCCGATTATTGGACCTTTCACGGTAGGTGCAGCCGAACCTTCCTACAGGAATACCATAGGGGCTTTTTGGGCCTGACCCACATCCACCGCCACGTTAATGACTGCCTACAGGCCATCCTGTGGACCGCCCCGGCATAGTAAGCAGCCGCCCATCTAGTCCCGCGACCCGTTCGTGGTGAGCTTGCAGAACCACGAACCACAAGCTCATTCCTTCTGAGCCATCGCAGGATGAACGCTACGGTATCAGCAGCAGCTTGCCTGTGGTGAAGCGTCCCTCCAACTGGCGGTGCGCCTCAGAAGCATCCTTCAAAGCAAACTTTCCGTGGATGTGTAGCTTCAGTTTCCCTGACTTCACCCACCCCAGCACATCCCCTGCCCGCTGGAGCAGCTCCTCTCGGGTAGCAGTGTGGTCGACCAGGGACGGACGGGTCAGGAAGAGCGACTTGGCATTGAGAACGGACGGCGGCACTGGCGGGACGGGGCCGCTAGCCTGGCCGTAAAGCACCATGTAGCCACGGCGCACCAGGCAGGCGATGCTCTTGTCAAAGGTCGTAGCGCCCACAGCGTCATACACCACCTGGACGCCTGCGCCGCCGGTAATCCGTTTGACCTCTTGCTCAAAGTCCTGGCTGGAATAGTTGATGACGTGGTCGGCCCCCGCCTCCCGCGCCAGCTTTGCCTTGGCCTCCGTGGAGACCGTACCGATAACCGTGGCACCCAGGGACTTCGCCATCTGGGTCAGCAGCAGGCCTACCCCACCAGCAGCCGCGTGGACCAGGGCCGTGTGGCCGGGCTTCAAGGGATAGGTGGAATGACAAAGGTAGTGGGCGGTCATGCCCTGTAGCATCACTGCCGCGCCGGCCTCGGCGTCCAGGCCCCGGGGCAGCTTCACCAATCGCCACGCGGGCACCACCGCCTTCTCTGCGTACGATTGGCTCCCCCCCGTGTAGGCGACCAGGTCACCCACCGCCACTTCCGTCACGCCCGAACCCACCTGGGCTACCACGCCTGCCGCCTCCCCACCTGGAATTACAGGAAGAGCGGGAGGGTACAGGCCGGAGCGTGTATACACCTCCGTATAGTTCACACCCACGGCCTTGATTTCCACCAGCGCCTGGCCGGGGCCAGGACGTGGGTCTGGAACATCCACATATTTCAGGACCTCTGGCCCTCCTGTCTTAGATATTTGAACAGCCTTCATAATCGATTTCCTCCTTGGCTTTACTGCCTGCCGTACTCTATCAATACAGCCACCCCATGTCCAGACCAGCGCGGCTCCGCAACGCTACCTTTGGAGAGGCCAGTATGAAAACGGTGGCCTTGCCAGACTTTTTATGCAAAGCGATGTATGGCTAGAAACAAGGTGGAATCAAACACAAATGATGTCCGCGCTACTCCGGAGAAGCAGCCGGGGCATTCCGGCCTTGCCTGGCGGCCCAGGCTATCACCTGGGCGCGGTTCTGCAAATGCAGCTTGTCCAGGATGTTCTTCATGTGGTACTTGACAGTGTTCTCGCTAATGTACAGCTTCTCGGCCACCTCTTTGTTGGTGAGCCCCTGGGCCACCAGGGTCAGGACCTCCTGCTCGCGGCTGCTGAGAAGCTCCGCCTCCTCCACCTTCCCCGCTCTCTTGGCCTGGGACCTGAACTCCTCCAGCAGCTTGCCTGCCAGGCGTGTGGGCAACACGGCCTGTCCCTTCGCAATGTCCTCCAGAGCCTCGAAGAACTGGGTTGCCTCCAAATCCTTCAGCAAATAGCCGTGTGCCCCGCTCTTAATTGCCTCAAACAGGTCCTGCTCATCGTCGGACACTGTCAGCATGACAATCTTCATGTCCGGGTATCGTGCTTTGATGAGCCGTGTGGCCTCCAGGCCGTTCATCTGAGGCATCCGGATGTCCATCAGGATCAGGTCAGGTAGGACCTGGCCCACCTTTTCCAATGCCTCACGCCCGTTGTCGGCCTCGGCCACCACCTCATGTCCCCTGGCGCGCAGCAGGCTAGCTATGCCGTTGCGTACCAAATGCCGGTCATCTACAAGCATGACCCTCATGACACACCTCCCCCTACTCGACGCTGGACAGCCCGAGGAACACGGACGCGTACCAGGGTACCTCTACCGGGGGCGCTGTCAATGTCAAAGCCGCCTCCAATGGCCTCGGCCCTCTCCTGCATGGTCTGAAGTCCCAGATGAGGCCACTCACCCCGCCTGACGGCCAAGGGGTTGAATCCCTTGCCATCGTCTCTTACTTCAATTTCCAAATCTGTGTCCCTGGCCATGAAGCTGACCACAACGTGGCTGGCGTCGGCGTGCTTGCGTACGTTGGTCAGCGCCTCCTGCACTATCCGGACGATCTGGACCTCCTGAAGAGGTGAAAGGTCCATATCTCCAGGGTGAAGTTCCCACCGCACCTCCACGGGCCTGCCCAGTTGGATCTGGTACTCGGAGACGTACTCCTCCAGTACCTCTTTCAAGTTGCGTTCCGGTCCAATCTGGGTCCTCAGGGCCAGTATCCCTTCCCGAATATCCTTGTACACCTGGCGAGCCGCCTGGCTCAGCTCTCGCACCTGCGCCTCCGCCTCTGGAATGTTGCCCTGGGTGAGAAAAGCCTCTACTGCCTGGGCCTTGGTATTCACATACGCCAACACCTGAGCCAGGCCATCGTGCATCTCGCGAGAGAGGCGTGTTCGCTCCGTCTCCACGGCCAGAACCTGGATCTGTTCATCCAGGCGCGCGTTTTGTATGGCCACCGCCGCCTGGTTAGCGAAAAGCTGCACCACCTCTTCATCGCTCTCTGTGAAAAGGGCTCCGTCCACCCTCTCCGCCAGGAAGAGACTCCCAACCACCTGGCCTTTGTATCGAATGGGAACCCCCAGGAACGTAGTCATTGGCGGGTGCCCTGGCGGGACTCCCACCGATGCCGGATGACTTGCCATGTTGCTTAGGCGGAGAGGCTCCGCCCGTTGCAGCATTAGTCCTAACAGGCCCTTACCAGAGGGCAGCGCACCGATGGCCTGGCGGGTCTCCTGGTCAATGCCCGATGTAAGGAATGTTTTGAACTGACCGTCCTCGTCCACCACGCTCAGGGCGGCATAGCGCGCCTGCACCAGTTCCCGGCTGAGGTCCACGACGCGTTGCAACACCGAGGAAACCAGCCGCTCCTGGGAAAGCGCCAGGTTCGCCTCGTTCAGCGCCCGAAGCTGGGCGCTCCGGGTAGCCGCGACCCTGGATAAGTCTCCCACATGCCGTTGCAGCCTGGCTATGGCGCGGAACATCAGACGCGAGAATGCCGTGACCAACACGCTGAGCAAGGCAACCAGGAGAACAATGCCCCACAGAGAGTGCAACAGCCCATGCAGCGGGCCCAGGAGCAACAAATGGTAGAGCGCCAAGAACACCACAGGCGCTACTATGCCCACCCACCCCAATCGAGTAAGGGTCAAGCCTCGGGAGAGAACATCCCGTAGACCGGCGGCGCGGCGCGACTTTAGCTTAGACGGTAGCAGGTCTAGACCTCACTGAAGGCATCAAGCGTACTGCATGATACCAGATGCCAAGACGTGGCTGGAATAAGACTATACCAATCTTGATTTGTGACGCTACTTTAGCAACCCCAGCCAGTGCTCCAGGGACAGCACTCCCACGGACACGCCCAGGGTCAGCGCCGCCACGGGCAACCCCAGCCTGGCAAACTCCACGAACTTGATCTCGACTCCCTGCCGGGATGCCTGCTCCGCCACGATGATGTTGGCCACCGCACCTATCAGCGTGGCGTTGCCCCCCAGGGTGGAGCCTGCCGCCAGGCTTATCCACAGGGTGTCCCCCGGCACGCGCTGGATCAGCGGAATAACCAGCATCGTTAGCGGAACGTTGCTCACAATCTGAGACACCACGGCGCTGAATGCGTGCATGGAGATGATTCCGCCGACGCCGGCACTCAGGTCCACCCGCTGAAGGAAAATATCCAGCACACCTGCGTGGCGAGCGCCACCGATCACGACGAAGAGACCTCCAAAGAAGACCAGCAGCTCCCAGTCCACGCTGCGAATGACCCTGGACGGGCGGATGCCGCTGACAAGCATCGCCGCTACGCCGCCCACCAGAGCCACCATGTATACACCAACGTGGAGATAGCTGCTGAGGAAAAACCCTAGCGTCGTAAGCGCCAGGACGGGTGATGTTATCCGTATCAGGCGCTGCGCGGCGGCAGGCATGGCATGTCCCGAAGCTACCGCCAGGGCGTCGCGAGTCCCGGCAGTGCCATCCTCCTGAGAACGGGGGGATAACATCTGCTTCCGGTAGAATGCGTAAGTCAGCGCCAGCAAAATGACTGTCCCTAAAGCGGCCACGGGAAAGAGGTACAGGAAGAAGCGTGCGAATGATATGCCCGATGTCACGCCTATGAGCATGTTCTGAGGGTTGCCAACTATGGTGGCGGTGGAGCCGATGTTGGATGCCATGGCCTCGGCCAGGAGGAAGGGGACTGGGTTGGTGCGTAACATGCGGCAGGCCTGGATTACGACAGGGGTGAACAGCAGCACCACCACATCGTTGACCAGGAAGGCACTGGAGACAGCCGTGGCCACCACCACGACCACCAGGAGCCTGCCAGGGGTGGGAGCGAAGGCCAGGGAGCGGGACGCCAGTACGACGAAAAACCCTGCGTGCTGAAGGACCGCGATGAGGAGCATCATCCCCAGGAGCAGGGCCAGGGTGTGGAAATCAACGGCCTGCACCGCCTCGTCGAAGGTCAGCACTCCCAGGAGTATCATGGCCACAGCGCCAGCCAACGCAGCGGCCGGGCGGTCTATGTTTACCCTGGGGAGGCGGGTAAAGGTTATCCCGACGTAGGTGAATGCGAGGATTATGGCGGCGGTGAGCATATCTGGCTGCTGGTGGACAATTATAGCTTATCCGCGCGCCATTCCCCTCTTCCCCGTGTGCCATTGCAACCCCTAAACTCAGTGCATGCCTTAACATACCAAAGTAGTTCCTCGCGTTCCCAGCCTTGCACAAAAAGTAGGCGTTCCACACAAAAACCTATCAGCTAAGTCGTGGGTTCATCATAAGCTAATCATCTCTGGCGAATCTTATACTCCTTGGAGCCTATCCGTAACCATTTGGGGTCGGGATGCCCGCTAGCGCCAAGTTGCCCATTCAGACGTTTATACTGGTGAGCAATCGGGTAGTGTCCTAATTTGAAGTCTTGCTCACAGGTCGCTTCTATCAATGAGGTCTAATGCTTTCTCATGTAGCCAAGTCACTAACTGGGGAATTACACCTTCAACCGACGCAGTAACAGTCACCGTCAGCAACTCTGCGCCGGCAGCACTGCTGGGAATCTTGAGCTTGGCAAGCAACCGTCTCAATTCAGTCTTTTCTTTAGGTGTAAGAGCACCATAGTCTGGGATGACCATCTCTCTGCTGCCTCTCATTTGCTTGCTCCTTGCTCTTGCACGATAGCGGCCCTTACCGCCTTCTCTGGCGAGTCCACTGGCCCCTGGTGTAGCACGGCCACAAAGCGCCGCTTCGTGCCTTTGGTGGCGTGTGACCAGGCATAACACCGCTTGGCTGTGGGATGCCCGATTAGGTCAAAGACCTGTACGGTGCCTTCCCAGACGGTCTGGCCCTGGAAGGTTTCTTTCACGGGGGCGGACTCAATCCAGGTCGAGTCGCAGCCGTGCAAGTTGCGTATCGCTTCCTTCAACTGGTCAAAGTCATTCTTCATCTTGACCCAAGCCTAAGTCAAATTCCCCCTGGGTACCTTCATTTGGGAAGGCTCGTCCGAATAGACGTTGAAACGCTGGCCAAGTGGGTGCAGCTCGCATGAGAGTTGTCACTGCAACTAATTGTTCTTTTAGGTGTGGGTTGCCAATGTCTTCCGTCAGAAACTGAAAAAGCTTATGCCGCCTGCGCCCAGCAGCATTTATCGGGTTTTGGCGTTTGAGTTCTTCAATCACGCCATGAGGGAGTTTTCTGTAAACAAGGTCATTGGTTAGCTTGCCAACTATTTGTGGGCGCTTCACGGATGGCGGGCTATATTGCCACCCTTTCAATCGGAACATTTGCCGGTAATATTCGTCGGGGAAGGTTTTTGACCAGGGCAAGAGTTCCTTATTGATATAAGCTTCGAGAATCCGATTCAGTTCGTCGCGGTCCCGCACTTCTTGGTAGCCTGTAGCTTCGTCAATAAGTGCAATCACCGCCACCTTAGCAAGCGCACGCATCAATACATCAGCGTTTCGTGCAATTGGCTCCTGCGACGGCTGTAACGCTCCGGCATCACGAGCTTTTAGCCAAACATCGGCGATTTCAGGTAGCAGCGAAGCTTCTATACCTCTGCGAACACCGCCACGGGCACGATAGAGCTTTGGCTGACTTAGCGCCAAGCGGAGACTTTGAGAAACAAATGGGTCAAGAGTAGCACCAGACAGGAACAACGGCAGAGGGACTTCACCCCGTTGCTCTGCTTGAAGTTTGCGCAATCGCCTTTGCTTACCACCAGCACCCCGCCCCAAAGTGCCGGCAATGCTAACCTCCGTGATGATTCGTGTCCTGTCATCGAGGACTGCGCAGGGCAAGATAATATCCATGATTCGAAGCTCTCCCATATGAGTAGCCTTCGGAATCTCCATTTGGCGGTTCTCCTCGCTGTTCCAGCGAGTTCGTGCCGCTTGGCTTGCGATTTCTGCACGCTTGTCCGGTGACAGTGCAGCCGCCCTCGCTATGCCGCCTCGTGCTTGCTGCCCTTTCGCCATAATCTATCCCTCCAATCCCGTTGCAGGAATCATATCACGCTTTTTGTTGTTGGTCAATGCTTGCTCTATATACGGCCCCGTTTTGGGTACCTTCCTATTGACAATGCTTGCTCATAGCTATACAATGAGCAAGCAGGCAAAAACATAGCCCACTGAACTGCTTGCGTTTCAATG
>JAUSCR010000196.1 GCA_030651175.1 Dehalococcoidia bacterium
TTCTGGCCGCGGCGATGGCCTCCTGAATCTCGGCCAGAGAAGGGAATGTTTCCAGGATAAGGAGGTCAACCCCCGCCTCTACCAATGCCTGGATTTGCTCGCGGAAGGCGGCTTGTGCCTCGGCTTGGAAGCCAGGCCACAAGGGTGCTACCGGTTTCCCTAATGGCCCCACTGCTCCTGCAATCCAAACCCTCTGTCCAGTGAGTCTCTGGGCCTCCCGGGCTAGCTCTACGGCCTGGCGGTTGATCTCCTGAACGGCGCTGGCCAGGCCGTGACGTTCCAGCCGGACACTGTTAGCGCCGAATGTGTTGGTCTCGATAATCTCGGCGCCAGCCTCTATGTAATCCAGATGCACCGCGCGGACCAGCTCGGGGGCCGTGAGGTTCAGGTGCTCGAAACAGACGTCTATTCCCAGGTTGCGCCTGCGGTTCAACTCGGTGCCCATAGCGCCGTCAGCCAGGATTGGGCCCTGGGAAAGCCGTTGATGAAAGGCGAAGTCCATGATAAGGGGTATTCTAGCAGGTGACGGCGCTGAGTGCCGCTGAAGAGTGGCATCCGCCCGAGCTAAGAGGCTTGCCGCAACACGTAAAAGCTCGCCTGTACGACGCGAAAAGTTTTCGTCGGCAAGAGGCGTCAGGATGCTGAGTCTTATGCTTGCTGCTGGGGGATGGGGTATCTGCGCCGTGATAGAATGCTGATGTAATGAACGAGTCTGAACAAGGCCGTGACGCGCCTCCGGAAACCCGTCAGCCGTTTTTTCTTAACCGCATTGCTGATTCCCTGGTGACACGTTTGTCTGGTGGCCGTTTCTACTACGGCTGGTACATCGTAGCTGCAGTGTTTGCTATAGAAGCAACCGCGGTAGGGTTCAACGGGCCCTTCTTCTCTCTCTTCCTTAAGCCCATGTCCCGGGAGTTCGGCTGGACCCGTGCCATGACCACAGGGGCCGTGACCATCGGAACCCTCACGGCGGCGGTCATCAGCTTTGGCGTGGGATGGGTCCTGGACCGCTACGGCCCGCGATGGATGCTGGCTGCGGGATGTCTTGTGCTGGGCGCGGCTTACTTGGGCCTCTCCCAAGTCAACAGTCTGCTGGCCTTCTACCTGGTCTACGCCGTGGGACGGTCGGTATTCCAATCAGCCCTGGGACGCAACATGCTCAACGCCCTGACGGCCAAGTGGTTCGTGAGACGCAGGGCTATAGCCATAGCCTTTAGCACCTTAGGGAGCGTTCTGGGTGGCTCCGTCATGGCCCCAGTGACCCAGGGGATCATCAACGGCTACGGCTGGCGCCAGGCATGGTTCTTCTTTGGCATACTGGCCTTGTCTGTGGCAATTCTCCCGTGGCTTTTCCTGCGCCGGCTTCCCGAAGACCTGGGCCTTCAGCCAGATGGCGACGGCAGAGCCAAGGGGGATCGCCCATCCGCGGATGCGCCGCCCCCTCAGTCTAGACGCCCTAGACGCCGCCCGACAGAGGTCAACCTCACGCTGGGACAAGCGGTACGTACCGCCTCTTTCTGGGTTTTGTGCCTGATGGTGGCGGTGACCCTCATGGCCACTACCGGAGTCACCTTCAACATGTCCCCCCACTTCACAGATGTAGGAGTCTCCGCCGCTGCGGCGGCAGCGGCGATAAGCATATTCACTTTGTTTCAAGCGCCCAGCGTTTTCCTGTGGGGCTTCGTGGCCGACCAACTGGGCGCGAAACGGGCGCTGCTTGGGGTGTATCTGACCCTGGCCGTGGGGACTTGGCTCATCGCTCGGGCCCACTCCCCCGCGGAGGCTTACTTGGGGTCTGCGGTTTTTGGCGCAGGTTTTGGTGGCGTCATGCTGGCTATGGACGTAGTATGGGCAGACTTCTTTGGCCGCAGGCACCTGGGCAATATCCGGGGCGCGTCCTTGGCGTTCCAGTTGGTAGGCAACGCCAGCGGCTCCATCATCGCCGCAATGCTCTACGATTGGAAGGGGAGCTACGACTACGCCTTCAAACTAATCATCGGAGCGGTGCTGCTATCTTGCCTGGTCCTAACGCTGGCCAGAAAACCCACAGCCAAGGCCGAGGTTGCGACGTAAGTTTGCGGGGCTAGAAGCCATTCAACTCTGCTTACAAGAAGGTGGCTCCCCGCTCAGGGTGAGCGGACTTATTACTCCGCCAGTGGAGCATCGAATTGGATAGGAGTTGCAGCTCCTCCCGAAGCCTTACTCCAACTCCCGGATGGTTTGCTCAACTCTCTGTAGCCCCGTGGCGTCCTGGTCGGCCAGCTTGTAGCAACGTTCCAGGTACAACTGGGCCAGCCGTGGCCCCTTTCCCGTGGACCTCTCAGCCGACTCAATGATGCGGTGGACGTGATACTCCTCCGGAAGGTAACGCGCCAGGGTGCGGACCTCTTTTTCCGCCTCCTCCATGAGGCGCGCGTCTTTCACCTCTACGGCGAACTGTAGCTTTCCGACCAGCTTGGCCAGTTCCCCTAGCTTGTCCTTCTCGCCCATAAGGGAGAAGAGGACCTCGTCCACGCTGAGGCCGGAGAGTTCTGCTGGCGGTGCGCCCGTGGCGTGTTGCGACTCAGTCCACTGCTGGCAGAGTTTGGTGTAGCTCTGGACGGCGTCGCTGACCCTTTGGGCCGCTTCCAGGAAGTCGTTGGAGTGCACCTCTCCGCCAAAAACCAGGTCGTCCCCTCGGAGCCGCGCCAGTTCCTCCAGGAACTGGTAGCTTTCCGTCTCTTCGGGCACCGGCGGGATGGCGAAGGCCGAGAACTCCTCCAGACCCTGGGCTTTTACCTGAGAAGCCAGCACAGGAGGGATGTACTTGGCAAAGTCCACCTTCAGCGGCAGTATGACCATATAAGTGGCCATGATTCCATTGCCAGACCGGTAGTATAGGATGGCATGGCCCCTGGGTTGAGCCTGGTTGCCCTGGTCGAAGATCAGGTCCATAACAGCGACCGCTCCTTTAAACCCCACACGTGATAGTGCAGGTTTGCGTGTCTCAATGTTGCATGGTGGCGCTGGACTCTTGCGCAACGCACACTACCATGCTATTCCGACGGTGGAGCGTTGGCAAGAAGCCTGTCCTGAACGGAGTGAAGGGCGTTGCCTCAAAAGTCAGGAAGGTGCAGGGAACCTCGGTTCCCGCTGGGGGCCTGGGGGTATCCCCCAGATTCAAAACTCCCCCTCTCCGATGCGGAGAGGGGGATATAGGGGGTGAGGTCGAGGACTTTTGGGACAAGGCCAAGCCGAAGGGACGGGGGTATGTGGGTACCCCCTGTAGGGGCGCAATGCCTTGCGCCCCTACTTTCTAGCCCCTTCCTGGCCAGAGCGCGTCCGCGAGCGTGTGCCAATCCTATGACACCGCTAATAGTTGTAATAGCTCCCATCGCCACTGGAGGTGTCTCCGCTAGTGACTGGCGTGCTGCTCGACGGTGTTCCAGACTGCGCCACAGTCACCGTGCCCTTCATGTTGGGATGTGGGGTGCAGTGATAGGCGTACGTCCCAGGGGTGGTGAAGGTGTAGCTGAAGGACTGGCCAAAGGCCAGTCCGACGCTATTGAAGGCTCCGCTGTCGGCGGTGACTGTATGGGTGACGGAGTCTTGGTTGGTCCAGGTCACCGTGGTGCCCACGGGCACCGTGAGGCTGGCGGGCGAGAAGGCAAAGCTAGCAATGTTGACGGACTTGGCTTGGCTTACCGTCGTAGGTGTGGCCGTCGGCGCCACTGTTGTCGCCGTGGGCGTTGGAGTTGCGGGTATGGGAGTTGCTGTAGCCGAGGGAGTCGGACCGCCGGCGACTGTTGGGGTGGGCGTTGGCTGCACGGAAATGGCGATCTTGGTCCCGTCGGGACGGCGGGTGTAGAAATTGCCCAGGCCGGCCCCATTGACGCTTCCAGCGTCCGTGTCTCTGACGAAGTAATACAGCGGTTGGTCGTTGAGCGTGACCTGCCTGGTTCCGTCCTGCCGTGTCAGCACGTCGAGCTTGGCCGTCACGTTCGGGCCCGCGCCAATGGTCCCGGGGGGCGGAATGAATTGGGGCCAGTTGGTCAGGCAGTTGCCAGTACACGTGATGTTGGTGGATGTTTCGCCATCGCGGGCATAGAGGGTCCTGCCGGCGGTATCTGTGATGATATCGGTCCCCAGCCTTGCATTGTTTGCAACCTTGACCACGACGGTCGCCGGGACTGGCGCCGTGGTGGGCGTGGCCGGAATTGCCGTGGGCGTAGCCGGCTTTGGCGTAGCCGTGGGAGTGGGCGCCGGCGGGACGCGGGTGGCCGTGGCGGTAGGAATCGGCGTAGGTGTTGGCGCTGGTTGCCCGCATGCTGTGAACGCCAGTCCTAGAAGAAGTGCTATTGCCGGAATGAATACGCTTGCTCTCATGGGACCTCCTGAGTCCAATAGTGGGCCGTTGGTCTAATGAAATACATACGCCCCCAGCGGCTGGACGGATTTACCAGGGCTGCGGCGAAGCACAAGAAACAATCCTTTGTCCACTGTCACCCTGAGTCCCGACGCAATCGGAACTTCCCGACGTAGTCGAGGATGCTCGACGCAGTCGGCACTCGACAGAGTCGGAGGTCTGGGGTGGCTGGGAAACCCCGCCCCAAATTTTTCGCTGCGCTCAGAATGACTTTTTGTACAAGGCCAAAGTTCCAGGGAAACAAACTGGAAAGGTGCGGTTTTGGGTAGCGCTGTGGGCAACTTTTGCCGCTGTGCTAAGCAGCCTGGTCTGCTACGGCGGCTACAAGGGCGCACGTAAGCCGGTACAGAAAAGTGTAGTCCAGCGTGTCTGCGGTGTCTCCCGCCGTGTGATAGTGCGGATTGCGGAAGTTTGCCGTATCGGTGATCATTACAGCGGGTATGCCCGCGGCCCAGAATGAGGCGTGGTCGCTACGGAAGACGTCTGAAGGAATGGGCATACCGGCTGGGATTTCCACGGGTAAAATATCCAGACCAGGCGCGTACTGGGCCGCCGACGCCAGGCGTTGGCTCAGGGTAGTGCTCCTGCCCTGGGCCACCACCGCCACGGAGTCGCCGCTAAAGCCTCGCTCTTCAACGTGGCGGTAGACTCCAGGGAGGAAGAATTGGAAGCCTGGTGGAAAGCCCTGGGTACCTGGGCCGGAGGTATACCCCACCATTTCCAGGTTGTAGACGCCCTGATATTTTGCGTCTGAGGCCCGGTCACGGACAAAGGCGCCGGAGCCGATGAGTCCTTCACCCTCAGGCTGCGTTTCCTCCATATCAAATGCTACGAACTCCACGGTACGTTGAATGGGGGCAGAGGCCAGCACACGGGCGCACTCCAGCATGGCTGCCACGCCGCTGGCGTTGTCGTCAGCGCCCGGGGAACCAGGGACGGTATCATAGTGGGCGGAGACCAGCAGAGCAGGGAGCGCCGGATTCCTGCCCACCTTGCGCCCCAGCACGTTGATCCCCAAGCGGCCCGCATAGGTAAAGGTGTGCTGGCGTCCCTCCAGGCCCGCCACCCGGAAAGCGTTCTGGATGTATTCCTGGGCGGTGGCATGGGCGCTGCGACTCCGTAGGCCGTGTCGCTCACCCGCGGCCAGCGTGGCAACGTCCCAGCGCAACCGCTGAACGTCCACATGCTGCACCAGATAGGGGATGTCCACGGACATATTTCTAGTCTCCTCTACTGACCTAGCAGGGTGATGAATCTCGACACGTCGGGGCGACCATCCCCCTGGCCCCCTTCCTGGCCAGGAAGGGGGTGGGAAGTATATCTGGGGGATACCGCCAGACCCCCTCCAGAGGGGCTTCGCCCCTCTGGACTCCTCTTTTTCAGCAGCTTGCTAGCAGTTGCTGCCAGGGCCGGTTTTCCTGTTTGGTCATTTTAGGACACATCTTCATGATAACTTAGCGGCGCTGTGCGCTGTGTCAATGGTCAGGGAATATGTCAGTGCTAACTGGTCAGTGATTTTGTCAGTACCGATCGTCTTCTCCAAGGGTGGTTGGGACCTGGCTTAGAGGGCTGTGGGGGGTTGGCGGCGGGGAGGGGGGCCGCCTCATGGCCGGGGCTTGCCCACCCCCAGCAGCTTCGCCGCCTGCGCCACTCCCCACTCCTTCACCAGCATCTTGTTCAACACCTGTACCCGTCGCTGTTCTTTGTTGCTCAATATCAATCCTTCCATGGACTGACATTTTGCCTGAACAGTTAAGGACTGACATTATCACTGACCAATGGCATTATGCAACACGCTCCCTTGCCCCGGCTTATTCCCTATGCTACTCTTGGTTCCTGCCAGCCATAGGAGCTAGAAGCCAGATATGACCATCTTCAAGCCGGTATCGTCCAAGGTCAGCTTTCCTGAAATGGAGGAGCGCATCCTCCGTTCCTGGCGGGAGCGTGACATGCTCCGCCAGGTGGAGCAGGCACGCAAGGATGCGCCTCCATTCACACTGTACGAAGGCCCTCCCACGGCCAACGGCAAGCCGGGCATCCACCACGTCCTGGCCCGCGTCTTCAAGGACGTCATACCCCGCTACAAGACAATGCAGGGCTTCCGACCCGTGCGTCAGGGCGGCTGGGACACCCACGGCCTGCCTGTGGAGCTGGAGATAGAGAAGGAGTTGGGCATATCCAGCAAGCGGGAGATAGAGGAGTACGGCATTGAGCGGTTCAACGCCCTGTGCAGAGAGAGCGTTATGCGCTACGTCAAGGAGTTCGAGGAGCTGACCGACCGCATCGGCTTCTGGGTAGACATGCCCAACGCCTACGTCACATTCAAGAACGACTACATTGAGACGGGTTGGTGGATTATCAAGCAGCTTTGGGAGCGGGGCCTGCTGTACGAAGGCTTCCGGGTAGCGCCCCACTGCCCGCGTTGCGTTACCACCCTAAGCTCCCACGAGGTGGCGCTGGGCTACCAGGAAGACACGCCCGACCCGTCGGTGTACGTGCGGTTCCGCCTTTCAGACCGTCAGGGTACTGCGTATGGAGGCTCTGGGGCTGCCCTCGCTCCCTTAGGCTACAACCTGAGGAGAGATGCTTGGGAAGCAGAAAGGCCGTTTATGCTGGCCTGGACAACCACCCCGTGGACGTTGACGGCCAACGTTGCCCTGGCGGTGAATCCCGATGAGGAGTACGTGCTGGCGCAAGCGCCGTCTGGCCAGGTGCAGGAGCGCCTCATCATAGCGAAAGCAAGGAAGGACGCTGTTCTGGGCGCGGAGTGGCAGGAGTTGACCAGTTTCAAGGGCGATGAACTGCGCGGCCTGTACTACGAACCGCTGTACCCCACTGCGGAACGGGGCTACATCCACCACGTCGTCACCGCAGACTTCGTCTCCATGGAGGACGGCACGGGCATCGTACACACCGCCCCCGCCTACGGCGGGGAGGACATGGAGCTGGGGCGCGCCAACGGGCTGCCCACGCTCCACACTGTTGACCTCCAGGGCAACCTGGCGGCGGTAGGCCTCCCCGGCTCAGGCAAGTTCGTCAAAGAGGCCGACGAGGACGTTATGCGAGACCTGGAGCAGCGGGGCCTGCTGTACCGCCGCGAGGTCATCCGCCACACATACCCGTTCTGCTGGCGCTGCAATACACCGCTGCTCTACTACGCCAAGTCATCCTGGTACATCAAGACCACCGCCATGAAAGACAGGCTTATATCCGGCAACCAGGAGATCAACTGGTACCCGGACTATATCAAAGAGGGGCGGTTCGGCGAATGGCTGCGCGGCAACGTGGACTGGGCACTGTCGCGTGAGCGGTACTGGGGCACGCCCATGCCCGTCTGGAAGTGCTCGAATTGCGGCGAATCCGAATGCTTTGGCAGTGTTGCAGCACTGCGAGCGCGTGCCCAGCCAGGGGACCTCCGTCTCCTAAACGCAGAGCATTTAGACATTCACCGTCCCTATATTGACCGGGTGGGGATTACGTGCCAGAAGTGTGGAGGCACAATGCGGCGTATCCCAGACGTCATGGACGCCTGGTTCGACTCCGGCGCTATGCCATTCGCCCAGTCCCACGTGATGTCCGACGACGATCTCACGAAGCTAAAGAAGCAACATCTATTCCCCGCCGACTACATCTGCGAGGCAGTGGACCAGACCAGGGGCTGGTTCTACACCCTTCACGCCCTCTCCACCCTCATCGCCGGCGAGCCGAGCTACCGCAACGTCATCTGTTTAGGCCTCATCCTGGACGCCAAGGGCGAAAAGATGAGCAAGTCCAAGGGGAATGTGGCGGACCCCTGGGCCGTCATCAACGCCCACGGCGCCGACGCCCTGCGGTGGTACATGTTCACGGCGGCGCCACCCGGAAACTCCCGCCGCTTCTCCGCCGACCTGGTGAGCGAGTCAGTGCGCCGGTTTTTCCTGCCCCTGTGGAACGTCTACTCGTTCTTTGTCACATACGCCAACATAGACGGGTTCAATCCCGGGTCAGCGCCCGCTCCGGAGCCGGCATCTGACCTGGACAGGTGGATACGGTCGGAGATGGAGCAGCTTGTCAAAGAGGTCACGGAGCTACTGGAGGAGTACAACCCCACCGACGCTGCGCGACGGATTGAGGATTTCGTGGACGTGCTATCCGACTGGTACGTCCGCCGCAGCCGCCGGCGCTTTTGGAAGAGCGAGAACGACCAGGACAAGCTATCCGCCTACAACACGCTGTACACCTGCCTTACGACGCTGGCAAAGCTGCTGGCACCCTTCGCTCCCTTCGTGTCAGAGGAAATGCACCGTAACCTGGTGCTTACCGCATATTCTGACGCGCCCGAAAGTGTGCACCTGGCTGGCTGGCCCAAGGCTGATGAATCGCTCATAGACAAGGAGCTGTCCGAGGCGATGCGTCTGGCCAGGCGTGTGGCCAGCCTGGGCCGGGCCGCCCGCAGCAAGGCGGGCATCCGAGTCCGACAGCCGCTGGCATTGCTGCACGTCATCACAAAAAATCCTCTTGAGGAGCCATCGCTTGAGAGACTGTCAGACCAGCTACGTGACGAGTTGAATGTAAAGCAGGTAACGGTATTGTCGGAAGACAGTGATCGTGAGGTACACTTCTGGGACTGGCGGGCCACGCTAAACATGGCCAAGGTTGGCCCCAAATATGGCCGCCTGTCCCGTGAAATTGGAGACGCCCTTGCTCGATTAGATGCTAAGAATGTTGCAGAACATGTCAAAGGTGCAGTACGACTCAACATCAATGGTGCCACGTTTCCTATAAGACTGAGAGATTCAACTGTGGAGTTGGCCCTTGAAGAGGTCTCCCTTACAAAGCTTGCACCCGCCGGTTTTTCAGTGGTTGAAGAGGGTGACTATGTTGTAGCCATAGCCACCGAGCTAACCCCAGCGCTGGCCGAAGAAGGCATGGCCCGGGAGCTGGTGCATCTGATACAGAACATGCGCCGCTCCGCCGGGTTTGAGATAGCTGACCGCATAGTCACGACCTACCAGGGGGACGAGCGCATTGCCCGCGTGATACAGATACAGCAACACGGCGATTACATACGGCAAGAGACGCTATCCGTGGAGCTGCGCCCAGGCGAGCCGCCAGCGGGCAATTACACCGAAGAGCACAAGATAGATGGCGTTTCTGTGAAGCTGGGAGTACGAAGAACAGGGTGACGCCGAAAGCTTCATTCAAACACACGCGGCATACTAGGATGACGGGGGCACGGACACCTTTAGCCTTGGCTGGCGGGTTCTACCTGTGGCTCAACCTGAATGTCTTGTGTCCCAGCAAAGAAGTCCCACGGCGTGAATGACTCAACAAACCGCTTGGCCTCCTCCATGGATGGAAGGCCACGGGTGGCCCTGCCGGGGTCGTAGCCCATAGTCTTCGCCAAGGCGTCAAAGCCGCGTGGCGTGCGCCGCACGGCCCCCACCTCCTCCTCGCTGCCGTCGTCAGCCTGGAGAACCAGCCGTTGTCCCTGACGGTGTTCCCGCCATAATAGCCGCATGGTGTCAGCCTCAGATTGCTTCGCGGAGTTTACCCTGATGAACGAAGGGCTCGCAATGACAATAATGACGACTACAACTGCCTGTTCCGCAAGCAGGCATATGCACCCTCAACGTAGAAAGACGGCTCGGGTGCATATGGTGCCCAGCACGGTTTGCGCTGCCCTACCTGCTGGCTACAGGCTTACTCTTTTTCAAAATCCGCCTTCCTCTTTTGGGCGAAGGCCATTAGGCCCTCTGTAGCCTCAGGCCCTCGTAGGTTGTAGCGGTTGAGAATCTCCGCTGCCGTCTTGGCATCCTCAGCTCCCGAATAAACGCCCCGCCATATGGCCTCCACTGAAAGCATCGTCGGAAGTGGCGGCATCTCAGCAACGATCTCCGCCAACCCAGTGGCCGTCGGTACGAGTTCTTTTAGTGGCACCACCTGGCTCACAATACCTATGCTATGAGCCTCTTGGGCATCCATCCGCTCCTTCTTGCCCAGCAGTGCCCACCGCATGAGTCTTCCCAGGGGCACGCCTCTACGACTGAGGTCAAGGACTTCTCCTGTTACCATCAAACCTAGCTCAAGATGAGTGTCAAAGAAGGTGGCGTTCTCTGAACAGATACAGATATCTGTATCTGTAAGGAAATGGTGGCCACCTCCCACGACCATGCCGTTCACTGCGGTGATCACTGGCTTGAAGCAGTCGTTCTGTCGAGCCGTGACACGCAACCTGCCGCCAGATTCAGCGAAGCGGACTGCGGGATCCATCTCGGGTTTCCCGCCTGCTGTCCTTGCGCGGACGTCCATCCCACTGCAAAAGGCTCTCTCGCCTGCACCGGTTAGCACGGCCACCCGGATGTTGGAATCTGCCTTGATGTCTTTCCAAATTTGATACATTTCCCCGCTCATTTTCGGGCTGATGGCGTTGAGCATCTGCGGCCGATTGAGCGTAATAAACGCGATATGCCCCTTCTTGTCGTACAAGACCGTCTCGAACTCCATGGCTCCTCCTTCTAACTGATGGTGCTTAGCACAGTCTGAACTGCCCTACCTGCTGGCGACTGGCTTACTCTTTTTCAAAAGTCGGCTTCCTCTTTTGGGCAAAGGCCATGAAGCCCTCTTGAGCCTCAGGTCCTCGGCGGTTGTAGCGGTTGAGTATCTCCGATGCCGTTTTGGCATCCTCAGTTCCTGAGAAAACGCCGCGCCATATGGCCTCCACTGAAAGCATCGTCGGAAGCGGCGGCATCTCAGCAACTATCTCCGCCAACCCCGTGGCCGTCGGCAAGAGTTCTTTTTGCGGCACCACCTGGCTCACTATACCTATGCGAAGAGCCTCTTGGGCATCCATCCGCTCCTTCTTGCCCAGAAGCGCCATCCGCATGAGTCTTTCCAGGGGCACGCCTCTGCGACTAAGGTCAAGGACTTCTCCTGTTATCATGATACCCAGCTCCAGGTGAGTGTCAAAGAATGTGGCGTTTTCTGAGCAGATACAGATATCTGAATCTGTGAGGAAATGGAGGCCGCCACCCACAACCATGCCGTTCACTGCGGTGATCACCGGCTTGAAGCAGTCGTTCCGGCGAGCCGTAACACGCATTTGACCCCCAGAGTCGGCGAAGAAGACTGAAAGGTCCATTTCGGCTTTTCCGCTTGCTGTCCTTGCGCGGACGTCCATCCCACTGGAGAAGGCTCTCTCGCCTGCACCGGTTAGCACCGTTACCCGGATGTTGGGGTCCCCTTTGATGTCTCGCCACGCTTGATAAAGTTCCGAGTTCATCTTCTGGTTGATAGAGTTGAGAGCCTCCGGGCGATTGAGCGTAATAAACGCGATATGCCCCTTCTTTTCGTACAAGATCGCCTCGAACTCCATGTCGCCTCCTTCTAGATATAACCGCTATTCACCATGATTGCCTTAGATGCAACTGTAGTTTCCAGTTCCTTTGAGGCTACCGACCACGTAGCCGCGGGTCACCCAGGTCTCGCAGTGCATCGCCAAAGAAGTTGAATGCCATCACCAACACCATTATTGCGGCTCCTGGAGCTATGACCATCCAGGGAGCGCCCAAGGCGTACCGCTGTGTTGCGCCTGCGAGCATCCCGCCCCAAGATGGGTGTGGAGGAGGCACTCCCAGGCCAAGGAAGCTGAGAGAGGCCTCCAAAAGGATGGCGCTGCCAAGAGAAACTGAGGCCAATATTATGTAAGGAGCCAAGGCGTTGGGCAGAACGTGGCGCAGAATAATGCGCATCGGAGAAGCTCCTATGACCTTGGCTGCGTCCACGTACACGTTCGCCTTTAACGACAGCACGACACCGTAGCTGATGCGCGCAGCGCGCGGCAAGTAAACAATACTGATGGCGGCGATGATCTTGTCGACTCCAGCGCCCAACACCGCCACCATGGCTAACGCCATAAGTATGGGTGGCAAGGCCAGCATGGTGTCCATTATCCTTTGCAGTATCATGTCTACCCATCCACCCAAATAACTGCTGACAACTCCCAGCAGATACCCTGAGGTTGTTCCCAAGGCAATGGAAAAGAAGGCTACGTACAAAGACACTCGTGCGCCGTTTACGATCCGGCTGAAAAGGTCGCGCCCTTGGTCGTCTGTACCGAACCAATGGCTGGCGCTGGGCGACTGCAGGCGCTCTACGGCGCTTCCAGCGTTCATGTCGTACCTCTGAATCCAGGGGGCAAACACACTGGCAGCCAGCGCCACCAGGCAAACCAGTAGCCCCACAGTCCCTAGCGGTTGCCGTTGGGCCAACCTTGCGGTATGGCCGAGCCGCCTTAAGACTCGCCGGGAGGCGCTTCCTCCGATCGCTTCGGTCTGGGCTACGGTCTGGATGCTCATGGATCACCTCAGCACCGGGACTCCCAAGTCACGCTTGTGCTAGCTATAGCTAATTCGCGGGTCCAACCATCCATAAACCAGGTCAACCGCCAGGTTGATGAGCATAAAGATTACGGCAAGGACAACCACCACGCTTTGAACTACGTTGTAATCCCTGATCTGGATGGATCCCACCAGCCAAGCTCCCACTCCGGGAATTCCAAAGATCGACTCCAGGACTACCGTGCCGCCCAACAGTCCTGCAAAGGATAGGCCCGTAAGCGTCACAACAGGAATCAGGGCATTCTTCAGGGCATGGCGCACAATTACTATGCTCTCTCGCAGCCCCTTGGCGCGGGCGGTACGGATATAGTCTTCCCCCATCACCTCAAGCATGGTGGAGCGCGTCATCCTGGCCGTGGTGGCCAGGCCATGGGAGGCGAGAATCAGGGAAGGCCACATAAGCTGCAATAGATTCTCTACGGGTTTTTCCCAGATAAGGTTGTAGCCGATAGGCGGTGAATAGTTGAACCATAACGCGCCGGTGAGAATGATTAGCAGGCCGAGCCAGAAGCTCGGCGCCGCCAGAAAGAAAATGCTGAACACCCTAAGCGCATAGTCCAACCAGGTCTTTTGGTTAACGGCCGACAGAATGCCCACTGGCACTCCTATGAACAGGCCAATCAACTGAGCCATCACGGCAACCTGTAGTGTGATGGGCAACCGTTGAAGGATCTGATCCCTAATGGACTCACGGCTCACCAGAGCCTCCCCGAAGTTTCCTCTCACCATATCCCACAACCAAGAGACGTATTGGACGTGCAGGGGCCGATCCAGGCCCATTCTGTGCCGGAGCGCTTGGAGCACCTCCGGGTTAACCCTGGAGCCTTCGTCGCTCAGGAGCAACGCAGCGGCATCTCCGGGCACCACGCGCAGCAGCCCGAATATCAGGAGAGATAACAGCAATGTGGTGGGAACTAGGAGCAGGAGCCTCCGTACAACGTATTGCCGCATGGTTAGAGCCTCGGTTTCCCCTGCTATCTGATACTATTTTCCGCCATGAAGGGACTCCCCTGACCTTGTTGGGTCATTTGTGAGCCAGACTAGTCTTGGAGCCACAAACGATCCTGTCGCCAGAGGCCGCTGGAGAAGAAGTAATGGAAGCCCAAGGTGAAGCCCTGCAGCCGATTCCACCAATAGATGTCTGCCGCCTCGTGAGGCAAGGTCGCGAAAGCCACGTCCTTGAGCACAATGATGTCCTGGATCTGGAAGAACAGCGCTCTTCGCTTCGCTGGGTCCGGTTCCGACGACATGGCAATGTACAAGCGGTCCACCTCCGGATTGCTGTAGGCAAAGTTGTTGCGGGCTCCTCCGGTGAGCCAGTACTGCCCTACAGCCTCGTCGGGGTCAAAGGTGGTCAAGCAATAGGTAAATGCATGCAACTGGTAGTTGGCATCCACCATCCTTTGCGAGTGGGTTGCTATGTCAGAGAGGTCAAACTTTGTTCGGATATCCGCCTTGGCTAGCTCGCGCTGCACTTCTTCGCTCATGGACTGGGTGCTCCAGCCCGTGGTCCGCCCCAACTGCAAGATATCTATTCCATTGGGGTAGCCCGCATCTTTCACCAGCTGCTTTGCCTGCTCGATTTCCTGCTGCTTTTTGGCTCCTGTTCCCCATCCAGGAACGATGTTCCATATCTGTTCCTTCGGCGTAGCCCAATAGAATCCCTGGTTGAAGAAGAGCAGTTGCTCCACATACTCGTTCCCGTACACCACCTTTCCAACAGCGTCCCTATCCAAGGCGAGATTGACCGCCTGTCTAAGTTTCAAGTTGTTAAACGGGGGTTTGGAGTTAACCATCCACGCCCCAGATATGCCGCAGACCGTTGGAACGCGGACGGAACTCATCCTCTTTTCCGCCGCCAGTTTCTTGTACTGGTCCCTGATTTGGGCCGATGTGTCTCTGGGGGTCGCCCACGTGTACTCGGTCTTGTGGGTGAGGAATGCTGCCGCCTGGGCGGTGGCATCGCTCAGCACAGTCACCTCCACGCCGTCCAGGTATGGGAGCCCCGGCTTGAAGTAGTTGGGGTTACGTTCAAAGGTCATGCCGGCTCCCGGGACGGCCTTGGTGAGGATGAAAGGACCAGACCCCGCAGGCTTTTTAGCCAGGTCATCCCGGGTCGTGCCTTCCGGATAGATTGCGCTGGTGGTTATGGACAGGATCTTTGGGACAAACGCCGATGGCCGCAGAAGCCGTACTTTTAGCTGAGTCTTGTTGGGAGTTTCAATGGCCTGGATGTACTCCTTGACGACGCCAGAACGGGGAGAGACGATGCCGTCAATCTCGCCCGTGAGCATCTTCAAGGAGTACGCCAGGTCGGCGGAAGTCATCTCCTTGCCGTTATGAAACTTGATCCCCGGTGGCAGGTTGAAGACCATGGTCTTGCCGCCATCTTCAAGATGCCAATCGGCGCAGACTTCACAGTCTATCTGATCCCCCTCGTAGTTGACCAGGAGATTGCTGTAAAGTTTCGGGAGCCAATAAGAATAGGCCCTTTGTACGGAAAGGAACTGTTGGTCATACGATGGTGGATATACTTCGTAAACCTGTTTCAGAACGCCGCCCTTTTTGGGCTGTACGCCGGGCGTAGGCGTAGGACTTGGGGTAGCCACGGAGGTAGGTGTTGGTGTTGCCGTAGGTCCCGGACGCGTGGGCGTGGGAGTAGCTAGCGGCGCCGCGGTAGGCGTTGCGGTGGGCACTGGCTTCGCCGTGGCCGTGGGAATGGTTGTTGGTGGAGGAGTAGGTTCCTGTCCCGGGCCGCAGGCTAGGACCAAGGCCAAGAGGATAGATACTGCCAGCGAGGAAACTGGTCGCCACATCCGGACGTAAGACTCATGGTAGCTCATTGTCAATCTCCAAATCTGCTTGTTGTGCCGCGCCACTGAAGTTGCCCTGTTAGTTCCAGTCCAGTTTCTCCTTCACCGATGCAAACCGACAACCCCCAAGGCCTCAACAGTTCCATTCCTGGACTGCCCCTGCTATGCCATCCTCAGCGTTCCATGACTGCCGCTAAACAGGCCTGCCGTTGCAGGCGTAGGACGCCCCTGCCCCTGTTGGGTCATTTGTAAGCCAGGCTTAGTCTTGGAGCCACAAACGATCTCCTCGCCAAAAGCCGCTGGAGAAGTCGCCCGAGAAGCCCACAGTGAAGCCCTGCAGCCGATTCCACCAGTAGGCGTCTGCATACGTGCTAGGCGTGGGTGCTAGGGCCACGTCCTTGACCACAATGATGTCCTGGATCTGCAGGAACAGGGCTTTTCGCTTTGCTAGGTCTTGTTCCGAGGACATTGCGATAAACAGGCGGTCCACCTCTGGATTGCTATAGGCGAAATCGTTACGGGGTCCCCCGGTGATCCAGTACTGCCCTACCACCTCGTCGGGGTCATTGGTGGTCATTTTGTAGTTATACGGATGCAACTGATAATTGGCCGCCGCAAACCGGCTTGCCTCGGTTGTGACATCGTAGAGTTCAAACTTTACTCGGATATTCACCTTGGCTAGCTGGCGCTGAACCTCCTCAGCGTAGATCTGCTGGTTCCATCCCGTGGTCCGCCCCAACGCCAAAACATCTATCCCGTCGGGGTAGCCAGCATCCTTGACCAGTTGCTTTGCTTGCTCGACCTCTTGCAGCTTTTTGGCGCCTGTGCCCCATCCTGGAACTATGTCCCATATCTTTTCCTTAGGCGTCCCGTAGACGTCTCCCGGGTTGAAGAGAAGCAGATGTTCAACATATTTGGTCCCGTACCTGATCTGCCCGATATCAGCGCGATCCAGAGCCAGGTTGATGGCCTGTCTCAGTTTCAGGTTGTTAAGCGGAGGCTTGGAGAGACCAAAGTACACCGCAGGCATAGGGGAGACCCTTGGAATCGAGACGGTTTTCATCTTGCTTTCCGCTACCAGCTTTTTGTACTGGCTCACGATTTGGAGTGCCGTTTCGCCGTCGGCGCTCAGGTACTCGATCTTGTGAGTGAGGAGCGCAGCCGCCTGGGCGGTTAAATCGGACAGAAGAGTCACCTCGATCCCGTCCAAATAGGGTAACCCTGGCTTGAAGTAACTGGGGTTACGTTCAAAGATCATGCCAGCTCCCGGGACAGCCTTGGCGAGGACAAAAGGACCAGACCCAGCAGGCTTCTTCGCCAGGTCGTCACGGGTCGTGCCTTCTGGATAGATGGCGCTGGTGGTTATGGATAGGATAGTGGGGACAAACTCCGATGGCCGCACAAGCCGGACTACTAGCTGAGTCTTGGAAGGGGTTTCTATGGACTCTATGTATTGGTTGATGATGCCGGAACGGGGGGACTGGAGTCCGTCTATCTGGCCCATGATCATCTTCAAGGAGTACGCCAGGTCGGCGGAAGTCATCTCTTTGCCGTTGTGAAACTTGATGCCTGGGAGCAGGTTGAAGACCATGGTCTTGCCGCTGTTTTCAAGATGCCAATCGGCACAGACTTCACATTCGACCTTGTTCCCCTCGTAGTTGGCCATGAGATTGTTGTAAAGCCTTGGGAGCCAAGAGCCATAGGCAAGCTGCACAGTAAGGAACTGTTGGTCATACGATGGGGGATAAGCGGCGTAAACGAGCTTGACAACGCCGCCCTTTTTGGGCTGTATGCCGGGTGTAGGCGTAGGACTGGGGGCAGCCACGGAGGTAGCCGTCGGCGTGGCAATGGGCCCCGGACGCGTGGGCGTGGGGGTGGCTAGGGGTGCCGCGGTGGACGTCGCAACAGGCGCTGTGGCGGTGGTTGCGGTGGGAACTGCCGTGGCCTTGGGAACGCTTGTGGGTGTAGGAGTAGGTTCCTGTCCCGGGCCGCAGGCTATGACCAAGGCCAAGATGATAGACATTGCCAGCAACGAAACTGGTCGCCACGTCCGGACGTAAAACCTATGGTAATTCATTGTCAATCTCCCATCTGCTTGTTGTTCCGCGCCACTGAAACTGTCCTGTTAGTTCCAGGCTAGCTTCTCCTTCACCGATGCAAACCGACAACCACCAAGGCCGCAACAGTTCCATCCCTGGGCTGCCCCTGCTATGCCATTCCAGGCGCTGCCGCTAAGCCGGCGCCGTTGCATGCATAGGCGCAGAGCGCTCCCTTGTCCGGCTGATACCAATGCGCCGAGCCACTATGACCTTGTTGATGTTAAGGCTGCCCGCACCATGCATGTGCTGCAGGCTATTTCGCTGCTCTGCCTCCTGAAGTCCTTGGTGGGGAGCCATGGAATCATGAGTGTCCAGGAGAGAGTACATTCCCATGACTTCACGGACTCTTCCTGCGTTACGCAGCCCGTACTCCCTTCCATACAAGCTGCTGGCAGGGCCTTCCCATTGCGCTTCAAGCCGGCCCGTGTGCATCCAGTAGGTGCGTTTGGTAAAGAGGTCATGCACGTGACCGTCAATCCGAGCTGCAGCGCCGACCTGCTGCCGTACCGGGTCTTCGTCGGCTCTTTCTTGCATGTAGGCCACCAGACTATCCACCACTGGATCAGCCGGGAAGGCCTGGCCGCGGCTTCCATGCTCCTGTTCCAAACCTGTGTTGGCGACCTGCCATCCTTGATGGTCGCCGCCAATCAGGTGGTTCCCCGGCACTCTGACGTTGTCCATGAATATGAAGTGCTGTTCATCTCCGTTGAGAAGACTCATCGCCCTGACTTCCAGGCCAGGAGCAGGGCAAGGGATGAAGAAAAGCCCGAGATTCCGGTGACGTGGGGCATCGGAGTCCGTCAGCATGGGGCCAAAAAGCCAGTCGGGCATGCCACGGCCGCTGATAAACACATTTGTCCCGGAAAGTAGCCAATCGTCGCCATCCCGTACAGCCCGGGATTGATAGCTCGCCAGGTCTGCGCCAGAATGTGGCTCGGTGAGCTTCCACCAAGAGAATTCCTCGCCTTTCATCAGTGGGACCAAGAACTGCCGCTTCTGCTCCTCTGTGCCCCACACCAGCAGGATGGGAAGGCTGTAATAGTTGCTTATGCGTGGAACCCTATAGCGATGGAACTCCTCTGCCAGGATGGTCTCCTGAGCCGCTGAACGGCCACCGCCTCCGTACTCTTTCGGGTAGGCGCAGGTGTACAGCAGCCAGCCCTTGCCAGCCAATTCCCTGAATTTCGGTTTCCAGAATTCAAACATCTCTTCGGTGAAGTCTGCCCTGCGGTTAATGGGTTCCTTCATCTCCTCAGGGACGTTCGCCTCCATCCAGACGCGCACCTCTTTTCGGAACTGCTCTTGTTCGTCGGTGTATTTCTGCTCGAAGTCCATACTACCCTCCCCCGAACAAAGTGTTGAAAAAACCTTCCGCCCATCCCCTCCGACTTTGTCCAGACAGGTTGGGAGAATGGGGAAGAATTTGAATCTGTCCCGATGTTCTCGGGACAACCCCACGGCATTCCGACTAGTCGGGATGCGCTCCACCTTGTCCACCAGCCTGCTAGACCATTAAGGCCTATACCGATAATCCAGATAGCCTAGAGTAAGTCATGAAACATACCAATGTCAACTACTGGCCACCAAGGTATGTTGGGGGACGTATTCCGTTCCAAAGTGGCCAGTTGCAACTAGCTTATCGTAATCCGCGTTGCCTATGCCCAACAATTCTTTGTGCCCGTACTGGGTGTCCTTACCCAGATGGACTGGGGACACTAGAACAGGAGCGCCGCTTCCTTCTCGCACTCCATTTTCTCGGACTCATTGAGGGGCCTATATGACAAGGCCAGCTGCACATTTTCCCTAACCCTGGATGGGTATCTCACTCCTGGAATGGCCACTGATATTTCCGGCCTGGACAGGACATACCTCAATAGCATCGCCGGGGTCAAGTAGGTCTCTTGACCCGATGCTTTCATTCGAGTCCTGATGGCGCTTGTTCTACCTGAGCCACCTAACGGCCTCATTGCTATTATCCCAACATCCCTCTCCTTGGCCAGCGCTAGCAGCCGGTCAGTGTCTCCAAAAAAGGCGGAGTACTCCAGCATCACGGTGTCGAATTCCCCGCAAGTTATCGCTTTTTCCATGACCTCTAGGCTATGAGATGAAATCCCAATGTAATCTATCAGACCCCGTTCCCTGGCTATTTGTAACCCTTCCAAGGCGCCACCTTCTTGCATTGCCTGTTCCCAGGCTTGGAGCGACGAGACATCATGCAGTTGATACAGGTCCACCTTCTCTACTCCGAGTATCTTTAAGCTTCTGTCCACATCATGCTGGCTGTCGTCTCTCGTCCTGCTGAAGGTTTTCGTTGCGACATAGAAATCCTTGCCCCCTCTGGCTCTAATGACTTTGCCAATCAGATACTCGCTGTCCTGGTACTCCCTGGCGGTATCAATGAAGTTTATCCCCAGGTCCAGGGCCAGGTGCAGAGTCTCTTCACCTTCCTTTACCTGAGGCGTATCCATTGCTCCCAGGCCTAGCTCGGTGACCATCAGGTTGGTCCTTCCCAGTCTACGTTTCTTGAGTTCCACCGCAGCCTTCCTTGTGATGTGG
>JAUSCR010000199.1 GCA_030651175.1 Dehalococcoidia bacterium
GCATCGGGGCGGATTATTCAGTGGGGAGATTGAGGTTGACGAGGCTTACATGGGCGGCAAGGAAGCCAGCAAACACGCTTCCAAGAGGAAGCACCTTGGGCGCGGCCCTAGCGGGAAGCAGCCCGTGTTTGGGATGCATCAACGGTCTGGGGGAGTCCGAGCCTTCCCGATTGACGGAACCGATAGGGTGAAGTTACAATCTGCCATTGTAGAGAACGTGAAGCGGGGGTCAACCATTTACAGCGACTCACACGCTGGCTACGACGGACTCCGAGGCTACAGTCATTTTGCAGTGGCCCACAGCGTCGGCGAGTATGTGCGGGGCCAGGCCCACACCAACGGGATTGAATCCTTCTGGGCCTTGTTGAAGCGGGGGTATGTTGGCGTCTACCACCAAATGAGCGTCCAGCACCTTCACCGCTACGTGAATGAGTTTGCCTACCGCCAGAATACCGTCCACAGCGACACGCTGGCTTGCCTCAACGGAACCATAGACGGTATGAGCGGGCGGCGGCTGTCATACAAGGAGTTGACCACATGACGCTACTCTATGGCCGATTCGATGAAATGGTGGATGCCGTGCTTGCACCCCTGACTCCCAGGCTCAGATGTATTGACTTATTCAGTGGCATCGGGGGCTTCCACATAGCCGCCACCAATCTAGGGCTAGATGTGGTGTTCGCCTGTGACATTGACGCAGACGCCCGTATCGCCTATCAGCACAATTTCGGTTTGGTCCCGATGGGAGACATTGTTTCTATCAAGGCAGAGGACATCCCAGACCATGACATATTGCTGGCCGGATTCCCTTGCCAGCCCTTCTCAATCATCGGTAGGCAACAGGGCTTGGCTGACCCCAGGGGGACGCTATTCTTGGAGATCATTCGCATCGTGCAAGCCAAGCGGCCTAGGGGCATCGTCTTGGAGAACGTCAAACAGCTTTCCACGGTGCGGCATGGCGGCGTCCTTCGGGACATCATGGGGCAGTTGAGAGAGCTTGGCTATTCGGTAGATTACCGAGTCCTGAACGCCCTGGACTTCGGCCTACCCCAGAAGCGTGAGCGCACGATTGTTGTCGCTACCCTGCCAGCTTTCAAGGACTTTCCCTGGCCGAGCGAAACAGTCCCTATGACTCCACTCGCAGACCTGCTAGAGCAAAACCCAGACCGCAAATACTTTGTCTCGGAGACGATTCGTGCGAAGCGACATGCGGCCCACACAGCCAACGTGACACCTGCTATCTGGCATGAGAATAAGGCCGGACACATATCTAGTCACCAATGGTCATGTGCTCTAAGGGCCGGAGCATCCCATAACTATTTGCTTGTGGACGGGGAGCGGCGGTTGACGCCACGGGAGCTATTGCGACTACAGGGTTTCCCAGATAGTTTTGAGATTGTCTGCAATGATTCACAGACTCGCAAGCAGGCCGGTAATGCCGTGCCTGTGCCAGTTGTTGAAGCGGCTATCAAGGGAGTAGTTGATGTCCTTGGACAATCCAAGATTGCGCGGCGGAGCCTTGCGGAGAAGCGGCCCATACCCGCTGGGGCAATTTCCTGACTCGGTTCTCTTTGAGCTTGGGAGACAGATTGTTCACCGTCTCGCCATAGGCCACGGCGACCTTACGGGTGATGACTTTGGAACAATCTTCGCTCAGGCGATAAAGGGTGAACATCGGGGCAAGCCACTTGGCATTGCTGACGTGGTGCTGAACGGGTGTGCGTGGTCAATCAAGACAGTCAAGTCCTCACGCCCATTTGAGCAAAAAACTGCCCGACTGATTTCAGGGCGCAATTCGCCAGATTACTCGCTCAACATCCCAGACCCCCACGTCAACCCTGAGAATACTGGCCGTGCTGTCCTGTCTATATGGAATGCACGGGTGAACGAAGCCCTGGGGGAGCACGACGACCTCCGCATTGTAGTCATGGTGCGAAACCTTGAAACCAAGGAGTTCCTGATATTTGAGGAAGAGGCGCAACGCTTCACGCCAACTGACTTTACGTGGGTGTTCAACAAGCGGGGCAACCTAGAGGGATTCAACCGGACGGACGGTTCCCATCACTTTACCTGGCAACCGCATGGCGCTCAGTTTACAGTCCTTCGCCCTGTGCCAGGTTCGGCTAGGAGATTCAGAATCAACCGCAACGTACCTACCGTGATGCCCGATTCCATCCTGGCGTCTATCAGATTCCGAGAGGACTGGATTACTATTGTTGGCTAGCAATGTATATAAGTCCCAAAATAAAGAGGTGAGCTAGATTGGCTAAGTATCTGATTCTCAGTGCTTGGGAGACGTACCGCTCTGATGGACTCCGAGTGCTAATGGAGCAGGTGTTGAGATACCTGACCCTGTACGGCTCCCCATTCAAGATAGCCCGCTACTGGCTGCTACGAACTTTCGGAAACCCCCTGCAACTTGTTCGGGTACAGGGGTCGGTGATGCGATTGGATTTGCGGGACAGAGGGATACACGCAGACCTATTCATAAATGGCATACGGGAGCCACAAGCCACTAAACACCTGCAGAGCATCATCAAGCCGGACTGGACAATGGTGGACATCGGAGCGAACATCGGATACTACGTCCTCATGGAGGCCAGGAGAGCCAAGATGGTATACGCGATAGAGCCTGGTCCGGAGAACTTCAAGAACCTAACGCACAACGTGGGGGTGAATGGGAATCTCAACGTTCGGTCCTTCCAACTGGCGGTTGGAGACCACGAAGGGGTTGTGGGATTCACGCTGGCTAAGGCTAGCAACTGGAATAAGGTGGCTGCGGACGGGAAGGGGGATATTGAAGTCCAGATGACCACTTTGGACAAGTTCCTGGGTGGAAAAAAGGTGGACTTCGTGCGGATGGACGTGGAGGGCTACGAGATGGCTATTCTTCGCGGGATGGATAGGACGCTACGGGAGAGCCGTCCGGATATGTTTATCGAGGTACACAGGGATATGCTGAGGGAGTTCGGAAGCTCGCAGTTGGAGTTCATGGAGCTACTAGCGAGACACGGCTACTGCGTCTCCAAGTCATTCATATCAGCGAGACCAGGACTGGAGGGCAGGATTGTAGACTTGCTGGCCGACCCTGTGAGCCGGAGAGAGATAACAGAGCGGGGAATCGCCTCGCACTTCTTCTTCACAGCGGAGGAGAGATGGAACTAGCTGCAACGGCCCGGAGAGTACTGCCTACAGGACTGCGGAGGGCGCTCGGAGAGAGTTCTTTGCGCATGGCCTGTCGCAACACCATAGCACTCCGCGCCTATGTACGCCTGTTGCACGGTTACTCAGCCAACGAATTACAGGTTAGCCGCAAATCCGTGGAGTACAGCTATAACAGGAGAGTAGTACGTTGCCCCCCGGAAGGCGCTGGCTCGTTCCTGGAGGTCTTCAAGAACGGAGTGTACGACACCGCTTTCAGCCCGCGTCCTGGGGATGTTTGCGTGGACGTTGGAGCCTACGTGGGGATGTGGTCCGTGCGTGCTGCGCTCGCCGTAGGAGACTCTGGACGGGTCATAGCGATAGAACCGGACGCTGGGAGTACGCGCTGGCTCCTGGAGAACGTGAAAGGACTCCACGTCACAGTGCTACCGTGGATCGCGTCCGATAAAGATGGCACAGAGTCGCTCTCTCTCGCTCATTCGCCGGCCAGCCGCAGCACTATGTTGCGGCGTAGACGGAGCACTGTACTCCCTTGCCGCACCTTGGACACAATACTCCGTTACCTGAGACAGAACAGAGTGGATTTCATCAAACTGGACGCGGAGGGGGCAGAGATGAAGGTCTTGCTCGGAGCGGGAGAGACCCTACGGGGTAATCCGGGACTGCGGCTGGTTGTCGCATCATACCGAGACCTCCCTGGCACGGTGCCTGGGGCAGACGAGATAGCTTCCTACCTGTGGTCTCTGGGCTATGCTGTACACATCCGAGAAGGGTTAAGGAGATACGTTCATGCTGAAAAGATTAGCTAGCTGGGCTAAAGGAGCTAGCAAGCAGAGAGTCATACCTAAGATAGGAGAGTTCAAGGAAACCCTGTCGCAGGTGTTGTTCTGGGGCAGCATCCTCAACTACTTCATGATGGCTGGAACGTTCTACTATACGACGCTGCGGTTCGTGCTGCCTTGGTTCGACCTGCCCAAGTTCGCGGTGGCTCTAACGCTCGGAGGACTGGCGATATTCTTTGTGGAGTACAAGTGGGTGGTACCGTCTATATGGGCGTTCAGGGGGAAACAGATGGACATGAGGAACAGTGATGAGGGAAAAATGGACGCTATCCTGGAAAAACTAGGGGCACTGGAGAGAAGGATACCGGCCCAAGAGACGCACTGGAAGGGGCAAGACTGCCCCTGCGCCCTGCCAGGGGTAGCCCAGACCGCTCCGGGTCATCCAGAGGGGCTGTGGGACACCCGGAACAAGAAGGAGTGAGAAAGTATGCCTGATCCGCTATATGATGCCCTGATTATGCTGCCCGCCTACAATGAGGCAGTCTCGATAGGATATACACTAACCGAGCTCACCCACTATGCTCCAGCGGCCAGGAAAGTGGTCATAGACAACAACAGTATAGACGGGACAGCTGGACTGGCCAGAGAGCTGGGAGCTATTGTTTTCTACGTGCCGGAGCAGGGCAAGGGGAACGCGGTACGCTATTCTCTGGCTAGGATACTCGACCTGCCGTGGTCCTGGCTAGTGATGATGGATAGTGACTTCACCTACCCAGCAAAGCACGTGCGAGAGGTTGTGGAGAGACTAGTGCAAGGAGCGGATGTGGTGATGGGCTACAGAAGAACTAAGGCCCCTGGCTCTATGCCTGCTATAAATGGTCTTGGAAACAAATGTCTATCCGTGCTGGCAAGTGGATTGTACGGGCTATGGGTGCGGGACGTATGCACGGGGTTATGGGGATTCAGGAGAGAAGCCCTGGAACAGTTCAAGCTCACCAGCACAGGATTCACCCTGGAGGCAGAGATGTTGGTGGAGGCGAGAAGGACAAAGTGTAGGATAGCTCAGATACCCATAGAGTACCGGGCGAGATTGGACGGGGACCGACCGAAGCTAAAAGTGCGCGATGGATTCAAGATCGGACTGTTCCTGATAGACGGACGGGGCCTTGCCCGATAATTACCCCATCGGAGCCATTTGTCGGGCAACTACTGGTTCTGCCCGATTATTCCAGAAGGTAGGCTCCAAGCCTAGCTCGTAGACGCTGGAAATCAGGACACAGATATTATGACACAAGACCTTCAACAAGACCTCATTCACTTGGGCGGTAGGTGTCTTGGAGCGAACCGAGCCTCCAAACTTTGCCTTTATCATAAAGTTGGTGGACTCGATATTGCTCCGCTTGTGATAGTGGGCCAGAAAGTCGTTGCGGTTGAAATTGTAGCAATGCCACATCCGGCTCCAAAGTCCATCAAAACTGTGCCCCAAACCCGTTGTTCTATTCTTGAATGGGATGTACGCTATGCCACCAAGGGCATTGACCACTTGAAGGTTTCTCCGGCTAGAGTATGCCTTATCCGCCGACACCTCACGAATCGGGAAGGTATGGGCAGTAGTCTGGACAAGCCCTGCGAACTGAGGCGCATCCGCCGTCTCCGTGGGCGTGACCTCTACGCTAGTCACGATGTTGGTTGTCACCCCGCACATAAGATGGGCCTTCACCCACTTGGCTTCGCTCCGAACCTTGCCCCACTTGTGGTCAAACCACCTATCGTAGGTGGTTGTGGCAAAGCCCGTGGAGTCTACCGCAAAGTCTGTTTCCACAGCCCGCAAGGGACTGGCGCTTTCCTCAATCAGCGATTTGAGCAAGGGCGTGAGCGCGGGGTTTTCCAGGTAGTCAAAGAGGCTGTTGTACGACGGGGCCTTAACCATGTAGCCCTTCGCTTGCAACTCACGCAAGTCCGTCATGGCCCTTCTGCCGGAGACGGTGGAGTAGACCTTGCAGGCCGCGCCAAAGACCACGGCGGACAATGGGTGGCTAGGCCGTCCACGCCGCTCCTGGGGTGGTGTGCTAATCCCTTCACAGAGGTCTCGCAGAAGCTCGGCGAACCGCTCCTGTTCATGGGTTTGGGCCATGTTGTAGGCGGGCCAATTCTGCCCGTAGGTGACACGCATCGTCTTGGTGACTATCGTGGTGCCGTCCGGCCTTTCCTCACGGCGAATCGTGAACTCCACGGCGAAGATGTGTTTGCAGGGCAGGTGGCGGGCCTCAAAATCTGGGCAACTGCAAGCGGGTTCATTGCCCACATTGACCAAGTACAGGCCCTTCCCTGTTTGCGACGGCACAAGGTATCCCTTATCCGTCTTGTTGATTCGGCTCAGTGCCGCGATTTGGAGTCCCTTTTCTTCTCTAGCTTCCATCTGAATCCTCCTGTTACTGTTCACTGTATGTATATCATACCATGTATATCTTGACAAGTCAACTGGTCTGTGTATATCATAGTCACCATCTCAGACAAGGATATGGTCACTATGCCAGAAGAGAGCGTT
>JAUSCR010000005.1 GCA_030651175.1 Dehalococcoidia bacterium
CCTGTCTTGATGAGACATGCAGCAGTCTGCCGTAGAGATGATATCCCGGCAAGCCCTACTAGCAGGCTACTGAATAAGGAGAGTCCAGAGGGGCGAAACCCCGGAGCCTGCCCTGAGCGAAGCCGAAGGAGTGGGGGACTGGGGGTATCCCCCAGATATGCTTCTCACCCCCTTCCTGGCCAGGATGGGGGCCTGGGGGATGGTCGAAGGAGTTTTTCATCACCCTGCTAGGGTTGAACTAGTCCATACCATGAACCAACTCGGTGAGAACGGTTGACACCATGACAGTGAAGAGCGAAGTGGGTAGCAGCTATAGGATTTGCGCCCGCTGCATCATGGACACATCGGACTCCGATATAGAGTTTGACGGGGACGGGCTTTGCAACCACTGCCGCCGGCTTGGTGAACGGATGAAGACCGGACTACACATTGATGAAGAGGGACAGAGGCGTCTGCAGGTGTTTGTGGAGAGGATCAAAGCCGAGGGAAAGAACAAGGAGTATGACTGCATCATTGGCCTCAGCGGAGGCGTGGACAGCTCCGCGGTAGCACACATCGTGAAAAAGCTAGGCTTGCGCCCTCTAGCAGTACATTTGGACAACGGGTGGGACTCCGAGCTTGCGGTCAGCAACGTAGAGAAGCTGGTGAAGAAGCTTGACCTGGATTTATTTAGCTTGGTGTTGGACTGGGAGCTGTTCAAAGACCTCCACCTTGCTTTTCTTAAGGCCTCAGTAATCAATTCAGAGGTTCCCACCGATCACGCCATTACTGCCACTCTGTACCAACTGGCCGTCAAGAAAGGTGTCCGGTATATTATCAGCGGCTCGAATCTTGCCACAGAGGGCATCATGCCATTGAGTTGGGGCTACCTGAACCTGGACTGGAAGCATATCAAGGGGGTGCATGATCGTTTCGGCGTTCGAAAGCTGAAGGGATATCCCCACCTAACTCTCTTCCACTGGGCCTACTACACCTTTGTCAAGCGTATCAAGATCTTCCCGATTCTGAATTATGTTGATTACAACAAGGAGGCTTTCAAGCGTCTGCTGGCTAGCGAATACGGGTGGAAAGACTATGGCGGCAAGCATTACGAATCTGTGTATACTCGCTTCTTCCAAGGCTACATACTGCCAATGAAATTCCACGTTGATAAGCGTAGGGCCCATCTCTCTGCAATGATCTGCTCAGGACAAATGAACCGAGAGGATGCACTGGAGGAGATGGAGAAGGCCTCCTACCCAGCGGACATGCTGACCGAAGACAAGCCGTTTGTGCTAAAGAAGCTTGGCCTGTCTGCGGAGGAGTTTGAGCAGGTCTTGGCCCTGCCTTCTCGTTCCTTCCGAGATTACCCCAATAACTATTTCTGGATCAGGAATCTGCGTGGTTTGGTGGATTTGGCCAAGAGGCGCGCCACCTCTGCCTGACACCTGCCGTGTACCGCGAGCAATCCATGATGTCCACCCCTATCGTTGAGCCAACCTCAAAGATGGCTGTGTGGATCCTGAACCACTACGCCATCACTCCTGACATGCCAGGTGGGACCCGCCACCACGACCTTGCTCGCAACCTGGTGGCACGGGGCTACGACGTTACAATCCTGGCATCCAGCTTCCATCACATGACCCACACAGAGTTGCGCTTGAAGCCCGGGGAGGCGTGGAAGGTTGAGGAGATCAACGGTGTTCGGTTTGTCTGGCTAAAGACCTTTCCTTACCAGGGCAACAACTGGCGCCGCGCACTCAACATGCTAACGTACATGGTGCGCTCTTACCGCTACGGTAGTCGGCTGCCCAAACTCGATCCCAGGATCCCTCGTCCTGACGTGATTGTAGGTTCTACGGTCCATCTTCTTGCCGTGTTGTCCGCGTACAGGCTGGCCAGACGTTTCAAGTGTCGCTTCATCATGGAAGTCCGAGACATTTGGCCTCAGACCCCCGTGGAGATGGGCAGGCTTTCCAAACGGCATCCAGTGGTCTGGGGACTCAGTAAACTAGAGAAGTTCCTCTACCGACGGGCGGAAAAGATAATCACCGTCTTGCCCAATGCCGCTGAATACATCACCCAACTAGGCATACCCCAGGAAAAATTAGTGTGGGTACCCAACGGAGTTGAGATTACCAATTACGCACAGGTCCCACCTTATAAGGGTGGAGACCCCGGCAACTTTACGATTCTGTACTTAGGGACCCAGGCATCCTACCATGGTCTGGGCACAGTATTGGAGGCAGCCAACCTCCTTAGAGCCGATGGCAATAGCTCGGTTCATTTTCTCTTTGTGGGCGACGGGCCTGATAACGTGCGCCTTCGGGAACGAGCTACCTCTCTTGGACTGGACAACGTGGAGTTCCGACCTCCCGTTCCCAAATCCCACGTGCCGCAGGTGTTGGGCGAAGCAGATGCCATGATGTTTACATTTCGAGATTTGCCTGTATTCAGATTCGGCATAAGTCCTCTAAAGGTGTTTGACTACCTGGCCTCTCTTCGGCCTATACTGTATTCAGTTAGGGATGGCAGCAATATGGTAGAGGCTGCCAGAGCCGGGATAACGGTCCCGCCCGAAAACCCGGAGGCGTTGGCCCAAGCCATCAAACGCCTGCTGGCAATGAGCAGGGAAGAGCGTATCCAGATGGGACTGAATGGCTACAGATATGTAAAGGCGAATCACGATATGCCGGTTCTAGCCGAAAAGTTAGACGCGGTATTTCGGTGTGCTTTGGCCAAGAAGCCAAGGGAGTAGGTCATGACCTTCGAAAACGTTCTGGTAATAGGGCTCGGAGAGGTGGGTACGCCTATTGCTGAAATCCTGGAGTCGCGATATAAGACATTCAGGAAAGACATCACTCCCCTAGAGGTCTCCGAAGTCATAGATGTTGTTCACATCTGCTACCCTTATAAAGGCCCCGACTTTGTAGAAACAACGGCTAAGTACGTCAAGCACTACCAGCCTAAATTGGTGATAATCCACAGTACCGTTGTCCCTGGCACTACGCGAGCCGTATCTGAACGTTCCGGCGTTCCCGCCGTCTTCAGCGCCGTGCGCGGCAAGCATTCCCAGATGAAGCAAGACCTGCTGGCCTACACAAAGTACGCCGCAGGTGTTACCGAAGAGGCTGCCGCCTTCGCCGTCCAGCACTTGCAGGCCGCTGGAATGAACGCTGGGGTTTTCGCATCCCCAGAAGGACTTGAGCTGGCAAAACTTCTGGAAACAACGTATTTCGGGATGCTTCTAGCCTGGACTCAAGAAATGGAGCGCTATTGTAGAGGTGTGAAGGCTGACTACTATGAGGTAATGCAGTTTATGACGGAGATAAGCTACCTACCGCCTGTAGTTTTCCATCCAGGCTACATCGGCGGACATTGCGTCATACCAAACTCCTACCTCCTTGATCAACTCAAACCCTCCCATTTCACTGACCTAATGCGCCAATCCAATGAGCAGAAAGCCCGGGAGTGGGCCAAGGAAGGGAGAGACCTGAACGAGCGCCTGAGCCCGCAACCGGTCAAACATGGAGCATCACACGCATGACTACGTCAAAGGTCCCATTTGTAGACCTGGGTCCGCAGACCCAGGCAGTCAGAAATGAGGTGGTCCAAAGGTGGAGTAAGATAATGGACGGAAACTCCTTTATCCTGGGCGCCGAGGTCAAGGAGTTTGAGGAACGGTTTGCAAAGTATTGCGGCGCCCGCTACGCTTTGGGTGTTGCCAACGGGACCGATGCGCTCATTTTGGCGTTGCGCTCTCTCAATGTCGGCCCCGGCGACGAAGTAATCGCACCCACAAATACGTTTGTCGCAACTCTTGAAGCCATCGCGCATGTCGGCGCAACGCCGGTACTTGTGGACATCTCCCCTGGCACATACAACATCAATGTTAACCAGCTAGAGAAGTTTGTCACACCCATGACCAAAGCCATCATCCCTGTCCACCTCTACGGTTGCCCCGCGGACATGGCGCCGATTCTGGAGGTGGCAGAAAGACACGGGATAGCTGTTATAGAAGATGCGGCTCAGGCCCACGGTGCTACCTACCAAGGCCGAAAAGCAGGCTCAATGGGTAGCATAGGTTGTTTTAGCTTCTATCCCGCTAAGAATCTGGGCGCATTTGGCGACGGCGGCGCCATAGTAACTGACCGGGAAGATGTTGTTTTACAGGTCAGAATGCTGAGAGACCATGGTTCGCCTAGTAAGTACGAGCACGATGTGGTTGGCTACAATAGCCGCCTGGATACCATCCAAGCCGCCGTGCTAAACGCCAAGCTTGGCCGCCTGGATGAGTGTAACAAAATGCGGCAGCGAAACGCCCAAATTTACGACGATATGTTGGCTGAAGTGCCTGGCGTAGTCACGCCCAAGGTTCCAGAGGGGACATCCCACGTATTCCACCTCTACGTCATAAGGCTCTTGTCGGAAGACAGGGAGCAAATCAGGCAGCGCCTGCAAGAGAGAGGCGTGCAAACAGGCATACACTACCCTATGCCCGTACATCTGACCAAAGCTTTTCGCCACTTGGGTTACAGGGAAGGGAGCTTTCCTGTAGCAGAAGAGGTAGCGCATCAGATCCTTTCGCTTCCCATGTACCCTGAGCTTCAGCCGGCTCAGATTTACTATGTGGTCCAGCAGCTAAAGGAATGCCTGGGAACTTGACCTTCGAATATTTTTGAATAGAGGTTGTGATTCAGCATGACACTACTGCGAGTTGCCGTTGTTGGGGCCGGCTACTGGGGCCCGAATCTTATTCGGAACTTCCACAAGTTGGGAAACTGCCAGCTTGTCGCCGTCGCCGATCTGGACCCAAAGGCCCTGAACGGCATCAAGCGTAGCTACGGCTCGGTAGAAACGACCACGGATGCAGGGTCTCTGTTGACGCGCCCGGATATTGACGCTGTAGCTATTGCCACGCCTCCGCATACTCACTATCAACTCGCCAGAAAAGCTCTGGAAAACGGCAAACACGTTCTGATTGAGAAGCCCCTCACTGATTCCACCGCCGATGCCGAAGAGTTGGTTAAGCTTGCAGAAAAGACGAAACGCACCCTGATGGTAGACCACACTTTCGTCTATTCAGGGCCGGTGCGGAAGATACGCGGAATGGTAGATAGCAATGAGCTAGGCGAAATCTGGTATCTGGACTCGGTCCGGATAGACCTCGGACTTTTTACCAATGACACCAATGTTGTATGGGATCTGGCTCCACATGACCTCTCTATCATGGGCTATTTATTGGATGCCCGCCCTGTAGAGGTTTCGGCTACTGGCGCCTCGCCAGTGAAATACTTTGACGGCAAAGTCGAGAGCATCGCCTATATCACCGTGCGTTTGGACAATGGGTGCATCACTCACTTTCATTTAAGCTGGCTCTCTCCGGTGAAGATACGGCGCATACTGATCGGTGGCAGCAAAAAGATGCTGGTCTACGATCACCTGGACCCAGACCACCAGGTAGTAATATACGACAAGGGTGTGGACATCACTTCAGAAGAGGAGAGGCGAAGGTTCCTGGTGCAGCGGCGCACAGGAGATATGTACGCACCCAAGATAGATCAGACCGAGCCTCTGGAGACCATGTGTAAACACTTTGTGGAGTGCGCCCTCACCGGCAAGAGACCCATCACGGATGGGGTGTCAGGGCTCAACGTAGTCAGACTAATCGAAGCCACAATGGAGTCCATGCGATTGGGTGGCGCTGTGGTTGCTCTATGAGCACTGCTGGTTTCAAGCGTATCGCTGATGACGTAAAGCTGGGCAAAGACGTAGTAATCTACGACTTTGTGAACCTATACGGGTGTGAGATTGGCGATAACACCAGGGTCGGCCCGTTCGTGGAGATCCAAAAGAACGCAAGGATAGGCGCCAACTGCAAAATCTCTACTCACACCTTCATTTGTGAGGGCGTGACCATAGAAGACAACGTTTTCATAGGCCATAACGTAACGTTCATAAACGATCGCTACCCCAGGGCAACCAACGACGCTGGAGAGCTTCAGAACCAGGCCAACTGGGAGGTGCAGCCTACCCTCGTAAGACGTGGTGCGTCCATAGGAAGCAGCGCAACTATTCTTTGCAACGTCACCATAGGTGAAAACGCAATAGTAGGGGCAGGAAGTGTTGTAACAAAAGACGTGGCCCCGAACACAATAGTGGCTGGGAACCCTGCGCGGGTCATACGCAAGATCAAGTGACAAGCTGCCTAGCAGTCGGTTGCTAGGCTAAGCAAAGATTCCGATAAACATGGCCATCAATAGCGCCTGGGGGCGTGCCTTCAAAAGAACCTTGGATGTAACAGGCGCAACCATCGCCCTTGTCCCATTAGCAATCCCCTTCGCTCTCATAGCCGTAGCCATCAAACTGGACTCCCGTGGGCCAATCTTCTTTCGGCAGGAAAGGGCGGGCTTGAAAGGCCGGCTTTTCCGCCCCTGGAAGTTCCGTACTATGGTGGAAGGTGCGACCAGCAAGGGATTGGGAGTCACCGTGGCCAAGGGCGATTCGCGGATCACTCGCGTAGGCAACATCCTGCGCAACACCGGTGTTGACGAGTTGCCCCAACTGCTAAACGTTTTGACCGGAGAGATGAGCCTGGTGGGGCCGCGGCCTACCTTCCCCTATCAGGTTGAGCGATACAACGACACCCAGCGAAGGCGGCTCCTGGCCAAGCCCGGGGTCACAGGACTGGCCATTGTCCGCGGCAGGAACGCCCTCTCATGGGAGGAGCGCATCAAGCTGGACAACTGGTATATTGACCACTGGTCACCGTGGCTGGACATCAAGGTCTTGGCCCTTACCCCGTGGAAGGTGTTGGTAACGCGGGATGGGCTTTACGGTTCAAGCGGCGTCAACGATGATTTCGGCGGCAGCCCACCGGATTCAGCGCCCAAGGATTCCTGACGTGAGCAAAGAACAGGTTGTAGTGTACGGCGCTGGTGGCCACTCCAAGGTCGTGATAGACATCCTTGAGCGCACGCAGAAGTACGAAATCGTTGGCGTGGTGGACGATGACCCAGCACGCCAGGGCAACTACTTCTGCGGCTACCGCATCCTTGGGAGCCTGGGCTATCTCCTGGAGCAGGGGCCAAACGCAAAGGTTATCCTGGCGGTAGGGGATAACATGACCAGGGAACGCCTGGCCCTACGGCTGGTGCCTCTAGGCTTTCAGTTCATTACTGCCATCCACCCTGCAGCCGTTGTTGGTCGCGACGTGATCTTGGGGGCAGGTACTGTGTTGATGGCCAACGTGGCTGTAAATCCGGGCACAAGAGTAGGCGAGCATGTAATCATCAACACCGGATCCACCGTTGATCACGACTGCTCTATCGGCGACTTCGCCCACATTTCTCCAGGGGTGCACTTAGCTGGCGGCGTAACGGTTGAGCCTCTCGCACACGTTGGCATTGGTGCCAGCGCCATTGAGGATGTAACCATCGGCCAAGGGAGCATTGTCGGCGCAGGAGCGGCTGTGGTTACAGACATACCCCCTGGCGTTGTAGCCGTTGGTGTACCAGCACGAGTAGTCAAGAACGTGAGCAGGGCGTAACCCCATGAACGAGCTCCCCATGTCGGCCCCAGACATCACCGACCGTGAGCGGGAGTTGGTGATAGAGGTGCTCAACACACCCAACCTCAGCGGCGGCGGCCCAATGTTGCAGCAGCTAGAGGCTATGTGTGCGGCGTGTGCCGGCCGCAAATATGCCATAGCGGTGAGCAGCGGCACCGCCGCCCTCCACATCATCGTTCGTGGGCTGGGCCTGGGGCCAGGCGATGCAGTCATCACCACGCCATACAGCTTCGTGGCGTCATCCAACTGCCTTCTGTACGAGGGAGTGGAGCCGGTCTTTGTGGACATTCAGCAAGACACTTTCAACATTGACCCGGACAGGATTCGCAAGTTGCTGCATGGCAACGCCGCCCTGAGGAGACGGGTCAAGGGCATCCTGGCGGTGGACGTCTTTGGCCACCCAGCGGAGTGGGACAGCCTGAAGGCCATCGCTGTGGAATATGGCCTGCGGCTCATCGAGGACTCCGCTGAGTCCCTGGGCAGCAGCTACCGGGGCAGGCCCGCCGGCTCCTTTGGCGATGCGGGCGTCTTCGCCTTTTATCCCAACAAGCAGATCACCACTGGCGAAGGCGGAGCGGTGCTGACCGACGACGAAGGATTGGCCGAGGTTTGCCGCAGCCTTAGAAACCAGGGCCGTGGCCCGTCCAGCGAGTGGCTGGAGCACGTGAGGTTGGGCTACAACTACCGCCTTAGCGAGATTCACGCCGCGTTGGGCGTGGCCCAGATGGAGCGCCTGGATGATCTGCTGGCAAAGCGCGCACAGGTGGCGGCAGGGTACACCCAGCGGCTGCAGAATGTCCCTTACCTATCGGTGCCCTCTCGCCATCCCGATGTGGATGTGAGCTGGTTTGTGTACGTGATCCGCCTGAAAAACGGCTCCCACCGGACCCAGGTTGTTCAGCGGCTGAAGGAGAAAGGTATTCCCACGCGGCCCTATTTCCCTGCCATCCATCTCATGCCTTTCTACGCTGCCCAATTCGGCTTCAAGCCCGGCGACTTCCCCGCGACAGAGGCTGTGGCGTCCTCTACTCTGGCCCTGCCTTTTCATGGCAACATGGACGAGGCCTCCATGGACTACGTTTGCGACCAACTCCTATCTTTGACGGAGGAGCTCTCATAGTAGCGCTACGTGGTTCGCGGTTTGCCCGCCTGGTCCGGCGCTACAGGCGGCCCATCGTCATCCTGGTGCACCTGGGGCTAGTGGTCATCGTGTACCTGCTTAGCTTCCTCCTGCGCTACGATTTTGCGATGACGGAGGCCCAGTGGATGCTCCTGCTCAAGACACTACCCTTGCTGGTGGTGGTCCGGATGGTGGCACTAGGCCTCTTTCGCCTGTTCCAGGGGTTGTGGCGCTACGCCAGTGTGCGGGACGTGTTGCAGGTCATCAAAGCCAGCACGGCAGGCACAATCGTCTTCACACCAATGGTGTGGATGCTTTTTGGCCAGCAAGGGTTCCCGGCGGGTGTCCTGGTGATGGACTGGGCGGGTAACGTGTTGGCGCTCAGCGGCATCCGCCTTCTGGGTCGTTTATTCCAGGAAAGCCTCCGGCCGCTAAAGAGGTCAGAACCGGGAGTCAAGCGGCTGCTCATCGTGGGCGCGGGCGACGCCGGTGCGGCCTTGTGCCGCGAGGCCCAGGGGCGACCGGAGTTTGGGCTGGCGCCTGTCGGGTTCATAGATGATGACCAGTGGAAGGCGGGGGCATCGCTGCTGGGCATTCCTGTCTTGGGCAATCGAGACGACATCCCCAGTGTGGTAGCGCAGCAAGGCGTAGACACCATTGTCATAGCCATTCCATCGGCCTCCCGCGAGCAGATGCGCGGCATAGTGGAGCGGTGCCGTGCGGCCAGTGTGCCCTTCAGGACGCTGCCGCCAGTGAGGAGCATCCTGGACGGTAAGGTGAGCATGAGCGCGCTCCAGGAGGTAGAGATTGCAGACCTCCTGGGCAGGGAACCTGTGCAGCTAGACCAGGAGGCATTGGGCAGGTTCCTGCAAGGGAAGCGCGTTCTGGTCACAGGGGCAGCTGGGTCTATAGGCTCGGAGCTGGCCAGGCAGATAGCCACCTTTCAACCAGAGCTCCTGGTGCTCATTGATCGCAGCGAGAACCAGCTATTCTATTTTGAGGCGGAGTTTCGGCAGAGATTCGCCGCACTGCCTGTGGTGGCAGAGGTGCGAGACATCGCCAACTACCCAAGCGTTTGCAGCATCATGGACAGGTACCGGCCTCATGTGATATTTCACGCCGCCGCATTCAAACATGTCCCTCTCATGGAGCGCGTTCCCGACGAGGCTGTCCGTAACAATGTTATAGGGACCTATCTCCTGGCCAAGGCTGCACAAGAAAAGGGTGTCGAGAAATTCGTCTTTATATCAACCGACAAAGCCGTAAACCCCACCAGCGTCATGGGCACCACCAAGCGTGTGGCCGAGCTACTGGTGCAGGACATGGACCGGAAAGGCACTACCCGATTCGTCGCCGTGCGTTTCGGCAACGTGCTGGGCAGCAACGCCAGCGTACTTCCCATCTTCCGGGAGCAGATTAGCAAAGGTGGGCCGGTGACTGTGACCCATCCAGAAGCCAGGCGCTACTTCATGACCATCCCAGAGGCGGCCCAACTGGTGATGCAGGCGGGGGCCATAGGCTCCGGTGGAGAGATCTTCGTGCTGGACATGGGAGAACCGATAAGGATTCTAGACCTGGCAAGGGATCTCATCTACCTATCAGGCCATACGCCGGACAAGGACATCAAAATCGTCTTCACTGGCCTTCGCCCAGGGGAAAAGCTGTATGAAGAGCTAAACTTCCAGGGTGAGGACTTGCTCCCTACCCACCACTCCAAACTCAAGGTGCTGCGGGGCTCTGGCGCACAATCGGATGTGGAAGGGCACGTGGCACGGTTGGCCCAGGAACTCCCAGGGATGACCTTGGAGCAGATAAAAGTCTGGCTTCAGGCGCTGGTGCCTGAATACAATCCGGCAGCCGAGCAAGGGGCTACCAGGGATCAATGATTACTGGGAAAATCTTCCCTTGGGGATGCAGGGGGCGCAGCCCCTGCCGGGGTAGCAGAGCCTGCCCTGAGCTTGCCGAAGGGGGTGTCCCCTGGTCTCTGTCTCTCTTCCCCTTTCTCCTGCAGGAGCGTTGTCTCAAAAGTCAGGAGGGTGCAGAGAACGATAGTTCCTGCCGGGGGTCTGGGGGTATCCCCCAGATTCAAAATCCCCCTTCCCTCTTAGGGAAGGGGGATCAAGGGGGTTAGGTACATGTAAGTGGCAGAACGAGATTAGGAGACTAGTTGCCAGTGTGTCAAACACAAGGCCCCAGGTTGCCCCGGGGCCTTGATCATGCGGTGGCAAGAGGACTGTTACTCGACAGCCTGTTTGGGCTTCTCAGGCACGCGGGACTCCTCAAGGAAAAGGGCAACGGAGGCCCTGATCAAAGGTTTGGGTGCCCGCGGGATCATGAACTCCATCTGCCCTAACGGCTTGACATGGTATTTCTGCTCAGCTTTGGCCAAGGCGGCCTTCCAATCCTTGTCCTCAAGGCTGCTTGGGAAGGCCACAAGGTACAGCATGGAGCGGGCCTTCAGCTTGGTCACCCACTGGAAGGCCTCGGCCAACTCTCTGTCCAACTGGGCCGACAGCGGGCGGTCGGCGGTGGCCAGCGCAGGGATTACTGCTAGCTGATGGTGCTCGCGGCCGATTCCTATCTCCAGGTCAGGTTCAAACTTGGCGCTGCCCTGGGATCTTCCCCGCACTGCAGACACCTTGGCTGTCTTGCGCGCCACGGGTGTGCTGAGGGCGAAGAAGGCCTCGGCAGGGAGCCATCCTTCGCCGCGTACATTGCCATCAATAAAGGCGGCAAAGTAATCGGGCCTGTTCCCAAGATAGGATGTTAGCCGGGACAGAACGTAGTCCGCAACCTGAATGTCAGCGGGTATAGCTTGGGTGGTCATGCGTTCCTCCTTACGCGTAACGATCCGTGCTATTACTACTCTTTTTTGCTTTATTTGGCAAGGGGAACTGTTTGAAAACCCTCACACTGCTTCGCCCGCCTTCGGCGGATCAGGACAGCGGAGAATCAAGCCTTCCACCGGGGCACTAAATTGGGCTTCGACCTCGAAGGCAAGGCTACTATGACGGTGCCCTGCATGCTGGTCCCCCGCGCATGCTCGGACTTCATGTCCAACTCGACCAGGTTGAGACCCTCCTCCTGCCACTTCTTCGCTACATTCCCGCTAGTAATCACAGCGTCCCCAGCCGCATTGAACGTGGTTATGCGTAAATTCACCTTCTTGATGCGACCTACCGGTCCAATCCAGTCTGTAATCACTCTTTCCCACATTGAGAAGCACGAGTCGGGGCTCAAGTGCATATCGGGGGCGCCGTCGGCTTGCCCCATGTCTGTGTTGTGGTGGTGCGTGGCAAAGTCCCTGTTCGCTCCCGCAGACATTACCATGCGCTGAATAGTCAGATTCAACGTTACCGACGGTATATCCTCACCATCCCGCACATCTTCCCAGCAAAGTTGCTTCTTTACCGTCGCCATGTTTCACTTCTCCTGCTCGGCGGCTCTGACGCGCCTAGCCTCTTTACTCACGGTTGTAGCAATACGTTGTGCCGGTAATCCGAGCTACAAGCTCGCCTCGCTGGTTGTATGCGCGGCGCTCCCGGGTGACGAAAGCTCCGAACCCGACACGGGTCCGCTTAAGAGACGCATTGACCAGCTTATCGCCCCGCACGGTCAACCTGTCACCAACGCACGCCGGCTCAAAGAACTCCATTTCCATGTTTGTGAAAGCGCCGTTGGTAACCGGTGGCATCGGAATCTCTTCGCCAGTTGGATGTAAGGGGAACGAAGCATTGGGCTCCGGTGTGGGAAACTGGGTCTTCTGCCCAGGCTTCCACCCCGATGCCTTCAAGAACGTTGACCGAAGGGCGCTCAAAGGGACCACCACCCCGCGATAGCCCAACTGTTTGGCGATTTGCTCAGACCAGTAGATAGGGTTGCCTATCTCCCAGGGTTCGCAGAGCCGCACCACGCTGGTGTATTCAATGACCTCGTCTGCCAAGATCTCTTTGCCGCCCGAAAAATCTTTCCCTATAGCGCCTACAGTATCGTCCCATGTGTACTTTGGGTTCCCTAGCGGGTTCGACGTGAACTTTTTCTCCGCCATCCGTTCCTCCTTCTTGCGCACCATTTTGCTTGGGGCCCGCTCTCTCTGGCTATGCCGCAGCTAACACACGCGTCATATCATCAAAGCAATCCACTTGCTAAAGCTCCATCTCCTTCAGGCTGGCGGCCAGGGCCAGGCGTGGCTCCGTGATCTCCTGCACCTCTTTAGGCGTCCAGCCAGGGGCCACCTCCCGGAGCAGCAGCCCTGAAGGCGTCACTTCAATCACGGCCACATCGGTGACAATAAGGCTGACGCACCGGCTTCCTGTAAGCGGGAAGGAACACTCTCGTAACACTTTTGGCTTGCCCCGGGGGTCCGTGTGCTCCATGGCCACTATGAGTCGCTTTGCTCCGGCGGCCAGGTCCATAGCGCCGCCGATGTTGCCCACTCCCCGTTCCGGCCGTATCCAGTTGGCCAGGTCGCCGCGCTCTGATACCTGGAACGCCCCCAGAACGGCTATGTCAATGTGCCCTCCACGGATCATGGCGAAGGCGTCGGCGGAGTGAAAGTAGGCCATGCCGGGCACAGGGAGAAGGAACTGGAGTCCCGCGTTGATGAGGTCTATGTCCTCATGGCCTGGGCCTGCCAGCGGGCCGTAGTTGAGGATGCCGTCCTCCGCGTGGTAGATAACGGTGCGCCCTTCCGGCACGAACTGTGATACCAGGGTTGGAATGCCGATGCCCAAGTTCACGTATGCGCCATCGGGCAGCTCCTTGGCCACCCGCATTGCGATTGCTTCTCGGTCCAGGCGCGGTCCGGTCATAGCCTCACCTCTTCACAATACGTTCCACCCTAACGGGTTGCTGACAAACCCTTTCGACTATCCCCCTGTCCCCCTTCCTATCCAGAGCCTGTCCTTGAGCGTAGCGAAGGAAAGGGGGTGAAAAGTATATCTGGGGGACACCCCCAGACCCCCAGCGGGAACCGAGGTTCCCTGCACCTTCCTGCCTGTTGAGACAACGCCGTGCCAGCCCGAACCCCGTATGCGCAGCGGGCGGCTATTTCAGCGGCGAGAAGGCCGCTGGGGCCAGCAGCTTGTTCTCCTGGCGCAACAGGAACTCCCGCGTCGGTGGAGGCCAGTGTCCATTCCGCCGAGACTCCTGGCGGACCCTCTCGCGCTCCGCGAAGTCCCGATACGGCCAGACATGGAAGAACCGGTTCAGAACGCCTACATCGGTGTACCAGCACGCCGCCAGGGGAGAGTGCCTCTCCCTCTCTTCGATAGCCTCTCCCCACCGCTTCAGCACCTCTGGCATGGAGCCGGACTGGTAGGTGTAGATACGCATCTCATAGATGGAACCCATCGCCCGTGGCTCCAGGGGCCGCATGAACGGAGCGGGATGCAGGATCTCCGATTCCATGCTCAAAGTGAACTCCTGGGTCTTGGGTGGCCAGTTGGGATCCTGGGCGGCGGCGGCCCGCACTCGAGCCTGGTCAGCAGCGTCCGCATAGGGCCAAACGTGAATCACCTGGTCGAGAGGCCCGATCTCGGTATGCCAGAAAGCACCCAGCTTGGAGTACTTCTCGCGATGAGGCAGCGCCTGGCCGAAGCGCTCCTCGAACTCGGGCACGGTACCAGGCTTCAACGGGTAAGTGCGCATCTCGTAGATCATGTTGTCCCTCCTTCAGCTTTTCCCATGATA
>JAUSCR010000006.1 GCA_030651175.1 Dehalococcoidia bacterium
AACTCAACAACCGGCGTAGCCCATCCACGCGCTATCTCCCCAGCAAGGCAACAGGCTTCAGTGCCTCTATAGACGTAGTGGGGAGCTGCACCGTGTGCATTCGCCCCAGCAGCGACACCAGCACTTCACACCGCTGGCGGCAAGGCAAGTAGCGACTGAAAACAGCGTCCAGCCCGGTGAGCGCTCCATCTCCGACGCGCACCCAATCGCCAGGCTCATAGGCAGACTCCCACCCGCCCCGGTTCCACAACTCGACCCTCTCCCTGATCTCCTCCACCAATGGGCTGGCAACGGGGGCTGGCGTTCCTTCAGAGCCCAGAAAATAGCTCAGGCCTCTGGCCCAACGTATCTGGGGCCAAAGGTCTGATTCCGGGTCTACGCGACAAAAAAGATAGGTGGGGAAAAGCGGCTCCCACTGCTTCCGACCACGTTTTACTACGATGATTTCGGGGTTGAACACCTCGATACCGTGCCCACCCAACGCGATCTGAAAAGCAGACTCTTTGCGCCGCTGAGTCTTGCCGACGTACCAATCCAAAGCCATATGATGGCCCCCTCGGATGTTGAAAAGTTAGGATACCCCACACCTACGAAAATAGTCAAGTTTTGCTAGCTACACGTCGTGTCTGATTGGGAGGTTCAGGGATATTGAGAGGCAACCGGGCAGGGCTGGCACGAACAAAATCTTCTATTCCGGGGCAACGGCGTATGGTGTTTGGTCCTGGATCGCGGCTTTTACGAACGCCGAGTGACGTTCATGGCATTTGCTGCATTTGCCGCAGTGTTTCCCATCTACCGGGACCATGCAGGTCAGGGTCAAATGCAGGGGCAGGCTGCTATTTCTAGCGATGATCTCTCCTTTGCTAAGGCCGCTGTACGGGGATTCTAATCTGATTTCATGTTCCAGCCCATTGGAAAGAGCAGTTCCCAGGCGCTGGAAGAACTCTGGGGTTGCGTCGGCGAAATTGTTTTCGTTCAGGGACGCCAAGGCTATCCTGTGGATGCCCTGTATGCTGCACCAGACGGCTGTTGGGCATATAAGCAGGATGTTCCGTCCAGGGATGTAAACGTTCCTGTCCGGCTCGTCTGCTCTGGGCACTCCCTGGCCTGTCATGCTCCAGTGGTCGCGGTATAGTGGGCCCGCTGGCATCTGTAGGACTGTTATCTGTTCCACGTTGGGGCTGCGGATGGCCGCTACGAATGCCCGCAGCGCCCTAAGCTCCATTGCTTCCCAGGACAGGCCTGCCTGGATGTACATTGGAAAGACCTGAGAACTTCTGGCATAGTCGGCTATCAGGATGGCGCTGTCCAGTCCCCCGCTGGAAAGGACTGCCACTTTATCTATCATGCCCCTTCTCTATAAACCGCACAGTTTGAAGGAGTTTCCCAGAGCCGCACCTCTGACACTTCCAGACCAAGTTCGCGGGCATGAAGGAAGATGAGCCGTGCGATGTTCTCGGCGGTAGGATTCCCATCCATCAGATAGAATGGCTCGCCAAGCTGCTCAAGGGAAGGTACTACCGGGTCGCTTCTGGAAAGGAGCATTCTATGGTCCAGGTTGGTGTCAACCCAGCCTTTCACTACATCCTTGACGAGTCCGAAGTCCACGACCATTCCCATGTTGTCCAGGACTGTTGACTCTACGTCCACTTCCAGGAGGCCGTTATGGCCGTGAAGGTAGCGACACTTGCCGTCGTGGTTCAGCAGACGGTGGCCATAGCAGAAGTCTATCTTTCGTGTGACTCTGTATGTGGACATCAGACCTCACCGTCCATTATTTCAGCCAGCAACCAGTGTGGTATCCCCGAAGTTCGCCGACAAAGTCCCCGATGCAATCGGGGCGAGGCCGGATGGTTCGAGGGCCTCACCACAGGCTCCGGAGGGCCGTGGCAATCTGGCGGCGGGGCCCACCCCTCTCCAGATTGCTTCGTCGGCTGCCACCTCCTCGCAATGACAATTTGTCAGCTTGTTTCAGCCGGCAACCAGATGAGCCCCTGAGTCTACTCTTATGCACTCGCCTGTTATTGTCTCGGCCTTGAGGAGCGCCACCACCATTTCGGCAATATCTTCGGTGGAGGACTCTTGCTTTAGTGGTGTTTTGGCTATGATTCTTCTGGCCCAAACATCGTTGCCTATGTTTGAGGGCTTCATGGCAGGCCCTGGACAGATGGCGTTCACCAGTATGTTGTGCCTGGCCAGCTCTGCGGCAAAGGCGCGGGTCATGAACTCGGTGGCGGCCTTTGCCGTCAGATAGGGCAGGTAGTTTCTGTAAGGATGCTCTCCAGCAGCCGAATCTCCAAAGAGGATTATGTGACCGCGAGTTGGCCCAGGGTTTTTCATCATAGCCCGCGCAGCATGCACCGCCAGAAGGTAGCTGCCTTTCGCCTCGGCCATCGCACTGTCCCAGGCCGACTCGTTCAGAGAACGGAATGGCGTCCATGAAAACTGAGAGGCCAGGTTGACAAGAAAAGAGATCCCTCCAAGGTTTCGTGATGACTCGCGAATCATCCGCTTCACATCCTCCTCCACAGACACGTCCCCCTGGACAACGCAGGCCCGTTCTACGTTGGCGGAGACCTTGCTACAGAGCGCCTCGGCTTCCTCTCTAGATGTCCGGTAGGCTATGGCGATGTTAACTCCTTCCTTAGAAAGGCGCACCGCCACATCCTGGCCTATTCTTTTGGCTCCAACAATAAGGGCGCCCTTACCCTTTAGCTTTATCATGCTCCGCCACTTTCAAGTGTCTTTCAACAATTTCTCTGGCAACGAATTTCTCTGGCCGGTGACAATGCTCACTTTGCGGGACACTTGTCTAGCAGGCTGCTGAAGAACTCCTTACGACCATCCCCCTTACCCCCTTTCTAGCCAGGAAGGGGGTGAAAGATACATCTGGGGGATACCCCCAGACCCCCACCCCTTCGGCTTCGCTCAGGGCAGGCTCCGGGGCTTCGCCCCTCTGGACTCCCCTTTTTCAGCAGAGTGCTAGGAGGTCGCTCGGGGCCGCTTACTAGGGGTGATTGCTCGTAAGGCAGTCCTTTTGATACGGCCTATATAGCACTTGCTTGACGTTCATGCCGCAGCTCAGCCTTGAAGCGCGGGCAGGAGAGCTGATGCTCACACCTCGCTTAAGTGCTGGTCGGGGCGAGTGGACTTTGAGTGGTAACACCGTCAGCCAATTTTGAGCAGCTTTTGCAGGCTGCGCGGGTTATCGGGTGGCTTCTCGAAGTGGCTGATGTGGGTCCAGGCCACCTCTGCCACGTAAATGTTGTTCTTGGAGTCCAAGGAAATGCCGTGAGGAGCGACAAACTGCCCTACTCCCAGGCCATACCCCAGGTGACCTATACGCGCCAGACGTTCGCCCTTGGTGTTCATCACGGTGATCCTGGGCCCAATGTTGGGCGTATAGCGGTCCACGCCCATCCCCGCGCCCAACTCCCCTATGTATATGTGCTGGTCCTTCGAGATAACGAGACCACAGGGCCGGTGGAGGTTGTTCCACTGGGTCTCGAATTTGCCCTTGGAGTCGAAGACCTGCACCCGGTGGTTCTCCCTATCGGCCACGTATACATAGCCATCCTTGTCCGTGACGATATTGTGGGGAAGATTGAACTCCCCAGGGTCGGTCCCTGGTGTGCCCCAGGAAAACAGCAACTTGCCCTTGGGAGTGAACTTGTGAATCTTGGAGTTACCGTAGCCGTCAGAGACATAGAGATCGCCCGTCTTCGGGTCAATAGCAACGTGGGTGCACCGGTTAAAAGGGTTGCCGCTGTAAAGCTCGGCTGGCTTGCCTGGCATACCTATCGTCATCAGGACCTTGCCTTCGTAAGTGCACTGGCGGACCGTGTGGTCGCCATCGTCAGTGCAGTACAAGGTGTCATCAGGCCCCAGGGTCACAGCGTGGGGACGGGGCGAGAAAACGCCTTCACCCCACGAGCGAATGAAGTTACCCTTGCTGTCAAAGACGATCATCGGGTGCTCGCCCCTATTGAACACGTAGACCCGGTCCTTGGAGTCAACGGCCACACCAGCAACTTCGCGCCACGAATATCCCGGTGGCAGCTTCTCCCAGTTGACCGCTACCTCGTAAGTGAACTGGCCGCTTCCAAGCTTGACTGTGCTGACCATTGTGGCTCACCTCTCCTGTTGGGGTTCCAATGGTGTTATGGGATGGCTCCTCCTGGTGAATTCAGGAGTCTCTGGTACTGGGGGATTCATAACTGATGGTCGGGGCGAGTGGATTTGAACCACCGACCCCCTGCACCCCATGCAGGTGCGCTACCGGGCTGCGCTACGCCCCGACACCAGGTAGAATATCACGGAGCACAGTACACAGCAAGGCCGATTTCCTGTGGGGTCTTAGCCCCTGCCTGCTCCGTGCTACAATACGCCTACCAATCCCAACTGGGAACCTATTACGATGTCCAGCAGCTTCCGCAACTTGCCCAGCGTTGACCTCCTGCTGTCCCAGGAGCCAGTCCTGCAACTGGCCAGGACCTACTCCCATGAGGCTGTTGTAAGGATAGTCCGCCAGCAGTTGGACGAGTGCCGTCGCACCATCGCCCTGGGCGCTGCTCCTCCTACCCTGCCGGAGCTAGTGAATATGATCAGCCACCGAGCCACCCAAGCCTGGCAGTCCCGGCCACAGTCGGTTATCAATGCCACCGGCGTCATCTTGCACACTAACCTTGGCAGAGCACCCCTCAGCCTGCAAGCCGTTCAGGCGGCCATGGCCGCAGCCAAGGGCTACACGGACCTGGAGTTCGAACTGGTCAAGGGCGAGCGCGGCTCTCGCCAGGCTCACATGCGGTCCCTCCTATGCCAGGTCACCGGCGCTGAAGCGGCCCTGGTGGTCAACAACAACGCCTCTGCGGTCATGCTGGGGCTGGCGGCCATCGCCTACGGCAAAGAGGTCATAGTGTCCCGGGGCGAAGCCGTTGAGATAGGCGGCGGGTTCCGCATCCCCGACGTGCTGGCGCAGAGCGGCGCCAGGCTGGTGGAGGTCGGCACCACCAATCGGACCTACGTGGCCGACTACGAGGCCGCCATCACAGGGAACACCGCTGCCTTGCTGAAAGTGCATTCCAGCAACTTCCGCGTGATGGGGTTTACACACACACCCGAAATCGTGGAGCTGGTGGAAATGGGGCGGCGGCACAACGTTCCTGTGCTGCACGACCTGGGCTCCGGATGCCTGCTGGAGACGACGCAGTTTGGCCTGGCCCACGAACCCACCGTCCAGGAGAGCATAGCTGCGGGATGTGGCCTGGCCTTCTTCTCCGGCGACAAGCTACTGGGCGGGCCTCAAGCAGGCATAGTCGTGGGCCAGCAGGAGCTGGTGGCCCGGCTGGAGCGGCACCCTTTGGCCCGGGCAGTGCGCATTGACAAGATGAGCCTGGCTGCCCTGGGTGCTACCCTTCTCCACTACCTGAAAGGCGAGGCCGCCACTGCCATCCCCGTCTGGCAAATGATTTCTGCGCCGCCTGACGCAATAAGACGCCGGGCTGCCCGCTGGCGCAGGGCACTGGGCCCGCGGGCCAGCGTGGTCCGTGGCGAGTCCACTATTGGCGGCGGCAGCCTCCCAGGCGAGACATTGCCCACCTGGCTGCTGGCCCTGGACCCCGACGCCTCTACCGGTGGCGCGGAGGGCCTGGCCCAGCGCCTGAGACAAGCCACCACCCCCGTGGTGGCACGCATCGAGAACGACCGCGTGGTGCTGGACCCCCGTACCGTGCTGCCGGACGAGGAGAAGACACTGGTGAAGGCGATTAGAGAAAGCCTCAAGTGAGACTACTGCGAGATCGTGAAGGCTTGACCATTCGTCTCACGGACGAGCGCCTCGGTCACATATTGGACCATCCAGAAATGGTCGCCATGGAAGCTGCTATTGAAGAGACTCTTGCTGCTGCCGACCAAATTGTTCAGTCCCGAAGCGATTCTCAGGTGCGTCTCTACTATCGCAGGTATAATGAGACGGCAGTAGATGATAAGCTTCTGTGCGTTGTGGTCAAAGTCTTGAGAGACGACGCCTTCGTAATTACTGCCTATCTCACGGACAGAACGAAGCGAGGAACCATACTATGACAGAAAAGCGGGTAAGAATCTGGTACGACCCAGAGGGAGATTACTTGGAGGTCATATTCGACCAGCGGGAGGGGTACTTCCGTGAAACAGCCGACGACCGTGTTATGGAGAAAGTGGACGGCCAGGGGCATGTGCTGGGGTTCTCCATTCTAGGCGTCGGGTCGCTGAAAGGTGAACCCCTTCAAGTGGCTCTTTCTTAGGCGCTCTAAGCTCCGTATCCTCAGTGATGCTGAATCTGCTATGCGCAGATACTGGATTGCCTTCTTTCCTGCACCCTATTTCCCACTTAACACCGTAGACCCTAGCCAGTTTGAACAGGGCAACAGCGCTGGATATTGTGCTAAGCTGTAGCGTACTGTTCTACACAAGCTGGAGGACTGCTAATGCCGGATTATGATGTCGTGGTCGTTGGAGCTGGCCCGGGAGGCTATGTGGCGGCCATACGCGCTGGGCAACTGGGACTGAAGACAGCGGTGGTGGAGCGCGACGAGCTGGGAGGCATATGCCTCAACTGGGGATGCATTCCCACCAAAGCCCTGCTGCGCAACGCCGAGGTCGTAGAGTTGCTGCACAGGGCCGATGAGTTTGGCATCTCCTTCGACAACTTACAGATCGATTATGGAAAGGCTGTGGACCGCAGCAGGAAGGTGGTCTCCACCCTTACACGGGGCGTCGCCGGCCTGCTGAAGAAGAACAAGGTGGAGCATATCAAGGGGGAGGCCCGCTTTCGGGATGCGCACACCCTGGAGGTCTCGCCCAGCGGGCGTGCCATTACGGCTAGCAGCATCATCATCGCCACTGGGACAAGGCCGCGCTCCATTCCGGGCCTCCAGGTGGACGGCCAGCGGATTATCACCAGTCGCGAGGCCCTGGAGCTGCGGCAGGTCCCTAAGCGGATAGCCATCATAGGCGGCGGCGCCACGGGCGCGGAGTTCGCCTACCTGTATAACGCTTATGGCGCCGAAGTCACCATAGTAGAGATGCTGCCGCATCTGCTGCCCAACGAGGACGAGGAGATAAGCCGCCTTCTGGAGCGCTCCTTTACCCGCCAGGGGATCAAGTTCCTGACAGGTGCTAGAGTCAAAGCCGCCACCAAGGGAGAAGACAAGGTTCGGCTGGAGGTAGAGCAAAAGGGAACCACCACGACGCTGGAGGCAGAGCACGTGCTGATGGCCGTGGGGGTGCAGGCCAACTCCGACGGGCTCGGCCTGGAGAAGATGGGGGTCACTCTGGAGCGCGGCAACATAACGGTGGATGCCTCCATGTCCACCAACATACCGGGCGTATACGCCATTGGGGATGTGACTGGCATTCTGCTTCTGGCGCATGTGGCCCAGGCTCAGGGCGTGCTGGCGGTGGAGCGCATCGCC
>JAUSCR010000012.1 GCA_030651175.1 Dehalococcoidia bacterium
CCAGCGGGACAAAGAGCGTTTCCTGGAGTGCTACCGGCGCGCCGACGTGCTGCCCCTGGGCAGCGGCGCTCTGGCGGGTGTCCCTTACCCTATTGACAGGGAGTTCCTGGCAAAGGAACTGGGCTTCTCCCGCATCAGCGAGAACTCCATGGACGCCGTCTCGGACCGTGATTACGTGGTGGAGTACATGGCCGATGCCGCCCTGTGCATGGCCCATCTCTCCCGCTTGGCGGAGGAGCTTGTCCTATGGTCATCCCAGGAGTTTGACTTCATACGTATGGACGACCGGTACACCACTGGCAGCTCCATAATGCCCCAGAAGCGCAACCCTGACTTCGCGGAGCTGGCTAGAGGCAAGACTGGCCGGGTCTACGGCAATCTGATTGGCCTGCTAACTGTCCTGAAGGGGCTGCCTCTCACCTACAACCGCGACCTCCAGGAGGACAAGGAAGGGTTCTTCGACACGGTAGACACGTTGCAGTCTACCCTGGAGGTGATGTCCGGCATGGTGGGAACCATGCGTGTGAACCCCAAACGGATGCGCCAGGTGGCGGAGGAGAGCTATATCCTGGCCACGGACCTGGCCGACTACCTGGTGACCAAGGATGTCCCATTCCGTGAGGCCCACGGCATCGTGGCCAAGCTCTCAGAGTACGCCGCCGACCAGGGCAAGCTGTTCAAAGAGCTGACGCTGGAGGAGTATCGGCGGTTCTCGTCCCACTTCGACCAGGGCGTGTACCAGGTCACCCTGGAATCGTCCGTAGCCGCAAAGAACGTGCCGGGAGGCACAGCGCCTGAGCAGGTGGAGAAGGCGTTGGCGCAGGCACGGGACTTGCTAACCAAGGCCGATGCAGGCTAGGGACAATGGCCAATCCCATCGTCAAGCTAGCCCCCTCCATCCTCTCGGCGGACTTCTCCCGCCTGGGTGAGGCCGTGGCCGAGGTAACCCGCGCCGGCGCCGACTACATCCACGTGGACGTGATGGACGGCCAGTTCGTTCCCAGCATCACATTCGGGGCAGCTATGGTAAAGGCGCTGCGTCACTGGACAACGCTACCCCTGGACGTTCACCTGATGGTGGCCGAGCCGGAGCGCCACATCCAGGCCTTCGCCGAGGCCGGAGCCAACTTCCTGGTCGTGCACGCCGAAGCATGTCGCCACCTCCACCGGGTTGTCCACCAGATCAAGGAGTTGGGCGTCAAGGTGGGCGTGGCCATCAACCCAGGAACGCCCGTGTCGGCGGTGGAGGAGGTGCTGCAGGACCTGGACATGGTGCTGGTGATGTCGGTCAACCCCGGGTTTCCGGCGCAGGTCTTCATTCCCGGCAGCCTGGACAAGATTCACCGCATGAGGCGTCGCATAGACGTGCTTGGCAAGGACGTGGAACTGGAGGTGGATGGCGGCATCAACGAGTCCACCGCAGCGTCCGTGGTGAAGGCGGGCGCCAGCGTGCTTGTGGCAGGCTCCGCTATATTCAACGAACGGGAAAGCGTGCAGCAGGCGGTGGACAGGCTGAGAAAGAGCCTGGGACAGGCCAAGGGCTGAAGGGCTGCTAGGCCCTATCAGGTTGTTGAAGAAGGGGAGTCCAGAGGGGCTTCGCCCCTCTGTTGGGGGTCTGGGGGTGCCCCCCAGATTCATTTTCTTCCCCCTTCCTGGCCAGGAAGGGGGACAGGGGGATGGTCGTGAGTGTACTCCATCACCCTCTACGTGTTCCCTACGCCCATCGCGCGGTGGCACGCTACGGCTTAAAGGGTGTGGTGACGGAGGGCCGGAAGTCGCCCGACCGGGGGGTTGGCCCCAGGGCCTCAAAGTCGGTGGCAACGTCCACTACTGCAATCTTACCGGCGGCCAGGGCGCGTTTCAGGGCTCCCTGGATGTCCTGTGGCCGCTCCACCCGCTCGGCGTAGCAGCCCATCGCCTGGGCCACCTGGGCCAGGTTAACGTCATTGAACATTATCAACTCCGAAGCGTCCCCCCAAAGCTCTCCGCCGTAGTTCCGTCTTAGTCCCGCAAGCCCCTGGTTCAAGGCGTGGTTGTCATTGACCACGATGACTGGGCTGATGCCGTGCCGAACGGCGGTCTCCAGTTCGCCGATGTGGTACCAGAAGCCGCCATCGCCAGTGAAGCAGACTACAGGGCGATTGGGGGCGCCGCATTTGACACCGATGGCCCCAGGCAATCCCCAACCAAGGGAGCCGGCGCACCGGATGTAGTTCAACCCGGCATGTTTGAGCTCCACCATCGTGCCGGTCCACATGCCGGCGTGGCCGGTGTCGGACACCAGGATGGCATCGGGGGGGAGGGCCTCGGTGAGCTCGCGGCACAGCCGCTCCGGGCGGATGGGGACGGCATTGGACCGCTGCAACGCGGCGTACTCCGCCTCCCACTGCCCCACCACGCGGCGGACCTCCGCCACTCGCTCAGCGGCTGGCTCGCGCGGCTCCACCGCGTCAATAAGCCGCTGGAGCGTGACCTGGGCATCGCCCAGCAGGGCGACGTTGGCGGGGTAGTTCCGCCCAAGCTCGTCGGGGTCAATGTTGATCTGGATGTTTGGGACATCCAGGGGCGGAACTCTCCAATCGGCGGTGGTCAGGGCCCCGGTCCGAGTCCCGATGAACAGCACCAGATCGGCATCCGAAACGATGCGGTTGGCGCACCAACGGGAGTAGCGGCCCATCACTCCGGCACTCAGGGGATGGTCGTTGGGGATGGCGGCCTTCCCTGTGAGGGAGGTGGCCACGGGAATGGTCAGCATCTCGGCCAGCCTCCGAACCTCGTTCCAAGCGCCAGAGGTGATGACGCCTCCCCCCGCCACGATGACAGGCTTGCGGGCCTGCATCAGCAGGGCCGCCGCCTCACGCACATGGGCGGCCTCCGGCTCGGGACGGAAGGGAGGGGTGCGGGTGAACCGCTCCTCCACTACCACCTCCAGGTCGGCCTCGGTGTCCAATGCTTCGTTGCGAATGTCCAGATGCACCGGCCCGGGGCTGCCCGATGTGGCCGTGCGGAATGCCTGCCGCAGCACGTCGGGAAGCCGCTGCACCTTATCCACCTGGACACTGTGCTTGGTCACCGCCTGGAACGGCTGCAGGTGCTCGAACTCCTGGTAGGAGTGGCGGTAGCGCTGCATTGGGTCCAGGGCGCCGGTCATGGCGATTACCGGCGAGGAGGCCATGTACGGGTCGGCCATCCCTGCGGCCAGGTTGGCTGCCCCAATGGACTGTACTATGCAGATCCCAGGGCGGCCAGTGGCCCGGGCGTAGCCGTCGGCCATATAGGCAGCCGCTTTCTCCCCGTGGGTCAGCACCCGCTTCACCCCCCTACCCTCCAGGGCGGCCATGATTCCGGCCGGGTCTCCTCCTGGCACCCAAAAGACGTGGGTGACGCCGTACTGTACCAGGGTTTCAGCGATGTACTTGGAGCCGGATATTTTAGCCAAGGTATACACCTCCTACTTCGTCGCTCTACCGCGGCGATCCGGGTGTCCGCTACCTGAACCAGTGCGCTGCTCCAGGGTGACCACAGGCTGCTGCCGACGTAATATACACACGGCACCCACCTGGGTCAACCGCGACCCGTGGCAGGCTCCGCCATATCCAACGAACGGGACAGCGTGCAGCAGGCGGAGGACAGGCTACGAAGGAGCCTGGGAAAGGCCAAGAACTGAAAGGCTAATAGGCTCTACGTGGTCCCTGCGGACATCGCTCGGTGGTGCGTCCGCAGGCATCGGGTGCACAGCCTAACGCGCTGCGTTCGGCCATCTATCTGAAGGCGGGCCTGATGAACGTTGGGCAGCCACCGAGTATTGGTGCGCCGCTTGGAGTGGCTTACGTTGTGGCCAAACTGGCCGTTCTTGCCGCAGACCTGGCATTCGGACATGCAAACTTCCTCTTTGACGAAGTAGTAGGCTTTCAGTAAAACCCTTCTACTACATTACCATAGCTTTGGTGACTGAGCAACCTGGAACTGGTCTAGCCCTGATAACAAGATGGTGGTGTGCCATGCTCACCCACTTCAACAAACTCATGGTAAGCGGGATTTTGCTCCGCTCATGGTGAGCCTGGTTTACCCTGAGCACAGCCGAAGGGAACCACATGAACGGGATACCCTCTACGCCTACATTGGGATGGGCCTCCGCTTTGGCCTACCCTTCAGAAAACCCCAGCAAACTGACCCGCTTTCCCGTAAAGAGGCAGCCTCCTGCGTCGTCAGTGGTATAATTCTCTTGCATATTTGTCCAACGTGAGCGGGGGTAGCTCAGTGGTAGAGCTCCTGCCTTCCAAGCAGGTTGTCGCGGGTTCGAATCCCGTCCCCCGCTCCAATCTTGTTACCTGTCAATGCCCGTTTTAGGTTATAGTGGTCTAAAGAGGTTACAAAGGAGAACAACATGCCGCTGCTCAAGATAGGCGACCCTGTCCCGAACGTGGGCTTCCGCACGGCAGACCGCACAGAGGTGCCTCTATCCGGCTTTGGAGGTAAGCAGAACGTAGTTCTAGCCTTCTACGCCCGGGCGTTCACAGGTGGCTGAGAGCGCGAGCTGCGGAAGTTCCAGAGCTTGCTCTCGGAGTTCCAGCAGCTAGACACCCAGGTCCTGGGTGCCAGCACCGACGCCGCTCCGCCTCAGAAGGCATTTGCTGACCATTGCGGCCTATCGTTCCCGCTGGTGGCGGACTTTCCTGCCTTCGCAGCCGCCAAAGCCTTTGGCGTGTTCAATGAGGACCGCCTGACGGATAGTCGTGTCACCTTCGTGATAGATAAGCAAGGCATCATCCGCCACGTTATAGACGACGCCCAGAACATGGAGCGCCACGCCACGGAGTCTTTGGAGGCTCTCAGGACGCTGGCGGGGAAATAGCCCACGCGCGGCCACTCTCACGGGGCGTGAGGGCCAATTCCCCTGCATGCAAAGATACGGGCCACCTGCGCAGGTGGCCCGTATCTTTGTAGGTCTAGATAGACGCACTTATCAGACGGAAGGTTGCGCTAATGCCTCCAGGCGTGGCAGAACGTTGCCTATGATTTGGTCGTACTCCTGGCTCACCTTTTTGCTCACAAGCACAGTGGGAC
>JAUSCR010000003.1 GCA_030651175.1 Dehalococcoidia bacterium
ATAGACCGCATCAGTCAATCCCCGCCTGAGTTCGCCACAGGGCTTCTCCAAAAGATATACTCCGCACCCATCAGGGAGGAGCTTATAGGCAAGTGGGTCCACGACATCAAAGCGGCGGGCGCCACCTGCGCTGTATCCGTAACTCCGCAGAACGCCAAGCGCATCGCCCCCATTGCCGTGGAGGCCGGTGCTGACCTCATGGTCGTCCAGTCCACCGTTACCACCGCCCGCCACGTGTCCAAGAGCTATCGCGGACTCATATTCTCCGAGCTAGTTGAGCAGATCAAAATACCAGTGATTGTGGGCAACTGCGTCACATATAACGCAGCTCTGGAGCTGATGGAGACAGGCGTGGATGGCATTCTGGTTGGCGTTGGGCCGGGAGCCGCCTGCACCACCCGCGAGGTGACTGGAGTGGGCGTGCCACAGGTCTCCGCCACCATTGAGTGCGCCGCCGCAAGAGAGGAGCATCTGCGCCGCACAGGGAAGTACGTGGCTGTGCTCACCGACGGCGGCATCCGCACCGGCGGCGACCTGTGCAAAGCCATAGTTGCCGGCGCCGACGGCGTGATGCTGGGGACGCCCTTCGCTCAGACTCAGGAAGCGCCCGGAAAAGGGTTCAACTGGGGCATGGCGACGCCCCATCCGGCCCTGCCACGCGGCACTCGAATCAACGCTGGCACCAAGGGGACGATGGAGCAGCTGCTCTTTGGCCCCACCAGCCGCACGGATGGCACGCAGAACCTCATCAGCGCCCTGCGCGTCTGCATGGGCATGTGTGGAGCATTCACCATCCGCGACATGCACCGCGCCGAGATGGTCATTGCCCCCTCTATCCAGACCGAGGGCAAGGTCTTCCAGATGGCGGGCAAGCTGTAGGGCTTGGCAGCGCCTGCTAGGGTTCTAGGTCGCGCCGGCCTTGCGCAAAAGCGTTGCTGGAAGCGGGAATGGGCAGGACGAAGACGTTATTATCGATACCTAATAGTAGAGAGGCCCCAGGGCAATCCTGGGGCTTTGATGTGTGCTACCGCCGCTGCTAGTTGGGCGGCCTAGACGACGGTCTATACGTCAGGGCATGCCGTTACGGGCTGCAGCGCACTAGTCAGGCCGTATTAGGAACGCGGGTGTGCTGATAGACCATCAATGATGGTCCCGAACTAGCGCCCGCCCCGCCCTCGCTCCTGAGCGCGGCGCTCTTGTCTATTGACCGGAGCTGGCTGCGCAACTTGTGGCCCCTGTTGAGTTGGCCTCGGGCCGGGTTGTGCGATCACAATTTCACCGGCATGCTTCGCCCAAGTGCGACCGTGATGATTCTCAATTATTTTGATGGCCGATCCACCGAACGATTGCATTGCAGCATGGTGCACTGAGAGAACTGCATCTTGTAGATCGTTGTCGTCCTCGAGCCTGTGCACCTCAACACCAACTTCCCTAGCCTGGTCATAGCCAACACGTCTACCATGTGAGCTGAAGTTATCATAGTCCCCGAACCAATGGGCAATTCTAGCTGCTTCGTCGGCGGCATTGGGTTGACCTGCGAACATGTACTGTTGGAGCCAACTGGAAACCATGGTTTCTGCCAGCCTCTGTGAATCCTCACATTGTGTCAGGAGCCCAGGGGCATAACTACGAAGAATGGGCATCCATGCGGCCAAATTACCCGGATCTTTGCACTGTAACTTGCCCATCTCAAACTGCTTTAGGATCGCCCTGGCAGGAGCAGACCTTGGACCTTCCGGCGTTGCGATTATGAATTGAGGGTCTATCGGGCCCAATTGAGAATGCTGCCCCATCACGACTTCGTTTGCAGCCAACGCAATCATGGTCGCTGCCGACATCGCAGCCACGGGGATGAAAACCCTAATGTGATCGAAACGCTGGCGTAAGTACGCCACTATGGACTCCGCGGCCTCCGCAGACCCCCCTGGGCTATGGAGAATTAGGTCGAGTTGCCGCTCTTCGATATTGGATACTGCTTCCATGAATCCTTGAATATCGCCCAGGCCGACCTGGACCCCACTCGGCGGAATCGGTCGATCCTCGAGAAAAGCGGTCGCATAGAGAATTACGGCTCTGTGTGTGCGCGCGTGCAACTGGCGCATGTACTTGCGCCGAACCGCGTCAAAATCAGGCGTGCCATCGGGACGGCGCGCCGACTGCATCTCAATGAGTATCTCGCCCCAAGTCGGCATAACTAGGGCGTGCTCCTGTTGGTCGTACTCGTCGTGCTGGGAGAAAGCGTTGTCGCAGAAGCTTGCGACGCAGCTACGTAGACAATTTCTAGGCGCTCATACAGCTGTAGAAGCTCGGTTATCCCCGCCTCTCGCCGTTCTCCTTCTCGTACTAACTCGTCGCGCTGCCATTCTACATTATTATTCGTTGTCAATTGCTGACTCCTATATACACGGTTGTTTGTCCTTCCCTACTATGCTACGGGGTAGTAGTATACCATTTCATACGACCTCCCTGCCGCCGTCCCACCCAGCGTCACGGCCCATGCCCGCCCAGATACCCCCACTTGACCTATTCTTCCAGGGTGCTTACACTAAGACCATATCAACAACTGAATAGCTCATAGGACCGAGGGGAGCTTGGATTTGCCAGGCTGAGAGGCCCCGACGCTTCGGGGCGACCCTTCTGAACCTGATCTGGGTAATGCCAGCGGAGGGAATGTGGTTTCCGTTCCAGCGTTAGGACAAGTCGAAACCGCCACTCCCGCAGAGTTGGCGGTTTCTTTTTATCGTATGGGCCGCAATTATCCCTAGTCGGTAACAGGCGCAACTGTTGGTGGAGGTGAACAATGACACAGGTATCTCAAGATGAGCCAAAAGTTCTAAGCACATCCCCTTTCCCTTCGAGCAGGAAGGTTTACGTGCAGGGGTCCAGGCCAGACCTCAAAGTGCCCATGCGCCAGGTCAGCCTGACTCCAACCTCAGGCCGCTTCGGCAACGAGGCCAATCCCCCCATGTCGCTCTACGACACCAGCGGCCCATACACCGATCCAGCGGTGCAGACGGATGTCCGCCTGGGATTGGCAGCCCTGCGCCGCGCTTGGATCATGGAACGTGGCGATGTTGAGGAGTACCAAGGGCGGGCGGTGTCGCCTGGCGACAACAGCCTCCGGCCACTGGACAGCAGGAACAATGGGCGACTCTCCCCTGGCTTGAAGCGCCGCCCTCTCAGGGCAATGTCCGGCCGGGCCGTGACCCAGATGCACTACGCTCGGAACGGGACCATCACACCGGAGATGGAGTTTATCGCAATCCGCGAGGGCGTAGCACCTGATTTCGTCCGCGATGAGGTGGCCCGCGGTCGGGCCATTATTCCGGCCAACATCAACCATCCGGAGAGCGAGCCTATGATCATAGGCCGCAGTTTCCTGGTGAAGATCAACGCCAACATCGGAAACTCCATCGTCGCCTCCTCTATTGAGGAGGAGGTGGAGAAAATGGTCTGGGCAACCCACTGGGGCGCTGATACCGTGATGGACCTGTCCACCGGCATGAACATCCACAACACCCGCGAGTGGATCATCCGCAACTCGCCGGTGCCCATAGGCACAGTCCCCATCTACCAGGCGCTGGAAAAGACGGGCGGCAAAGCCGAGGAGCTGACCTGGGAGATTTACCGTGACACACTCATCGAGCAGGCCGAGCAGGGTGTGGACTACTTCACCATCCACGCAGGCGTGCGCCTCCCTTACATCCCACTTACGGCAAAACGGTTGACCGGCATCGTCTCCCGTGGCGGCTCAATCCTGGCCGGCTGGTGCCTGGCCCACCACCGGGAGAACTTCCTGTACACCCACTTCGAGGAGATATGCGAGATCATGCGGGCCTACGACATCGCCTTCTCCCTGGGCGACGGCCTCCGGCCCGGCTCCATCGCCGACGCCAACGACGAGGCCCAGTTCGCCGAGCTTGAGACTCTAGGCGAGCTTACAAAGATCGCCTGGAAATACGACGTACAGGTGATGATAGAGGGGCCGGGCCACGTGCCGATGCACAAGATCAAGGAGAACATGGACAAGCAGTTGGAGGTCTGCCACGAGGCGCCTTTCTATACCCTGGGGCCTCTGACCACAGACGTCGCCCCCGGCTACGACCACATCACATCGGCCATTGGCGCTGCCATGATCGGCTGGTTCGGGACTGCCATGCTCTGCTACGTCACTCCCAAGGAGCACCTGGGCCTGCCCAACAAGCAGGATGTCAAGGACGGCGTCATCGCCTACAAGATTGCTGCCCACGCCGCGGATGTCGCCAAGGGCCACCCCAGCGCCCATCTGTGGGACGATACACTCTCCAAGGCTCGTTTCGAGTTCCGCTGGCAGGACCAGTTCAACCTTTCCCTGGACCCAGAGACGGCCCGCAGCTATCACGACCAGACCCTGCCTGCCGATCCTGCAAAGACAGCCCACTTCTGCTCCATGTGCGGGCCTCACTTTTGCGCCATGAAGATTACCCAGGACGTCCGGGAGTACGCCCAGAAGAAGAGCCTTGATGCCGAGGCTGCCATGCTTGTCGGCATGGAAGAGAAGGCCCGTGAGTTCCGCGAGTCCGGCGGCAAGATTTACCAGAAGAGCTAGGTCTTCCTACCAGGAATCAGCGTTACATTGGGCCTGCTCCCCATGGGGAGTCCAGGGGGGCGAAGCCCCCTTGGCGGGGGTTTGGGGGTATCCCCCAAGTCTCTTTTCCCTCCCCCTTCCTGGCAAGGAAGGGGGTAAGGGGGATGGTCGAAGGAGTTTTTCATCACCCTCCTAAAGGCGCATCCATGACCAAGCCACCTACCGCCATGACAATCGCCGGGTCCGACTCAGGCGGCGGCGCCGGCATCCAGGCCGACCTCAAGACCTTCGCCGCCCTGGGCGTCTACGGCACATCGGCCATCACAGCCATCACAGCGCAGAACACCCTGGGCGTCACCGCCATCCACGAGGTGCCAGTGGAGATCATCGCCGCGCAGATAGACGCCATCCTCACCGACATCGGCGCCGACGCCGTGAAAACTGGAATGCTTTCATCCTCTGCCATCATCGAAACGGTGGCCCAGGAGCTGAAACGCCACGGCGTAACCCGCCTGGTGGTGGACCCCGTGATGGTAGCCAAGGGTGGCCGCCGCCTTCTCCGAGAGGACGCCGTGGATGCGCTGCGCACACTGCTCATTCCCCTGGCTACAGTGGTCACGCCCAACGTGCCCGAGGCGGAGGTGCTGGCCGGCATCACCATCCGTACGCCACAGGATGCTCGGGAGGCCGCCAGAAGAATCGTGGCCCTGGGAGCAAAGAGCGTTGTGGTCAAGGGCGGCCACCTCTCCACCCGCGATGCCACCGACCTCTTCTACGATGGCAAGGAGTTCCGTGAGTTCACCGCTGAGCGAGTGGATACCAAGAACACCCACGGCACCGGCTGCACCTTCGCATCGGCCATAGCGGCGGGGCTGGCCAAGGGCCTGGCCCTGGAAGAGGCCGTAGGCCAGGCAAAGACCTACGTCACCGAGGCCATCCGCGCCAGCCTGGCGATAGGCAGCGGCCACGGCCCCTTGAACCATTTCTACATGCTCAACAAAGGGTGACAAGGCTTTGCACGGAATGTCGTCATTCTTGTCATTGCGAGCCCAACCCCAAGGGAGCAACCCCCGGCTCACCCCAAAAATCACCCCTTTGGGGTGATTCGCCAGCACGGAGTCTCTGACATGCTACTGGCAGCCCTTACCGCAGAGGGACAAGAGCTTATCATGTACAGTAACAGAGCGGTAAGCCGAGAAGGGAGGCTGAAGCGAATGCTGTTACGGCAGCGGGGCTTCACACTCATCGAGTTGGTGGCGGTGATGGCCATCCTGGCCATCCTGGTGGCCATTGTGGCCCCGGCGGCCATCAACTCCGAGCGGGCCAGCATCACGGCCCAGGCCCAAGCGGACTCCCAGCAGGTGCGCAACGCCGCCACCGATTTCTTCACCCGCAACAAAGAGTCCGAGGTCCGCACCCCGCACAGCGTGACGACGATCACCAAGGTGAGTGGCGCCGTCGCTACTTCCAAACAGCAGGAGGTTAGCACCCGGTGGCCGGAGGTCTATATCACCGAGGCCTCCACGGGCGTGCCTACCCTGCCTAACCGCACGGCCAACTCCAAGTACCACGCCATCTTCCACACCACCGGTGACACTGTGGTAGTGCGCGAGGTGTTTCTGAAGGACAAAGCCGGTACCGCAATCTCGGGTAGCGACCTGATGACGAAGTACACGGCCATTGACCTGGCCAAGCTGGACGCCCTGAACCTGCTGAAGCAGATGCCCGACGGTGTGGACAAGACCAGCGGCACTGGCGTCGGTACCCCCGAACTGGAAGCACCTAACTTCCTGTGGCTCTTCAAGAAGCAGAGCTCCTCGCTGGGCACGGACGACGACCGGGCAGTGGCGGTGTTCACCCTGGTGAAGGTGCAGCAGATCGAGCCCGCAGGCGGCGGAGCCGCGACGACGGTGGATCTCACCTACGAGCAGATCCTGGGGCCGGCGCCGGCGCTGTCGCTGTGGGCGTCAGCGCCCCAGCAGTCTGCGAAGCTTACGGCCTCCGACGGCGCGGCAAATGACAAGTTCGGCTATTCCGTTGCCATCAGCGGTGACACGGCCGTGGTGGGCGCCCGTTTCGACGACTTTGGCGGCAACATCGACCAGGGGTCGGCGTACGTGTTCGTGCGCAGCGGGAGCGCCTGGAGCCAGCAGGCGAAGCTTACGGCCTCCGACGGCGCGGCATATGACAAGTTCGGCGGTTCCGTTGCCATCAGCGGCGACACCATCGTGGTGGGTGCCTTTGCCGCCGACGTTGGCGGCAACACCTACCAGGGATCGGCCTACGTCTTCGTGCGCAGCGGGGGCGCCTGGAGCCAGCAGGCGAAGCTTACGGCCTCCGATGGCGCGGCACATGACCACTTCGGCTTATCCGTCGCCATCAGCGGGGACACGGCCGTGGTGGGGGCCAATGGCGCCGACGTTGGCGGCAACACCGCGCAGGGGTCGGCGTACGTGTACGTGCGCAGCGGGGGCGCCTGGAGCCAGCAGGCGAAGCTCACGGCCTCCGATGGCGCGGCACGTGACGAGTTCGGCTTATCCGTCGCCATCAGCGGGGACACGGCCGTGGTGGGGGCCTATTCAGCCGACGTTGGCAGCAACGGCAACCAGGGGTCGGCGTACGTCTTCGTGCGCAGCGGGGGCGCCTGGACCCAGCAGGCGAAGCTTGCGGCCTCCGACGGCGCGGTGTCTGACTGGTTCGGCTTTTCCGTCGCCATCAGCGGGGACACGGCCGTGGTGGCTGCCAAAACGGACGACGTTGGCAGCAACGCCGACCAGGGGTCGGCCTACGTGTTTGTGCGCAGCGGCACCACCTGGAGCCAGCAGGCGAAGCTCACGGCCTCCGATGGCGCGGCAGAGGACTACTTCGGCGTTTCCGTTGCCATCAGCGGTGACACGGCCGTGGTGGGTGCCTATTGGGACGACGTTGGAAGCAACACCGAACAGGGGTCGGCGTACCTGTTCTTGCGCAGCGGGGGCGCCTGGAGCCAGCAGGCCAAGCTTACGGCTTCCGACGGCGCGGTGTCTGACTACTTCGGCGTTTCCGTTGCCATCAGCGGTGACACGGCCGTGGTGGGTGCCCACGGAGATGACGTTGGCAGCAACACCGACCAGGGGTCGGCGTACGTGTTCGTCTCCACGTAGAGTTCTCGGACAACGTCCTGGGGCAAGATGACGTGTTGATGAGGTGAGGGGGGTGCCGACCTTGGTCGGCCCCCCCTCACCTATTGAGCACCTCTGGGTTCAGGCAGGTAGGCATATCCTCACCCTTGAGCCTGGCCAGGATGTTGCGGGCCGCCAGAAGCGCCATCGCCGTGCGGGTTGCCAGGCTGGCGCTGCCGATGTGCGGCGTAATTACCACGTTGGACAGGCTTAGCAGCGGATGGTCCGCAGGGATTGGCTCGGGCTCCGTGACGTCCAGGCCAGCCCCGGCAATTATGCCGTCTCGCAGCGCCTCGTATAGGGCTGTGTTGTCCACCACAGGCCCACGGGAGGTGTTCACCAGGATGGCCGTGGGCTTCATCAGGCGCAGCTCCTTTTGGCCTATCATATGACGTGTCTCAGGGGTAAGGGGAGTGTGGACGCTGACGAAGTCGGCCACCTTCAGCGCAGAAGGGAGGTCATGGCAAAACCTAACGCCGTACTGGCGCTCAGCCTCCGGGCGGCGTATCGGATCGTAGTAGTAGACCGCCATCTCGAAGCCGAAGGCCCGTTTGGCCACCTCCAAGCCGATCTGTCCCATGCCCAGGATGCTCAGGGTGGAGCCGTGAACGTCCGGGCCCGCGTAGGCAAACGGGCGCCAGTGGTTCCACTGGCCGGCGCGCACATCCCTGTCCCCCTCCACCACCCGCCGCGCCACAGCTAGAATAAGGGCAAAAGCCAAGTCTGCGGTGGTCTTGGTAAGCACCTGTGGAGTATTGCTGGCAGCTATTCCATGTTGTGTGGCCGACTGGAGGTCCACATTGTCGAACCCCACGGCGCAGTTGGCCACCACTTTTAGCCTGCCTTTACCCGCAGCTAGAAGCTCCTCGTCAATGCGGTCTTCTATCGTAGTGAGCATGGCATCGCACCCCCTGGCGCGGCTGAGGAGCACATCCCTGGGAGGATGTTCATCGCCTGGCCACACTTCTAGCTCTGTTTCGGCGGCCAGGAGGTCTAGGGCCTCCTGAGGCAGGCGACGAGTAACGAACACACGGGGCTGGGGCATATGCTCCTCCTTTAGGCGTTGTACAGTCCCAGTCTATAGGACAAGGCGATGTGACGCTACGCCTGGTGGTAGCCTCAGCCAGAGGTGGGCCTAGCGTGTATCAAGGCCAGGTGGTTCGACGAGCTCACCACGGGCGACCTTTTCCGATGTCATTCTGATCCCTTCGTTCCTCAGGATAAACTCCGCGAAGAATCTAAAGCGTTAGAGTTTAACCTGAGCGGAGCCGAAGGGAAGGAAATGGGCGGGAGCAAGGAAGCGCCAGGCAAGCCGCCGCCCTTTACGGCCGGGCGTACACCACCACGGAGTCCTTCTCCTGCTGGGCCAGTTTGCCCTCCACCACCATGTATTGCAGGTGCGACATGGTCTCCATCAGCGCCGCGTGCCTGGTCCCTGGTCCAAGCTCTGCCCAGGGGGCCACGTTCCAGGATATGCCTGAAGCGATCTGCCATGCCGTCTTCGGGCCGTCCTGCACCTGGGCCAGCATCTCGTTCATCCGTTCCTCGTGGTGCTCAAGTATCTGATCCACCCGCTGGCGCAATCCAGGGAATGAGTACTCGTGGGCGGGATGCACCATTCCCACGTCCAGGTCTCGAATCTGGCGGTGCGCCTTCAAGAACAGTGCTAGCGGATTGCCTTCATCGCCTGGGTAGAGGCTGACGTGGGGAGTGATGGCAGGAAGAATATGGTCGCCGGAGAACAGTAGGCGGCGGTTCCTGTCGTGGATGCACAGGTGGCCGGCGCTGTGGCCTGGCGTCCAGATAGTCCACAAACCTGAGCCTTCCACCAACTCCTCTCCCCCTTCCAGGAGCACGTCTACCTGGGGGACAGAGGCGCGCCAATCTACGTCATGCCCGTGGGAGTGGGCGTGTCTTGGGGAGGCGGACTCGTCCTCGATCTCTGATTCCGGAATGCCGCTCCGCTGCGCCCACCGGCGAGCGGCGTCTCGGTTATTCATCAAGTTGCCCATTCTCCTGAAAAACTCTCCTCCGTTGGCGTCCAGGTGGTGCATCGCCAGCCGTGCGCCGGTTAGCTCTTTGATGCGATTGGCCAGCCCCGCGTGGTCCGAATGGCCGTGGGTGATCACGTTGAGCTTTATGTCCGACGGTGCGATTCTGTCCTTCGCCAGTTGGTCTTGGAAGGCATGGAACCCTTTGTCAGTATTGTCACCGGCGTCAATCAATACGTATCCGTCAAGAGTTTCCACCGCGTACACCAGGGTGTAGCGCAGGCCGCCGTCCGGGACCGAGGGGTTCGGGGGCCTGGGGACTTTGAACTGGAAGACGCCATTAGCTATGCGCATATCTATCCTTTCGCTCTATTGGCATCACACGCTCATCCTGAGCATGCGAGGGAATTGTCATTGCGAGGGCGTACCCGCCCGTGGCAATCTGGGGCGGGATCCTATCGTATGCCGTGTCCGGGATTTTACTAAAGGCACTGAGCCTGTCGAAGGAGGGTAACGGCTGGGGATGAGACCATTCCAGCTGGTCACGCTTCTGGGCGATAGCCTACGCAACAGACCAGCTAGACATCCTGGCCCTTGAGCTTGCGGATGCCTACCCACGCCAGGGGCACGCCAAAGGCGGCCATCAGCAGCTTGATGGTGTCGCCGATGATGAAGTCCTTTACACCCCATTCCCACACAACGGCCAGGTGCGTTGCAGCGCTCAGCTTTCCTGCGGATACGGAGGCGGCTAGCTGCGCTGGCGTGAAGTAAAACGCCAGCCACCATAGCCCAAACACGTAAATCGCCGCCTCGCCTGCCAGCATCGCAGCAATCAGTTTCAACGGGTTCCGGCCCCACCCACGCTCGCAAAGGTACCCCACTAGGGCGGCGGCTGCCACGAACCCTAGAATGTAGCCCCGGCTGGAGCCTGGGGAAACGCCCCCTGACGCGAAGACCGGAATGCCTGCGATCCCAGCCATGAGGTAAACCAGCATGCTGGCCCCACCGCGCTTGCTGCCCAGGGCCGCTCCTGCCAGCAGCACAGCAAAGCTCTGCCCAGTTATTGGCACCGCCGGGTTTAGGTAGATTTTGATCTGTGCTGCCAGGCCAGTCAACGCCGCAAACCCAACGATTAACACTGCGTCTACTGCGACGTTAACCCAGGTACTGCTCCTGGGGATCAGCGCTCCTGCGATGGAGGTGGCTCGTGATGGCGTTCCTTGCATACCTTCCCTCCCACATGTTTACTGCTCTGCGATGATGGGAGAGTATACTGCGATGGCCTTCTCCTGTAAACCGCACCGCCCCAGCGACCTTCCATTCGCCTGGGTGGGCTAGGTAGTCCCGCTCATCCTGAGCCTGTCGAAGGTAATGAGCGGGGGGTCTGCTTGAGGGGGGTGGGAAGAAAGACATTGATCTTGACGGGCTTTTTGTGCAAAGTGCCTGCAAGCAAGACGGGGCGGATGTCATTCAAGGACGGAGACAGCCATGCAACCCAGCCGCCGTAGCTCGCTCTCCCGGGTCGCCGAGGTGCTATTTGTGGCCACCCGCCTGGGTCTCACCTCCTTCGGCGGGCCCATTGCCCACCTGGGCTACTACCGGGAAGAGTACGTAAATCGCCGCAAGTGGCTGGACGAGGCGACCTACGCCGATCTGGTCGCCCTATGCCAGTTCCTGCCCGGACCCGCCAGCAGCCAGGTGCACATAGCCATCGGGATCACCAGGGCTGGTCTGCTGGGCGGCCTCGCCGCATGGCTGGGGTTCACCATCCCTTCGGCAGTGGCCATGATCCTATTCGCCTACGGGGTGAACGCCGTGGGCGATGTGACAGGCTCTGGCTGGCTCCACGGCCTGCTGGTGGTCGCCGTGGCGGTGGTGGCCCTGGCAGTATGGAGTATGGCCAGGAGCCTCTGTCCCGACCGGCCTCGCATTACTCTGGCGGTCCTGGCGGCCGTGGCCATGCTCTTCTGGCATAGCGCCATAGCCCAGGTTGGCGTGATTGCCCTGGGCGGCTTGCTTGGCTGGCTGCTGCTGCGAGGCGGCGAAGCCGCACCGGCTCCGGCGCACCGCATCCCTGTGGGCCGCGGTGTGGCTGTGGCTTGCCTCGTGGTCTTCGGCGCTCTGCTGGTGGGGCTTCCGCTGCTTCGCCATGCCTTCCCTAGCCAGCCGTTGGATGTGTTCGACAGCTTCTACCGCGTCGGCTCGCTGGTCTTCGGCGGCGGGCATGTGGTGTTGCCTCTGCTCCAGGCCGAGGTCGTGCCGCCAGGATGGGTCACTACCGACCAGTTTCTGGCTGGATATGGCGCAGCCCAAGCGGTCCCAGGGCCACTGTTCACATTCAGCGCTTACCTTGGTGCCACGATGACAGGGATGCCTGCGCCTTGGCTCGGTGGGGTCATTGCTCTTGGCGCTATCTTCCTGCCATCGTTCCTGCTAGTCGTTGGCGCGTTGCCCTTCTGGGATAGCCTGCGGGCCATCGCCACCTTCCGGAGAGCCTTGATGGGCGTCAACGCGGCGGTGGTTGGCCTGCTCCTGGCGGCCCTCTACGACCCGGTCTGGACCAGCGCCATTCACGCACCCAAGGACTTTGCGTTAGGGCTCGCCGCCTTCGCGCTCCTGGCCTTCTGGAGGTTGCCGCCCTGGCTGGTGGTCGTGCTCGCCGCTCTGGGCGGCGCTGGCCTGGCACTGCTTTAGAGGGCTGCGGGAAAAGGGAAGTGCAGAGGGGCGAAGCCCCTTTGCCGGGAGTCTGGGGGTATCCCCCAGAAATAACTTTTACCCCCTTCCTGGCCAGGAAGGGGGACAGGGGGATGGTCGAAAGGGTATTTCAGCACCCTGTTAGAGCGCCCTGGGGGCTATCGTCTAGGCGCCGGGCATCCGCTGCACGATCTTCTTGAGGTCCCGCTCTCCAAAGGCCTTGAGGGTGATAGTCTTGAAGTTCCCGCCGCTGGCGACTGTGAGCAGCAGCGTCGCCATCACATCGTCATCGGGAGCCTCAGTGATCAACACCAGGTCGTAGAGGCCGTAGGTGAGGAAGTATTGTACGGAGGCCCCCGTTGCCTGGGCGGCCTTCTTGCCGTTCTCTATTCGTTGCGGCAGGTCGCGGATGGTGTGGATACCTTGGTCAGTAAAGTTTGCCAGGGTGATATACGTTGGCACTTTCGATCCTCCTGATTTGGTAGTTGCAGGTCAATGGCCTGTGCTATGGTAACCCAAGCCGCCGTTTCTTTCCAGGTATGCCTGGCTAGAAATTCCCATTGACCGATTGACCCGCCCCCTTCCTCATACTAGACTTACCAAGTTAGTGTAATACTTCTCACCTGCCTTTAGAACAACCCCAGGAGGCGACGATGGACTACCAGACCGTTGACAAGCCCAGCATCTCGAAAATGAAGGTGAAACCCAACCTTTCCAAGTACGAGGCGATGCGCAAGACCTTTGACTGGGAGCAGATGTACCGCGAGCTGGACTGGCTGCCGGGCGGCTTCCTCAACAAGGCCCACGAGTGCATTGACCGCCACGCCAACGGCCCCAATGCTGGCAAGCTCGCCATGCTTTGGGAGGGCAAGAACGGCGAATCGGAGCGCTACACCTACGCCGACATGAAGCGCGAAAGCAACAAGTTCGCCAACGTCCTCAAAGGCCTGGGCGTCGTCAAGGGCGACCGCGTGTTCCTGTTCACCGACCGCGTGCCCGAGCTTTATTTCGCCATCTTCGGCGTGCTGAAGGCCGGAGCCGTCGCTGGGCCGCTCTTCTCCGCCTTCGGGCCTGACCCCGTCAAGGATCGCCTGCTGGATAGCGGCGCCAAGGTGCTGGTCACCACGCCGGAGCTGCGCCGGCGCATCGCCGGCATCCTGCCGCAGTTGCCGGACTTGAAGCACGTCATCGTCATCAACAAGCTGGGCCGCGACACCACGCCTCTGGCCAAGGGCGATCTCCGCTACGAGGACCTCATGGCCAAGGCATCCCCAGCCTTCGACATCGTGCCCACCTACATGTACGACTACTCCATCATGCACTACACCTCCGGCACCACGGGCAAGCCCAAGGGCGCTGTCCACCGCCACATGGCCATCGTCCAGCAGTACGCCACCGGCAAGTGGGTCCTGGACCTGCATCCCAACGACATCTACTGGTGCACCGCCGACCCTGGCTGGGTCACAGGCACCTCCTACGGCATGCTGGCCCCCTGGAGCAACGGCGTCACCCAGGTCATCTACGAAGGCGGCTTCCGCGCCTCCGCCTGGTACGAGGTCGTCCAGAAGTACAAGGTCACGGTCTGGTACACCGCGCCCACAGCCATCCGAATGCTCATGAAGGCCGGCGCCCAGGTTGCCAAGCGGCACGACCTGTCCAGCCTGCGCTACATCAACAGCGTCGGCGAGCCTCTGAACCCCGAGGCCATCGTCTGGGGACTGGATGCTTTTGGACAGGGCATCCACGACAACTGGTGGCAGACGGAGACCGGGGCCATCCTCATTGCCAACTACGCCTTCCAGCAGATACGCCTCGGCTCCATGGGCCGTCCTATCCCTGGCATTGAAGCCGCCATCCTGAGCGACGCCTATGAACAGGTCCCGCCCGGCACCGAGGGCAGCCTGGCCATCCGCCCAGGCTGGCCCGCCATGTTCCACACCTATTGGAACAACCAGGAGATGTACAACTCCAAGTTCCGCAAGGGGTGGTACATCACCGGCGACCGCGCCCGCATGGACGCCGACGGCTACTTCTGGTTCGTGGGACGCGCCGACGA
>JAUSCR010000025.1 GCA_030651175.1 Dehalococcoidia bacterium
ACTGCCATCCTTACAGAAGCCTCACTCAGCTACCTGGGCCTGGGCGTACCTCCACCTCACGCATCCTGGGGTCGAGAGCTTTCAGGCTCGGCTCAGTCCTTTGCGCTGGTAGCACCCTGGCTCATGATCTTCCCTGGTATCGCCATCATGCTGGTCGTGCTGGCGTTCAACGTCTTTGGTGATTCCCTTAGAGACGTCTGGGACCCCAGGCTACGCGGAAGCTGACCCTCCCCACGGGCAGGCAAGCCTTTCTATCTCCATCCTCGCTAACCACCCTCCCCACACGTGCTATAATCCAGCCGTAAAGCTAGGCAACCCGTTTGTGGCTGGCCAGAAGGCCCCGTACCCGACACAGCAAGGAGGTGGTCATGGTCACGGCGAAGGGATACCCCACAGAAGAGAAAGCCATGTACCTGGAAATGATGCGCCGCATGCTGCGCATCCGCTACTTCGACGAGGAGGCCGTGCAGATGGTGCAGCGCGGGGAGATCGTCGGGGCGGTCCACTGCTACATCGGCGAGGAGGCCGTAGCCGTCGGCGCCTGCGCCGCCCTCCGGGACGACGACTACATCACCGGCAACCACCGCTCGCATGGCCACCCCATAGCCAAGGGCGGCGATGTCCGCAGGGCCATGGCAGAGCTGTTTGGCAAAAGGACAGGCTACTGCAAAGGCAAGGGCGGCTCCATGCACCTTGCCGACTTCAGCATCGGCATCCTGGGGGAGTCCGGCATCCTGGCCTCCGCCCTGCCGGTGGCGGTGGGCGCTGCCCTGGCCTGCAAGCTCCGCGGCGAGGACAAGGTAGTGGTCCCATTCTTCGGCGACGGCGCCAGCAACGAGGGCGCTTGCCACGAGGCCATGAACCTGGCCAGCGTGTGGAAGCTACCCGTGGTGTTCGTCTGCGAGAACAACCAGTACTCCGTCACAACTCACTTCCATACCACCGTTGCCGTGGAGAACATATCCGACAGGGCCTCCGCATACAACATGCCCGGCGTGCTGGTGGACGGCCAGGACGTGGTGGCCATGTACGAGGCAGTGCGTGAGGCTGTGGCCCGGGCCCGTGCTGGCTTTGGCCCTTCCCTCATTGAGGGCAGGACTTACCGATACCAGAACCACTCCGAGGGGCTAAACCGGATTGTCTCAGCCGCCCCAACCCAGGCCCGTAGCGGCCCTCCGCCATACCGGAGCGAGGAGGAGGTTGCGTACTGGAGAAAAAGAGACCCGCTTATCATCCAGAAGGAGCGCCTCCTCTCCCAGGGCATCGCCACTGAAGCGGAGGTGGCCCGCATGGAGGAGGAGACCAGGGATCAGATTGCGGATGCCGTGAGGTTCGCACGGGAAAGCCCCTACCCAGACCCAGAAGAGGTGTTTGACGACCTGTTCACCAACCCTATACCCATTGATCGGGTCTAGCGTCCTGAGTCAGGGATTCGCTGCATAATGGGAGGCTGGCATTGTCATGCTGAACGAAGTGAAGCATCTGGCAGGGGGGCCGCCTCCCCAGATTCTTCGCTGGCGCTCAGAATGACATTTTGCAAGGGGTTCCTGATTCACCGCACTAGCCACTAAGCCCGATATCGAACACAGGAGGTCTACATGGCACAGGTCAGGTTTCTCGACGCACTGAGTCAGACCATCAGAGAAGAGATGCGCCGTGACCCATCCATTTTCGTGATGGGAGAGGACGTTCGCCAGGGGGTATACGGTGTCACCGCCGGGCTCTGGCAGGAGTTTGGGGACAAGCGTGTGCTGGACACGCCCCTCTCCGAGACCGCGTTCATGGGAGCGGCTGTAGGAGCGGCGGCGGTAGGGATGCGCCCCATTGTGGGGTCACTCAGCTCATTCATGTGGGTGGCCATGGACCAGTTCGTAAACCAGGTGGCCAAGATGAAGTACATGTTCGGAGGACAGGCCAGACTGCCCATCGTCTACCGTGTGGGCATGACCTATGGCAACAACATCGCGGCCCACCACTCCGACCGGCCACATCCCCTCTTCATGAACATACCGGGATTCAAGATAGTGATGCCCACCACGCCCTACGATGCTAAAGGGCTGCTAAGGACCGCCATAAGAGATGACGACCCGGTGCTTTTCTTCGAGGACAACTCCTTGATGGGCATCCGTGGTGAAGTCCCCGATGGTGACTACACCATCCCCTTCGGCGTCGCCGACATCAAACGGCCTGGCACCGACGTCACCATCGTGGCCCTGGGCGGCATGATGCGGCGAGCATTGGCGGCAGCCGAGCAATTGGCCCAGGAGGGCATCTCGGCGGAGGTGGTAGACCCGCGCTCCCTGGTGCCGCTGGACAAGCAGACCATCCTGGACTCCGTGGCCAAGACGGGCCGCCTGGTGGTGGTAGACCCCGCTCACAAGACGTGTAGCGCCGCCAGCGAGATATGCGCCATGGTGGCGCAGGAGGGATTCTGGACCCTTCAGGCCCCCGCGCAGCGGGTGTGCAGCCTGATGGTGCACTTCCCCTTCAGCCCAGCGCTGGAGAAGCACGTCTTCCCCAACGAGGAGAAGATCATCGCGGCGGTCAAGCGGACGTTGGAGTAAAAAGCAATGGCTAAACTAACAGGATTCAATGAAAGATACATAGTGGACAAGGCAGGAAACCGAACTGCGGTAATCCTAGACGTTCGAGACTATCGTCAGATTCTCGAAGAGGCGGAGGAGTTGGAATCAATTCGCGCCTTTGATGAAGCGAAGGCCTCTGGGGATATCGCAATACCATTTGAACAAGCCGTAGAACAAATCGAGAGGAGTACGAAAGTGACCAGGCGCAGCGACGACGAAGTTTGGGACATTGTGCGAAAGAGCGTAGGGGAAACATTCCCAACCCTCACCGGAAGAGAACAAGACCGCGTGGTGCGCATCGACGACGAAGACGAAAAGGTAGTCATTGAGAATGTGCGCACCAGCAAGGAGCGTCAAATTACCCGTCACGATGTAATACATTTCTACCGAGAGGTTTTTAACCGAAAGGGAGAACCCCTGATGCTGGTTGACATTAAAATTCATACACCTCCTGGTGAGCTACGGGACACAAAGGTAGGCGTTGGGGCTTCACTGCTGGGTCTATTGTTGCATCTGTTCCCTAATGAGCTAAGAAGTTCCCCAGACGGGCGGCGGGTAGGACTTCGAGTAAAGGAATGAATTATGCAACGAATGCCGATTGAGCAAGGCCGTCGGTGAGCTACGAGGTTCTGATTCTGCGACGTGCTCAGCGTGAGTTGGCTGAGCTTCCTTCCGAAGCTTACCAGCGTGTCAAAGAAGCTATTCTGAACCTAGCAAACCAGCCAAGGCCGCGTGGCTCTCGAAAACTATCTGGGCGTGAGGGTTGGCGTATCAGAGTGGGCAACTACCGAGTCGTATACGAGATAGACGATACACAGCAGACTATAACTATACTACACGTGGGACACCGCCGAGACGTCTACCGCTCGTAGTTCTGCGGTAAAGACGCATTCACCCAAGGCAAAAACCAGAACTCTAGTAAGGACTCTACCATGCCAACAGACGTAATCCTGCCCCAGTGGGGCATGAACATGCAAGAGGGCACCCTGGTCAAGTGGCTGAAGCGGGAGGGTGACCCGGTAGCCCAGGGCGAGCCGCTGGTGGAGGTGGAAACAGCCAAGATCAACTCCGAACTGGAGTCTCCCTCCGCCGGTGTCGTCGCACACATCCTTGCAGCCGAGGGTAGCACAGTTGCAGTAGGCTCCGTGGTGGCCATCATCGCCGCACCCGGCGAGAACGTGGCGCGGCCAGTGCCCGCGACTCCCTCGGCTACTACCAGGGCAGCCCCCAACTCCGTTGCACCCGCCGCATCTCCACGCCCCACCACGGCAGCGGCACCCGGCCAGGTAGTTCCAACGGCGCGCCGCCTGGCACAGCAGCACAACCTGGACATGGCCCTGGTCCAGGGCACCGGCCCAGGCGGCCGGATTACCGAGGCCGACGTACAGCGTGCCCTGGACGCCCGCGCCAGGCCCGCTCCACCTCCAGGCGTGACGCCGCTGACAGGCGTACGAAAAACCATCGCCGAGCGTATGCTTCTAAGCATCCAGACCATGGCCCAGGTCACCATAACTACTGAAGCCGACGTCACGGAGATGGTAGCCTTGCGCAAGGAGCTCCTCGGCCAGTGGCGGGCACATCGGCTGCGCCCCATGGACCAGGACCTGGTGGTCAAGGCCGTGGCCCGCGCCCTGGCCGAACATCCCCACGTCAATGCAGTCCTCGACAGCAGCGGACTCCGGCATATAGCAGAGGTCAACATAGGGGTCGCCCTGGCACTGTCTGAAGGCCTCATCGTAGGCGTCGTTCACAACGCCAACAAGAAGACACTGCTGGCCATCGCGCAGGAGGTGCGGGAGATGGCGGCCAAGGCCCGAGACGGCAAGCTCTCCCCGGAGGACGTAACTGGGAGCAGCTTCACCATTACATCCCTGGCCAGCTTCGATATAGACGCCTTCACTCCCATCATCAACCCGCCGGAGGTGGCCATCTTGGGCGTGGGCCGGATTGTGGAGAAGCCGGCTATCCACCAGGGGGAGATCGCCAAGCGCTCTATGGTGTTCCTCAGCCTTACCTTCGACCACAGGGCACTGGATGGAGCGCCTGCGGCCCAGTTCCTGCAGACGGTGAAACGCTACTTGGAAGAGCCACGGTGGATGGCAGTCTGACGGCGGCTACGGAGGCCCCGCTTTGAGCCTGGTGGGCATCATCGCCAACCCTTCCGCCGGCAAGGACATTCGCCGCCTGGTGGCCCACGGCCGCCTGGTGCCCAACCACGAGAAGGTGAACGTGATCCGCCGCGTGCTGCTGGCCCTGGATGCCGTGGGCGTGAGCCGCGCCGTCATCATGCCCGACGCCTCGGCCCTGGGTTCCCAGGCACTGGAAGAGGCCCAGCTACAAATGGCGGTAGACATACTGGACATGCCTGTGTTCGGCGATGAGAATGACTCCACGCGCGCCGCCGAGCTAATGGTACAGATGGGAGCTGGATGCCTGGTGACTTTGGGTGGCGACGGCACCAACAGGGTCGTAGCCAAAGGCTCCGGCCAGGTGCCTCTTGTTCCCATCTCCACTGGCACCAACAACGTCTTTCCCGCCATGGTGGAGGGCACCACCGCCGGCCTGGCCGCAGGGCTGGTAGCCATGGGCCGGGTGGACCTGGGGAAGGTATCCATCACCTGCAAGCGACTGGAGGTGTACGTAGACGGAGCGCTCAAAGACATAGCCCTCATTGACCTGGCCGTTTCCAAGGAGCGCGCTGTAGCGGCCCGCGCTATTTGGAACGTGGACACCATACACGAGGTGTTCCTTTGCAGGGCCGAGCCTTCCAGCATCGGGCTGTCCGCCATCGGCGCATGGCTCCACCCGGTATCCGCCGCTGACCGCTCAGGAATATACCTTCGCCTTGGCCCAGGAGGCACCACGGTGTTGGCAGCCGTAGCGCCTGGCATGGTGCAGCCCGTGCCCGTAGCCCAGTGGCGGGTATTGAGCATCGGCGAGCGGGTGGATGTTCTGCGCAAACCTTGCACCATAGCCCTGGACGGTGAGCGGCAGTTCACCGTGCGCCCGGACCAGCGAGTAGAGGTAGCCGTGAGCGACAGAGGCCCCCGGGTGGTTGACATAGACGCGGCCCTCCGAGAGGCCGCTCGCCTGGGCGTGTTTGTAGACTCCCACGGAAAAGCCTGAGATGGAAAGCGGCTTGTCCCGACGTTAGGCGGCCACGGCTACCCACAATCAGCCATTTTCAGATATAATTCAATGTGCGCGCCCGTAGCTCAGCGGAATAGAGCATCGGTCTTCGGAACCGGGGGTCGTGGGTTCGAATCCCACCGGGCGCACCACACCCCTCCTAATTCGGGTGCCCTGACGATGCGTTCCGCCTCGGCTCCGTTGATTGCTAGCAACTACTCCAAGCTCCCCTCTTTTCCGTCAACGACTCGCCAAACTATTGGAATCATCTGCGGCTTAGCAGATCGAGAGCGTTTCGAAAAGCCACTAGCCTGAGAGACCAGCTAGCAGTGCTCCTACTCCAGGGTAAGACATGGCATCTTCACTTGAAGACGAATCTCGTAACGACAGGCGGTCTGGTGCAACTCTCCACCTATCTCATTCCTTGACAATACCGAAACTCTTGCCGATAATTGGGGCACTATTCGAGGCACTTTGTCGCCATCCCAAATTGAGTCCGCTGATGGTACTCCTATTAGAGCGGCAGCGGGTGTCATTGGTGTTTCGAGAATC
>JAUSCR010000030.1 GCA_030651175.1 Dehalococcoidia bacterium
CCCACCCGTACAACTGGGCAAGGACGTTCAGCTACCACCCAAGCCCAAGTACCCACGACTGGACTCTCAGCTCAACAACATGGTGGAGCAGTTGAGCGCGGGACCAGCGATAGCAGCAATGGGCGATGCTCCTTTGTACCAAGACGAGCCGGTCGCCGTCACCATCCGACTCTCCGGTAATGCCTCTGACATCGTTGCCTTTGCGAGCCAGAATGGCGCAACTGTGGCCAACGCCGGCGCCGATTACATAGAGGCATACGTTCCTGTGGCGCTTTTGACTGCCCTGGCAGAACAGCCGGGTGTGCTCCGGGTGCAGGCCATCGTGCCACCGCAGCCCGCTCTGGTCACCAGCCAGGGCGCAGCGGTACACGGCGCGCCTGCATGGAACACAGGCGGCTTCACCGGCGCTGGCGTGAAGGTTGGCATCATAGACGTGGGCTTCATTGGGTATAGCGGACTCATGGGCACTGAGCTGCCTTCCGCAGTGGTCGCCAGGTGCTATACGGCCATAGGAGTCTTCACCTCCACCGTTTCGGATTGCCAGACTGACACAGTGCACGGCACCGGTGTAGCAGAGGCGGTGGTGGACGTGGCCCCCAACGTCAGCCTGTACATAGCCAACCCCATACTTCTGGCGACCTGAAGGCCACGGCTTCCTGGATGGTCTCCCAGGGCGTACAGGTCATCAACCACTCGGTGGGGTGGACTTGGAGTGGCCCTGGCGATGGCACATCGCCCTACAGCAACAGCCCGCTGAAGGCGGTGGACACCGCTGTGACGGGAGGCGTCCTGTGGGTGAACGCGGCGGGCAACGAAGCAGAGGATACTTGGCGAGGTGGCTTTTCTGATCCAAACGTCAACCTGTTTCACAATTTCTTAGGTATCGATGAAACGAATAATGTGTCGCTTCAAGCGGGGACCACCGTGAGAGTGGAGTTGCGGTGGGCGGATTCGTGGTTGAATGCTTCCAAAGACTTAGATCTGCTCCTGTACAGTCCCGGCCCCGTTTTGACTCTGGTGTCTTTCAGCGCAAATGGTCAGAGCGGGGGGTTTGGTGACATTCCCTACGAAACACTAACCTACACAGCTCCAGTCACGGGAAGCTATAACATAGCGGTGAATCATTTCGCGGGAGCAATTCCGGACTGGCTACAAGTTCGCACGTTCACGGGGCAAAATCTGCAATATGCTACAGCTACTGGAAGCATCGCCAACCCGTCGGAGAGCGCCAACGCTGGTATGCTTGCCGTGGGTGCTTCCAACTGGGCCATGACCGATACCATCGAGCCGTTCAGCAGCCAGGGGCCTACTACTGACAACAGGGTGAAGCCAAACATCGTGGGCGCCGACCGCGGCGACTCCGTTACGTATGGCGCGGGCGCTTTTGCCGGCACAAGCCAGGCGTCGCCGCACGTGGCGGGCTTGGCGGCCCTGGTGCTGTCGCGGTTCCCCGGCCTCACGCCTGTCCAGGTCGCCGACTACCTCAAGGCCAACGCCCTGCCGCGGGGCGCTGTGCCCAACAACACCTGGGGCTACGGCTTCGCCCAGTTGCCGGCTTTGCCTACGCCCACGCCCACTTTTACGCCAACTGCAACTGCAACCCCTACGCCAACGCCTACTTTTACGCCTACTGCCACGGCGACGGCCACGCCTACGCCTACTGCCACGGCTACTCCTACACCCACGGCCACAGCCACGCCTACCTTCACTCCGACTGCAACTGCAACGCCGACTCCTACGCCCACGCCTACTGCCACGGCTACTCCCACGGCAACTGCCACCGCTACGGCTACTCCTATCCCTACTGCCACGGCCACGCCGACGCCCACGGCTACACCTACGCCAACGCCAACGGCGACTCCTACTGCTACACCTGTCCCCACTGCTACGCCCACGCCTACCGCCACGGCAACTCCCACCCTCACTCCTACCCCTACTCCCATCCCGGGCGTAATGCCGTGGGGCCTGGCGGCCATGGCCGTCTTGATGGCGGTGGTACTATTGTGGAGTATGCGGCGGCGCACTGAACGCTAGTTGCCACTTAGAGTTTCGTGGTTCGACAGGCTCACCACGAACGGAGCAGCGAGGGAGCACAGGCGTATGGCTGGCAAGATTCCAGGCTTCCTGCGAGGCGGACGGCTACGGGAGATAGGCAGGCTGCTGGTGATAGCCTTTAGCCTGGCCATCGCTCTGCTGGTCTATTTCCGGCTGTTCGGCACGCCCTTCGTGGACGCCGTCTCGCGGTGGACGGCTGCCTCCGCTGCGGGGGCGCTCAACGCCCTGGGCGCTTCCGTAGTCAACACAGGCACAGTTGTAGGCTCCTCCAGCTTTGCCTACGACGTCGTGGCCGAATGCACCGCCATCGGCCCCATCATCCTTTTCACCGGCGCTGTCCTGGCGTACCCGGCAACATGGCGAAGCAGGGTAGTGGGTATTAGCATGGGTGTGGTGCTCCTGACAGCCTTGAATCTGGTGCGCCTGGTCAGCCTTTTCTACATAGGCGCTTACTTCCCCAACTACCTGCCCATGGCCCACTACCTGGTGTGGCAGGCCGCCATCATTATCTTTGCCATCCTGCTCTGGCTGTGGTGGGCGGACAGGCTCACCGGTCGCGCCCATGGGTAGCTACCTGTTCCTGGCGGCGCGTACCCTGGCGGTGGTGGTTATCGCAGCATCGGTGTGGCCCTTCGCAGCCGACGCCTATGATGGCATGGTGGTAAGATTGGCGGGAGGCTTCCTTCCATCCGACATCGTGGTGCGGGCCGGAGAGGGCCGCATATACCTGGACTTCCTGGGCGGCGAAAAGGGAGCGGGTCTCGGCATCCAGGGGTACGTGCTCCACTTTGGGCTGATTCTGGTAGCGGCCCTGGTGGTTACCACTCCCGGGCTGGGCGTCGTCCGTGCGGTGGCTTGGACGGCTGGCGTCCTTGGCATGTTTCTTGCCGTGCATGTCGCGGGCGTGGCGCTCTTTGTCTGGGGAATCCATGCCGCTACTCAGGAGGATGGTGGAGTCACCATTGGACAAGTGATGGCGGCATTCGCCGTTTTCTGGGCATTGCTGCCCGCAGTGATAGGCGGAGCCTGGTGCTACTGGCGCTGGCTGCCGGCCCTGAGAGGCCCTGGCAGGAAGGACGGCGTACCTTTGGACAACGCTCCAGTAGGCCGCTGAATAAAGGGAGTGCAGAGGGGCAAAGCCCCTCTGCCAGGGGACAACGGGGGTGTCCCCCGTTCTTCTCTTCTTTTCCCCCTTCCTGGATAGGAAGGGGGCAGGGGGATGGTCGAAAGAGTCTTGCACCACCCTTTATAGAAGGTAGGAATACGTAGCGTCTCGATTCACAAGTTAGTTGGACAAAGTTCCCCTTTGGGGTGCAGGGGGTTCGCCCCCTGCCGGGGGCAAGGGGGTGTCCCCCTGAAACTATTCCCTCCCCCTTTCCCGCCAGAGGCGGGAGAGGGGGATACAGGGGGTGAGGGTCGGGAAAGGGACGGGAAGGCGTCCTACGGCCCTGGAGCAGGTGAAATCACTAGAGCCACAAGGTAGGAAAACATAGCGTGAGCGACAACATTATCATCATCACAGGCTTCTCCGGCACAGGCAAGTCGCGCGTTGGCAGGGCCGTCGCCCAGCTCCTGGGGTGGGAGTTCGTGGATACGGATGCTGAGGTTGTCCGGCGGGCAGGCAAGCCCATATCACGCATCTTCCGGGACGAAGGTGAGGACGCCTTCCGCCGGATGGAGCGCGAGGCATTGCAACAGGCCGTCTCCGGCGGCCAGCGGCGCGTGGTGGCCACAGGCGCCGGCGCCATCATGAACTCTGTCAGCCTCGACATCATGGACAAATCGGGGTTCCTGGTGTGCCTGGAGGCGCGCCCTGAGACAATCTACCAGCGCCTCCGTCAGGGGCAGGAGTCCACGGACGAGCTCGAAATCCGCCCATTGCTCCAGGGGACTGACCCTCTGACTCGCATCCGCCAGCTAAAGGCCGAGCGTCAGCCCGCCTATGCCCAGGCCCGATGGACCGTCCACACCGATGCGCTGTCCGTGGAGGAGGTGGCCCAGGAGGTGGCGCGGGCATGGCGGCGTGCCTCCGGCAAGGTGGCACCCACGGAACACCCATTTTTCGGCGCTCCGGAGCTGGCCGCTACTGTAGAGGCATCCTCCGGTAGCTGCCCTCTCTTGGTAGGCTGGGGGCTGCTGCCTCGGCTGGGCGAGCTGCTCCACCACGCTGGCATCCACGGCCCGCTCTATGTCGTCACAGACGACCGCGTTGGCGCAAGGTACATGCGTGCTGTCCAGCGGTCGCTCCAGGCGGCGGAGTTCGAGGCGCATAGCTTCACATTCCCCAACGGCGAGAAGAGCAAGTCGCTTGAGATGGCAACGCGGCTGTACGCGTGGCTGGCCCACCGCCACGCACAGCGGGGCCATACGCTGGTGGCCCTGGGCGGAGGCGTGGTTGGCGACCTCACGGGCTTCGTGGCAGCCACTTACAACCGCGGCATGGGGTTCGTCCAGGTGCCCACAAGCATGGCGGCTATGATGGACGCATCCATTGGCGGCAAGACGGCTGTGAACCTGCCCGAGGCCAAGAACCTGGTGGGCGCTTTCTACCAGCCCAGACTGGTGGTGGCCGATGTCGCAGCCCTGAAGACGCTGCCGCCCCGCGAGACGATGGAGGGATGGGCCGAGGCCATCAAACACGGCCTTATCCTGGACGCCGGGCTGTTTCGTACGTTCGAGGAGCAGGCCGACCAGCTTCTGGCGCTGGAGTCGGAACTGACCACCGAGGTCATCCGGCGCAGCATGGCCATCAAGGCCCGCGTGGTCTCCGAGGACGAGCGTGAGACCACGGGGTACAGGACGCTGCTCAACTACGGCCACACCATCGGCCACGGCCTGGAAGCGGCCACCGAGTACGGCACGTTCCTCCACGGCGAGGGCGTGTCCATCGGCATGATGGGCGCTGCCACGATAGGCCAGCGGATGGGCGTTACGCCTAAAGACGTGGTGGAGCGCCAGGAGGCCATTCTCAGGAAGTTCAACCTGCCCGTGGCCTGCCCCGGCGTTGACCTGGAGCGGGTGGAGGCGGCCATGGCCCTGGACAAGAAGGCGGAGGGAGCATCCATGCGGTGGGTGCTGCTGGAGGGCATGGGCCGCGCTGTGGTCCGCGGCGACGTGCCGCAAGAGCTTGTGCGCCAGGTGCTGCGGGAACTGGCGGAGTAGCGGCCGCGCTCTGAAGGCCGCTCATGCCCTTCGACAGGCTCAAGATGAGCGGCCCGAAAAACCCGGCTGCGGCCCGATTTGTTCCTGACGTTATGTCTATCATTTGAACGGGAGCCATATCTGGGCGAAAAAGTTTTTCTGAGAAACAAATCCGATTTTCGTAACGCCAGCCACAGGGCCTCATTTGCGAGACCAGCGTAACACCTGGGCCGTGGCATGAGATAGGGGCAGGTGGCAGGCTTAGCCTATTGAGGGAGTCCGTCAGAGGCGGACGACCGAAGCATCTTGTCTGCCTACGGAACCTGCTGTAGCCTACCGCTTGACCAGCTCGCTTACAATGGCCAGCAACGCCGATGCTATCACCACCACGGCTGCGATGCGCCTGAATAGCCCCTGCGGAATGCGGGCCACCAGCAGGCTGGCTATCCCGAAGCCCGCCAGCACCACGGGCCACAGCGCCACGTCCACCAAGAGTGTCTTTCCGGTCAACACTCCGGAGACGGCCAGCGACGCTATAGACATGGCCTCGTTGAACACGAAGAACATGCTCAGGCTGCTGCGAAAGGTGTCCTTGTTCCACTTCTGGTTGACCATGAACAGCACCACCGGAGGGCCGGAGTTGGCGGTGCTGGTGGACAGGATGCCGCTGATGAACCCCGCGATGCCTCCGGCCACTCGCTCCCTGCGCAGGGCAATCGTGTAGCCCAGGAGCAGCACGAGGGCCGAAGCCATGGCCACCGCTGCTATGGCCAGCGTCAGCGCCTGCTTGGACGCCACCAGCAGCAGGTAGTTGCCCAGCGGTATCCCCAGGGCAGCCGCCGCAACCATGGGCAGGATACGCTTTGGCTCCAGCCGCCGCCTGTTCTGGAACACGATTAGGATGTCCACCGCCATGGCCAGGGGGATGGTTATGGATACCACCTGGCGCGGCTCCCACAGGAGCAGGAGCAGCGGCGTGGCCACCAGCGCAAAGCCGAAGGCGGTGGTGCCTTTTACGAGGGACGCCGCCAGCACGATGAACGCAGCGGGGACTAGCGTGGCGGCCTGAACATCTCCGAACGTGGATTGCCTCCTGGGGGCGATGGTATGCCCAAGGTGGTATATTGGCACAGGCAGCCTGGCCATGCAAGGGTTGGTGCGGCAGGTGCTGCGGGAACTGGCGGGGTAGCGACCGCATGTCATGCTGAGGGAGTCCCGACTGCATCAGGACGACCGAAGCATCTAAGACAGCCCCCGTAGACTGGCGTGACGCCCTAGACCCTTAGCTCCGCTCAGGGTGACATGGGCGCAAATCGGTGTGCCGTGTAATGTTGAACCACGCGCTTGCTGTTTGGGCGGCAAGCCGCTATACTGAAGGTGCTGCTCCAAAATTATTCATGGGCGGCCGTGTGACTAGGCTTAATGCCTTCGCACGAGGGATTTGCCTCGAAAGGGCACCCGAAAGGAGTTTCATATGGTTAGGTCTGCATCGTCCTCTGTGGTTTCCCCATCTCCGAAGCCAGTACGCTTCAAATTAGCGGTTCACTCGTTCCGCAACCTGCGCTCCCCGCTTAACGAAGTTGGTGTCTTCCGTTACTGGGCTATTGCGCCTTTGGCAAAGCTGCCGGCTGCCTTGGCTAGTTGGACCGATGTGAACCCGCGAGAACCGACAACGAAAGGACCTGTTCCTGGCAGAATCCGGAAGTCCTTGAGCGAAGACCCACAATGGTTCGAGTTGTATAGCCGGGGACTCTCAATCTCAGCGAGTGAGGTCAAGTACAACAACACGACAAATGAAGTGGAAGTAGTGTTTGACGACCGTGAATTCCACGGCGTAGTGGATGGTTTGCACCTCTTGAAGAACGTCGCCGAAGTGGTCAAAGACCTTGCTGAAGATGGTGAGGATGTCCAGGGTAGCATAACAATCGAATTCGTGACCGGCTTGCCCCATGAGAAAGTGACACCATTCTCTTCGGCTCGCAATACCTCGTTACAAGTGCGAACCGAGAGTTTGGCTGACCAGGGTAACAAGTTCGCTAAGTTGAAGGCTGCCCTGGAGAAAGCGGGAATTGACAGCGAACAAATTAGCTGGCATGAAAACGATGACGGTGTAATGGGCGTTCGGGAACTTGTTGCCCTAGTGAGTCTTTTCAACCGCACCCGGTGGAACGACACCGAACATCCACTTCAGGCTTATTATGGCAAAGAGATAACGTTGAAATATTTTCTTAATCAACCGCAAGAGTTCGAGGGGATCTATCCCATTGTGGGGGACATCTTGCGGTTGCAGGAGTGGGTGCAGTACTACGTTCCGCAGCAGCAGATCAAGAACAATTCCAAGTTCGGCCACATTACTGGCATACGCACCTTGCACAGTTCTGTGGAAACTCTCCCGTTCACGGGTCTGCAGACGGAGCACGCAATGCCAGACGCATACGTATTCCCCATTGTGGCTGCTTTCCGAGCCATGGTCATGGAGAAGGCTGGCCAGTATCAGTGGATCAAAGGCATCCACGCTGAACAGGCGGTCAAGGAGGGTCTAGCGAGCGAAATGTTCCGCGAGGGCATTTTCCCCACCATCCAGTCATTGCGGAACGCGATGACGGTTGGGAAGTCCCCCAGCGTGTGGGGACACTGCTATGTAAAGGGGGCGATGTACGGCTTGACTCATAAAGCTTAACTCCATTGGTTGATCAATAAAGAATGGCGGCACCGATAACGGTGCCGCCATTCTTTAACCGTAGCTAGGACAGGAAATTTCAAATCTGACTGCGCCATCCTGGTGGGCGATACCCGCCGCAACAAGCACTACACGACCATCGCCTTCCGGGTCATGCAGTCGTTCCTGGAGGCTGGCTTCATCCTCAAAGAGGACATCATCAAGGCGCAGTGGAACACCCAGACCGAGGGCCTGTGGGCCAACCTTTCGCGCAACAAGAACTTTCTGCTCATTATGCACGAGCACCTTTTCGTCTTCCGCAAGCCTGCGCTGGATGAAAAGCTGCGCCCCTACGCCGAGAGCATGAGGTGGTGGTAGGGGCCAGAGACCCTCACCCCCTGTGTCCCCCTCTCCCGCCTGCGGCGGGAGAGGGGGGAAGAGATAAACATTGCGGGGGCACATCCCCCGTACCCTCTGCCAGAGGGGGGTTCCCCCTCTGGACTCCCTCATGCCCGTATGTCCGGCTGTCGTGTTCCCCACGCCAGGGGCTTGACGTGAAAGCTTGGATTGCTCATAGTAGCGGTAACCTTACCGAGGTGAACAACTATGCCCCACTATCTGATGCTTACCAAATTGACCGAGCAAGGCCGCCGGACAGTCCGAGACAACCCTGCTCGGATACAGGAGGTCAACCGCGAGATAGAGGGCATGGCCGCCAATGTCAAAGTGACGGCCCAGTGGTTCCTTCTTGGCCCCTACGATTTCGCCACTATCATAGACGCGCCGGACAACTGGAATATGAGCAAGATAGCCATGGAGTTGGGTGCCCGCGGCACTGTGGAAACACTGACAATGCCGGCCCTGCGGACCGAAGACTTCATAACATTCATGCAGCCACCAGCAGCAGCCAAAGGGCGTCGCAGCTAGCAGGCTGTTGAAAAGGGGAGTCCAGAGGGGCTAAGCCCCTTTGGTGGGGGTCTGGGGGTATCCCCCAGATATACTTTCCACCCCCTTCCTGGCCAGGCCTGTCCTGAGTAGGCCGAAGGAACTGGGGCAGGGGGATGGTCGGAAAGGGTTTTTCATCACCCTGCTAAGACTCTTCGGATAATCGTTGGGCTGTCGCGGTGTCCATCGCTTCTATCTTCACGCGCACCGACTTTGCAAGTGGCGCCTCCCGCCTGGCCAACGCTGCCGTTGACCTCCTTTTTCCCAAGCGGTGCGTCGGCTGCGACCGGGAGGGCGCTTTCCTGTGCCAGGAGTGCCTGGCGGAGCTGCCGCGCCTGGAGCCTCCATTCTGCTTCCTCTGCGGCCAGCCAGGCCGCCTGATGATGAGGCTGTGCCTCAGTTGCTGGGAGAGGCCGCTGGAGATAGATGGCATCCGTGCGCCGTACCGTATGGAGGGAGCCGTGCGTGAGGCGGTGCATGCCCTGAAGTACCAGTACGTCCGCGCTTTGGCACCCACCCTGGGACACCTGCTAGCCGAGTTCATAGCTGCCAGTCCCGACCTGTCGGGACCCGCTGATGTCCTGGTGCCCGTGCCGTTGCATCCCAGGCGGGAGCGCAGCCGGGGCTACAACCAGTCGCTGCTGTTGGCCCGGGAGACGGGCAAAGTGCTTGGGCTTCCCGTGGAGGACAGGGCCTTGCGCCGCCTCCGGGCAACGCCGTCCCAGGCACGGACCGCCAGCCAGAAGGAACGCCGGGCCAACGTATCTGAAGCGTTCGCGGCGGATGCCACGCTGATCCAGGGCCGCCGGGTGGTGCTGGTGGACGACGTTTGCACCACGGGGGCTACCCTGGAGGCTTGCGCCATAGCATTGAAGGAGGCCGGCGCCGCCTCCGTATGGGGACTTACGCTGGCGCGGGAAGTATGACAGGCTGCGGGAAAAGGGGAGTGCAGAGGGGCTTTGCCCCTCTGCCGGGGGACAACGGGGGTGTCCCCCGTTCTTCTCTTCTTTACCCCCTTCCTGGCCAGGAAGGGGGACAGGGGGATGGTCGAAGGAGATTTTCATCACCTTACTATTACCAAAGGTGGTATCAAGCACCCGGCTTAAGTCGGGGGGTTGGTAATGCGACCACTTCTTGCGTCGCCAGGGTCATCGTACCTACAATGGTAGTACATCCTACCCCAATGGGAGCATTCATTGGAACTTCTAATCACAGCCCGTAACCTGGAGCTCAATGACTCTATCGAGGCTTACATCCAAAAGAAGTTCGCTCCTCTGGGCCGCCGTCTCCGTGGCATCGGAGAAGCCAAGGTAGAGATCCAACGCCAGGCGACTCGTTCCGCCCAGGACAACGTGGTGGTCCAGGTGACCCTGAGTGTGAACGGCACCCTGCTCCGCGCCCAAGAGCGAGCGGCCACAGTGAATGCGGCCGTTGACGTGGTGGCGCAGGCGTTGGATCGCCAGGTAATGCGCTACAAAGAGCGGCATTTCGCCAGTCTCAGGGCCAAGAAGGCCGGCGTCCACTCGTCCATTCGCGCATCAGAGACCGAGGAGCCGCTCTCCGGCGAAGAGCCTGAGTTGGTCATCGCACCGTCGGGCAGTGTGGTGCGAGTGAAGCGGTTTGCCATGAAGCCCCTGAGTGTTGAGGATGCGGCGGAGCAGATGGAGTTCCTGGGCCACGAATTCTTTTTCTTCATCAACGCCGCCTCCAACCAGTACAACGTCATCTACCGGCGCAGGGATGGCGACTATACCGTCATTGAGCCGGAGCGCTAGGTCACAAGATTGACGCGCAGGCCCCCTTTCCCTACACTGGCGGGCATTCAGGCTGTGCTCCGCTCATGGTGAGCCTGTCGAACCATGTGAGCGGAGCCAACCACCGCTCACTCCCTTCGACAAGCTCAGGGTGAGCGGCTGATGTCATTACACCAGATCAGCTTCTAACCTTCTACAAGGAGCAACAGCGCATGGGCATCTTGAGCAAAGTGGACCCTGAACTGGCACGGGCCATAGAGAACGAGGAGATGCGCCAGCGCAGGAACCTGGTCCTCATCGCCTCTGAGAACTACGTCAGCCATGCGGTGCGGGAGGCCCAGGCTTCGGTGATGACCAACAAATACGCCGAAGGCTACCCAGGACGCCGCTACTACGGCGGGTGCGAGTACGTGGACGTGGCTGAGCAACTGGCAATAGACCGCCTGAAGAAGCTGTTTCATGCGTCCCACGCCAACGTGCAGCCGCACAGCGGCGCTCAGGCTAACATGGCGGCCTACTTCGCCCTGCTGGAGCCGGGCGATACTGTTTTGGGGATGCGCCTGGACCAGGGGGGGCACCTGAGTCACGGCAGCCCGGTTAACTTTTCGGGCAAGCTGTACAACTTCGTCTCTTACGGTGTCACCCGCGAGACGGAGTACATAGACTACGACGAGGTGGAGAGGCTGGCCAAAGAGCACAGGCCCAAGCTCATCGTGGCGGGGGCCACCGCATATCCACGGGTCATTGACTTCCCGCGGTTCCGCCAGATTGCCGACCAGGTGGGAGCGCTGCTAATGGTGGACATGGCCCACATCGCCGGACTCATAGCAGCGGGGGCGCATCCATCCTGTCTTCCTTACGCCCAGGTGGTCACATCCACCACCCACAAGACACTGCGTGGCCCTCGTGGAGCATTCATCCTGTGTAACCAGGACCTGGCCCGGAAGGTAGACCGATCGGTGTTTCCGTTCACCCAAGGTGGGCCGCTTATGCACACCATAGCCGCCAAGGCGGTGTGCTTCGGCGAGGCGCTGAGGCCAGAGTTTGCGGAGTACGGACGCCGGGTGGTGGAAAACGCACGTACCCTGGCCAAGGCCCTGGAGGACGGGGGACTGCGAATCGTTTCGGGCGGCACGGACAATCACCTGATGCTGGTGGACCTGACGCCCGCGGGCATCACGGGCCAGGCGGCGGAGGAGGCCCTGGGTCGCGTTCATATCACAGTCAACAAGAACGCCATCCCATTCGATCCGCAGCCGCCCCGGGTCACCAGCGGCCTTCGCCTGGGGACGCCTGCGCTGTCCAGCCGTGGCTTTGGCCCACAGGAGATGGTGCGGGTCGCGGGCTTTATCGTAAAGGTGCTGAACCACGTGGGCGATACCAAGGTGGAGGAGGAGGTGCGCCAAGGCGTGATAGAGCTCACATCCAGCTTCCCTGTGCCTGGCCTGGACTAGCAGGGTGATGTAAAACTGGTTCGACCATCCCCTCCGACTTTGTCGAGAGTCTCGATGAGCGGAGCATCATCGGACCTGGCCCCCTTCCTGGCCAGGAAGGGGGTGGGAGTTATATCTGGGGGACACCCCCATACCCCCTCTGGACTCCCCTTTTCCCTGTGCCACCCGAAGGCTCTGGAACGTACAACCTGGGGCAGATGCGATGCGCATCGAATCGTGATATAATCCGAAAGTTGGTTTGCGCTGGGCCTTACCATTGTAGAGAGGAGTCTGTAGAACGGCATTGCGTAATTACGAACTTGCTATGGTGTTGAGTCCCGAGGTGGACGAAGCGGGCGTGACTGGCATCACCGACCGGGTAAGCCAGTTTATTACGCAACGGGGAGGGACCGTTGGCAACCTGGACAAGTGGGGTGTGAAGAAGCTGGCATACCCGCTGCAAAGGTTCAAAGAGGGGAACTACATGCGAACAGAGTTTACAGTTGATCCCCAAGCTGCCCAAGAGTTGGGAGCCAGCCTCAAACTCTGGAGCGAGGTGCTCCGGTACCTGCTGGTAAAGAAGGAGACCTAGGCGGGCAGGCTGGTTGAACGCGAGAAGGAGAGCGGGGCATGGCTGGGCTTAACAGAGTAATGATCATAGGTAGCCTTGGTACGGACCCGGAGATGCGCTACACGCCCAACGGCAGTCCCGTTACCTCCTTCCGCATAGCTGCCAACCGGAGGTATACCTCTCAAGACGGTGAACGCCATGAGGATACCGAGTGGTTCACTGTCGTGGCGTGGAACCAGTTGGCTGAGTTGTGTAACCAGTACCTGGCCAAAGGCCGCAGAGCATACGTGGAAGGACGGCTGCACAGCAGGTCCTGGGAAGGCCAGGACGGCAAGACCAGGTTCGTCAACGAGATAGTCGCGAGCAGCGTCCTATTCCTGGACCGGCCGCAGGGTGGGCAGGCGGGGCAACCAGAGGGGGGGCAGAGCCAGGAGCCAGGGGGAGCGGTGGAGGCAGAGGACCTTCCATTCTAGGGACTAATCGGAAAAACCCTCGCCTCACTGGGGTGGGGTTTAGAACGGCAAGCCACAAGGACAAGGTAGGAGTAATAGAGGATGAACAGTAGAGCAGGGCCCCCTCGACGGCGAGAGGGAAGACCGAGATATTTCACCCGCAGGAAGGTCTGTTACTTCTGCGTTGACAAGGTGAAGTTCATAGACTACAAGGACGTTGCTCGTTTGCGACGCTACGTCTCTCCTGAGCGGGGGCGCATAGAGTCGCGCCGGAGGACTGGCAACTGCGCCACACACCAGCGGGGTCTAGCCCTGGCAGTGATGCACGCCAGGCATCTGGCCCTTTTGCCATATACGCCCGACCACATCCTGGCGGCTGGGGGCTTTGTGGATCGGCCTGTGTATGGGGATCGGGGGGATCGGTAAGTCAGGACATATACCCGGCTTTGACGACCGGGCCTAGTCATTTTCCCTGGGCTTTTATTGCTGGCTGCGGTGACCTGTACCAATGACCACACGCCAACCCCGAGATGTCCAACCTATCCGAAGAAGACTAGCTGTGCGCCGGCAGCGGGAGCATCAACAGCAGAGGTGGGTGCTTGCCTTTGCGGGCGTCGTAATCTTCGTGATTCTTGCCATACCGGCCTATGGCTACTATGCCACCTTTGTAGCTCCACCCAGGCGCACCGCCATTGAGGTCAATGGTGTCAAGCACTCTCTGGGCGAGGTAGCGAAGGTATCCAAGGCTTTCGCCGCCGCCTATTTAGGCTCAAGCGGAGGGCAGCCGGACCTGAGCACATTACCTCTTCAGATAATGAATAACATGGTCAGCGAAGAGTTGATTGTGCAGCGGGCTCCCGAGCTTGGCATTACCGTCACCCAGGATGAGGTGGATGCGGAGGTCCGCAGCCGTCACTACCCCACGCCTCAGGCAGGGCAACAAACCGACCCAGCGACCCTAGAGCGGGAGTTCAAGGAGAACCTGCGCCGTTACCTGGACACAACCAAGTTCACCAGCGGTGAGTACAGGGAGATTGTGCGGCGTAGCCTCCTCCGCCAGAAGCTTCTGGACATACTGTCGGAACAGATCCCCCAGGTCCAAGAGCAGGTGTTTGCCAACTGGATCCGTGTCCAGGACGAGACTGCGGTATCGAATGTCCAGACGGGGCTGAAGAACGGCGAGGCGTTTGACCGTCTGGCCAGAGTCTATTCCGTGCCCGACTCCTACGCGGATGACAACGGACAGGTTGGCTGGGTCCCCAAGGAGGCCTTTCCTTTGTTGGACTCCACTCTCTTCTCGCTGGAGCACGATAAAGCCAGCGATGCTATCTCCAACCCGCCGGACACATACTTTATCAAGGTCACGGCTGGGCCGGAGCTTCGGGAAGTCGCTCCAAATATGCGCGACCTGTTGAAGACGCGAGTCCTAGAAAAGTGGCTGGACCAGCAGTTTGACCCATCCAAGAACGATATCAAAGTCACCTTTGGGTCTGTGGAGTACGGATGGGTGATCGACAAGGTCCGAGAGCTTGTTCCTGCCCCGACTCCCAATCCCTAGAGTGCAGTGGCGTCATAATTGTGCTGCCCGGGCCAGGCTGGAGCTTCGACCACAGCTAGGCATTCGAATTGATTCTGGGCCAAGGCCCGCGCCGAATCCGGTGTATCCATGGACAAAGACGGCAAGATAGGCATAGGTCTCCTGGGCCTGGGAGTCGTAGGGGCAGAGGTCGCGCGGTCGCTTATCCAAAAGTCGGAGCGCCTCTCCCAAAAAGCCGGCCGGCCCCTGTTCCTGTGTGGCGTGCTGGTGAGGGATAAGGCCAAACCCAGGGATTCGGCGGTGCCGCCGCGACTCTTGACTACGAACCCCGCGGACATATTGAACAACCCCCAGGTGGACGTGGTTGTGGAGCTTCTAGGTGGCGTAAAGCCCGCATCCGACTACCTCCGCACAGCCATTGCCCAGGGCAAACACGCTGTAACCGCCAACAAGGAAGTCATGGCCACCCACGGGCCGGAGCTTATCCGGTTAGCGGAAGAGCATGGTGTAAGCCTGCTATATGAGGCCAGCGTGGGAGGGGGCATCCCCATAATTGGTCCCCTACAGAAGGACCTGCTGGCCAACGAAATCACATCTGTGCACGCCATCATCAACGGGACCACCAACTACATCCTGACCAAGATGTCCCAAGAGGGCATGGACTTTCAGGTGGCGCTGCGCCGGGCACAGGAGCTGGGCTACGCCGAGGCCGACCCAGTCAAAGACATCGAGGGTGTGGATGCGGCATTCAAACTGGCTATTGTGGCCACCCTGGCCTTTCATACCAAAGTGGCTGTGAGCGACGTATACCGGGAAGGCATCTCCAGACTTGCGGCCCGGGACTTTCAGTACGCCCAGGAGCTTGGCTACACCATCAAGCTTCTGGCCATTGCCCGGCGCAACGGCGATGGACTGTCCCTGCGCGTCCATCCAGCCATGGTGCCCAACGAGCATCTGCTTTCTAAGGTAGATGGTGTGCTGAACGCCGTGGAAATAGAGGGCGATCTGGTGGGTCGCGTGGTGTTCCACGGCCAGGGTGCCGGCCCACGCCCTACCAGCAGCGCTGTGATAGGTGATATTCTTGAGGCTGCTCGTACCATCGCTTCTGGGCGTGGCCCCGCCCGCGGTGGAACCCTGGACGGTGGCCTGCGCATCTTACCCATGGAGGACCTGGTAACCCAGTACTACGCCAGGCTCACAGTGGCTGATAGTGCGGGTGTGCTGGCGCAGATCGCCAAAGTCCTGGGAGACCTGGACATCAGCATTGCTTCCGTGATACAGAAGAACGCGGACGCAGCCAGCCAGACGGCGGAGATAGTGGTGATGACCCACCCGGCCAGGGAGGCTCACATACGCCAGGCAGTCCACCAGATGGAGACCTTTGGGGTGGTGCGGGATGTGAGCAACGTCATCCGCGTGGAGCAGTGGACATAGGTGGGACTGGTCTGAAAAGTCTGCCTAGAGGGAGTCCATCGCGACAAGTCGGGATGGCAAGGGGCTTGGGGGATGTGCCCCCAACCTAAGTCTCTTCCCCCCTCTCCCGCCTGAGGCTGGAGAGGGGGACACAGGGGGTGAGGGTTTTCAGACAGCTTTGTGTTATCCCTGCAATGGAAGGGGCCTCAGGAAAAGCCAGTGTATAGCAAAGAGCACATCGTTACAGCAAATCGCGGCGTCTTGGAGCGATACCGGGAGTATCTGCCCGTTACCGAAGCGACTCCAATCATTAGCCTTGGTGAGGGGAGCACGCCCCTGGTACGCTCCCGCTATCTGGCTAATGAGCTAGGCTGCAAAGAGCTGTACTTCAAGCTGGAAGGATGCAACCCCACGGGATCGTTCAAAGACCGGGGCATGGTAGTGGCGGTGGCCAAAGCCATGGAGTCCGGAAGCACCTCCATCATCTGCGCATCCACTGGCAATACCAGCGCCTCAGCAGCGGCCTATGGTGCATACTGCGGGATCAGAACCATTGTCCTGGTCCCCAAAGGGAGCGTGGCCACTGGCAAGCTTGCTCAGGCCATGGCCCACGGAGCCCAGATCCTGATTGTTGATGGCAACTTTGACCAGGCCCTGGAGCTGGTGAGGACCCTAGCCAACACTCATCCCATCACCCTGGTAAACTCACTGAACCCTCACCGCATTCAAGGGCAAAAGACAGCCGCATTTGAGGTGGTGGACGCCCTGGGAACGGCGCCGGACTACCTGTTCATTCCAGTGGGCAACGCCGGTAACATAACAGCCTACTGGATGGGCTTCAGCCAGTACTACGAGTTGGGCAAGGCCAGGCAACGGCCCATGATGATGGGCTTTCAAGCGGAGGGAGCAGCGCCTATTGTAAGGGGCGTTCCCATCGCCCATCCCACCACCATCGCCTCGGCCATTCGCATTGGCAACCCGGCGAGCTGGCAGGGCGCTGTGGCCGCCAGGGACGAGTCCGGCGGACGCATAGATATGGTGAGCGATCAGGAGATCCTGGCCGCCTACAGGCTGATGGCCAGCCGCGAAGGGGTCTTTTGCGAGCCAGCATCCGCCGCCTCCGTGGCAGGGCTGGTCAAGCTGGTCAGGGGTGGCCTGGACCTCAGAAATAAGTGTGCCGTGTGCGTCATCACCGGCACCGGCCTTAAAGACCCGGAGCTGGCCTCCCAACACGCCTTTGCGCTGCCCAGGGAGATACCCGCACAACTGAGCGCGGTGGAGGAGGCCATAACCCTGGCGGCCGTTCCCTGAAAGGCAGCTGAAATAGGGGAGTCCAGAGGGGCGAAGCCCCTTTGGTGGGGGTCTGGGGGTATCCCCCAGATACAACTTTTACCCCCTTCCTGGCCAGGAAGGGGGACAGGGGGATGGTCGGAAGAGTTTTCCCGCACCCTGCTAAAGGGCAGACACAAGTTGACTCAAGAGAAAGCGATTGAAAACGCCGTGGCGGACATCCTCCGCCTGATAGGAGAGGACCCACTGCGCCCGGGGCTTAAAGGGACACCCCAGCGGGTAGCCCAAATGTACCGGGAGTTGTTCTCTGGAATAGACCAGGACCCGTCGCAAGAGCTTCTGGCGGGCCTTGAAGAGGGCCACCATGACCTGGTGATTCTAAAAGACATACCATTTTACTCCATGTGCGAGCATCACCTTCTTCCCTTTTTCGGCTCAGCTCACATAGGCTACCTGCCCACCAGCAGGGTGGTGGGCATTAGCAAGATGGTCAGGGCTCTGGACGTGCTGGCCCACCGGCCCCAGCTGCAAGAGCGCCTTACGGCCCAGATGGCAGATACGATGTTCGCCGCCCTTCAGGCCGAAGGTGTAGCCGTGGTGCTGAAAGCGGAGCACCTGTGTATGAGTATGCGGGGCGTGCAGAAGCCTGGCGCCCAGGTAGTTACATCCGCTATCCGCGGCACCTTCCGCAGAGGCTCCCTGGCCCGCAGAGAAATCCTGGCTGTGCTTGCGGGGAGCACCGGATGACGTTGAAAGTAGCACAGGAGGGGTTCTGTCCACTATGGGCTGAGTGGGAGGCGTTGTTGCCACAGAGCACCTCCCATGCCGTTTTCCAGACCCCTTTGTGGCATCGCACCTGGTGGGAGGAGATGGGCGGGCAGGCAGAGCTGAAACTAACGTCCCTGCGGGAGGATGGTACTCTGGTGGGAGTTGCCCCTCTCATGCAGAGGGACGGCGCCATGACGTTCCTGGGCAACACAGACCTGTGGGACTACCATGACTTCGTGATGGCGACGGGGCGCGAAGGCGAACTGTATCCATTGCTGTTCCAGTCATTGTCAAAACAGGCGTGGAAGCAGATGGACCTGGTCTCCCTTCCGGCAAGCTCCGCCGCCCTCCGCTATCTGCCTGAGCTGGCAAAAGCCCGCGGCTACTCCACAGAGGTGACGCTGGAGGACGTGTCGCCGGGGATTGCATTGCCCGCATCCTGGGACGACTACCTCATGGTGCTGGACAAGAAAGACCGGCACGAGCTGAGGCGCAAGCTGAGGCGGCTGGAAGGTGAAGGCTCATATCGTTTCTACACTGTGCCCGGCCCCTCTGCCCTGGATGGAGCACTGGAAGACTTCTTTACCCTGATGAAGGACAGCCGCCAGGACAAGGCGGTGTTCATGACCGCTGAGAGGGAGCACTTCTTCCGTCGCATGGGCCAGGAGCTGGCCAAGGCAGGCATACTCCGGCTGTTCTTCATGGAGATTGCGGGACAGCGGGTGGCCAGCGCCCTCTGCTTTGACTATGGCGGGACCAGGTTCCTGTACAACAGCGGATACAACCCAGAGTACGGCTCCCTGAGCGTGGGGCTGCTCCTGAAAGCCCTATGCCTCAAACAGGCCATAGAGGAAGGCAGCAGGTACTTCGATTTCCTCCGGGGCAACGAGCGTTACAAGTACGACCTGGGCGCTAAGGATGTCCAGTTGTACCGGCTGACCATCCAGCGGTGAACCGTTTGGTACTGTTCAGGCATCTTACTAGTGTGGTGGCCCCGAAGTTCGTGCGAATAATCTCCTTTTGGGGGTGCAGGGGGCTATGCCCCCTGCCGGGGTAACAGGGGTGTCCCCTGGTTTCTGTTTATCTTCCCCCTCTCCTGCAGGAGAGGGGGCCAGGGGGTAAGGTATCTGCCCCACGGAGGGAATGTGCTTCTCTCGCAGGAGCCTCCGTTTTTGTAGAGAACTAAGGAAACGGGACACTGCAATGGCTAACAACCCTATGCCAACTCAGCGAATCGCCTTCATAAGCGTGCACGGTTGTCCTTTGGCCCGCCCAGGCTCCAAGGACACCGGAGGCATGAGCGTATACGTCCACCAGTTGGCTCAGACCCTGGGACAACTGGGCTTCCTTGTGGACATCTACACCCGCGTCCACGACTCCCATGACCCCATGCTAGTCAACCTGGACGAGAACGTCCGGGTGATCCACGTGAGGGCCGGACCGGTGCGCGCCCCCAAGAACGACCTGTTTCGCTATCTTCCGCGGTTCATCGCGCAGGTGAAGGCGTACCAGGAGAAACACCATCTCAGGTATGCCCTGGTCCATACCCATTACTGGCTATCGGGGTGGGTGGGGCAGGCCCTGGCCGGTGAGTGGGGTGTGCCTCACGTCACCACATTCCACACGCTGGCGGAGGTGAAGGCGCGGGCCAGGGCTGGCGAAAAGGAGTCCGCCGCACGGAGCGCCTCCGAGCGACAGGTGGCAGCCTCAGCGGACAGGATCATCGTCTCCACCGCCCACGAAAGAGGTGCCCTGCAACGCCTGTACGATGCTGATGAAGAGAAGGTACGGGTTGTGCACCCCGGCGTGGACCTGGGCCTATTCAAGCCGGGCGACCAGCAGGCGGCACGGGTCCAACTGGGCCTGAACGGACACCATACGCTTCTTTACGTGGGCCGCCTGGACCCCATAAAGGGGCTGGAGGTCCTGTTGCACACTCTGGCGTCCATGGATACGCCCCGGGCGGTGCAATTGCTGGTGGCTGGAGGTAGCAAGCGTGATGAGGAGTACCGCCGGCTGAAGGGAGTCGCCCGGAAGCTGGACGTGCAATGCAAGGTGGAGTTCCTTGGCAGCCTGGACCATACTCTGCTTCCCCTCTATTACCAGGCTGCGGATGTTTGCGTTGTTCCATCCTACTATGAGAGCTTTGGGCTGGTGGCTCTGGAGGCCATGGCCTGTGGCACTCCAGTGGTCGCATCCCGGGTGCCGGGGCTGGAAGCCATCGTTGGGGATAACCGCTCTGGCTATCTGGTTGCATGGCATTGCCCCGATGCCTTTGCCGACCGGCTGGAGGTGCTTTTGGCAAACGATGCCTTGCGAGCGAGCATGGGGAGAGAGGCCCACGCCATGGCGCAGGACATGAGTTGGGACAGGGCCGCCAGGGCCGTGGCGGAGGTATACGCCGAGCTGGGCATCCTGGCGCTTTCGTAGCGCCTGTTCAGGGAGAGCTTTTCCGCAAAGCCAACTCAGGCATAGCTCGCTTTAGCAATCATATAACCATATAGGTGTCACACCTCAGAGTGCCACCGCAGCGAATATAGCAAGAGACGCAATGGGGGTATAAAGGCCGCTTGGCGAGATGTGTTATACTAACCTTTCAGTGCATGTGCATGAAGGAAGGTCATGTTGACATGCGCACATGATGGTGTAGACTGACGGCAGCATCGTCTTGGGGGGCGACTATCATATTAGCCGACTACCTCGCTGTTGGCATCTGCTAAGGCACACGTGCAGAACGCCCGAAGGAGGAGAGAGATATGGGTATGACAAAGCGAGTAAAATTGGATGTGGAGTTGCAGGTAAGTAAGCGAGATGGCTACTGGGCTGCCACCACGAACCCATTCAACATAACGGTCTATGCTGACTCTAGCGAGAAGGCTGAGCAGCGTGCCGTCTCTGCTCTGTTGAGTACGCTCCAACGACACGAGCATGAGATGACAGAATACTTAACCCGGCTAGGGGTAAAGCACATCATCACTACGCAGGGGAGCGCGCTGCCTAAGCCACCAGAGCGACGCAGTGTCAAGTGTGAGCTAGAACTGCAATATGCCTGAGCGATGGAATAAAGGGGCGGTAGAGGCCGTCTTGTTTGGCCTTGGCTATTACTTAGCAGAGGACAAAGACGGCCTCTGCTGGTACACACGCAACTTTTACCCAGGATACGACTTGGTGCTGGATTTCAGTTTAGGGTGGATGGAATGGCAGGATATCGAGAACCAGCTTGATTTCTATGACATCCCTGCAAGTCCTATCCACGATGCTCTACAGGCTCAGGCATAGTTCGCTTTTGACTGGACGCCACAAGATATGCTAAGCTGTATTCGCAGTGAGGAACAGAAAACAGGAGCTACAGCGAGGCGCACATCCATAGATGATGCACCTCTTGTTCCTACCAGGCTTCCCCGCTAGTCTACCCCAGAGCAGGTTCTCCCCATACTCGACACAATAACTCGGAAACTCGGTGCGCTATTCAGCAAGCGCGGCATCCAGGTCTCGACTGATACCGCCCCGGCGCCATTACCTACCCAAGCCAGGGTAGCCACGGCCACCTTGGAAGCACCACCGGAAGCGCCACCTCCGCCTGCCAGTGCGTCTAGTCTGCCTGCTCCCACACCATCAGAGCGTCCCCGTCCGCGGCGACCGCGGAGAACGCAGGCTGCTGGCCCCACGCTAGCTACACCTTCGCTCGGCAATCTCTTCGGCAATATGGAGATATCGGACGCTGTGGCCAGGGCTTTGGAGGGCATGGGGTATGCCTCTCCCACACCCATCCAGGAGGCGGTAATCCCGCTGGTGCGCGCCGGACAGGACGTAGTGGGCCAGGCCCAGACCGGCACAGGCAAGACCGCCGCCTTTGGCATTCCGCTGGTGGAGATGATTGACCCAGGCGTTCGAGAACTACAGGCGCTGGTGCTTGCGCCAACCCGGGAGCTGGCGGTGCAAGTCAGAGGCGAGCTGGCCCGCATAGGCAAGTTCTGTGGCCTGAGGAGCGTGGCTATTTACGGGGGCCAATCCATAATCGGCCAGATGGAGGCGTTGCGGCGTGGCGCCCACGTAATAGTGGCTACGCCCGGTAGGTTGATGGACCACATGGAGCGAGGCACAATACAGTTGGAACGGATCCGATTCGTGGTATTGGACGAGGCGGACCACATGCTGGACATCGGCTTCGCAGACGACATCGAACGCATACTGCGGCATACGCCCTCTTCGCGTCAGACGATGCTATTCTCCGCCACAATGCCAGGCCCCATCAGAAGGCTGGCAAATCGCTACATGAAGGGACCCGCTTGGATACTTGTAGGCGGGAACGCCGAGCCGGTGGAGCAGGTTGAGCAGATCTACTTCGAAGTAGCCGAGAGGGACCGCCCCGCGGCCCTGGAGGCACTATTGAGGGAGCCTGGCCGAATTACCCAGGCGCTGGTGTTCCGGCGCACCAAACTAGGGGTGGACAGGTTGGTGGAACACTTGCAGCGCCGCGGGTGCGACATCCAGGCCATCCACGGCGACATGCCGCAGTCGCAGCGCGACGCTGTGATGGCCCGCTTTCGCGCGAACCAACTGCGGGTGCTGGTTGCCACCAACTTGGCGGCGCGAGGGCTGGACATTCCCGACGTGTCTCACGTCATCAACTACGACATGCCGGATAACGTGGAGGAGTACGTCCACCGCATCGGCAGAACGGCGCGCATGGGACGACTAGGCACCGCTATCACCTTCGTCTCCGAATCGGACTTTGAAATGCTGGATACGATACATGCCCACGTAGGCGATGAGCTGAAGAAGGAGCGGCTGGCGCTCTACCACCGCTAGCCGAGGGCCGTCTGCGCCCCCCCCAGCAAGCTCGTTCGCCTTGTGCCCCATTCCTGCGCAACCCTAACAGGCTGCGGGAAAACAGGGAGTGCAGAGGGGCGAAGCCCCCTGCCGGGGTAACAGGGGTGTCCCCTGGTCTCTTTTTCTCTTCCCCCTTCTCCTGTAGGAGAAGGGGGACAAAGGGGGATGAGGTCAAGGACTTTTGGGACAAGGTATGAGGAAGGTGGGCAGGGGGATGGTCGAAGAGGGTTGTTCATCACCCTGCCAGGCTTAAACACCACACCCAAGGAGGTTGGCATGGTTTTGGCACGCAGGATGGGGAACCTGGGCACAGAGTCAGCTTTCGCCGTGCTGGCAAAGGCCAGGGAGCTGGAAGCCCAGGGCAGGGACATCG
>JAUSCR010000031.1 GCA_030651175.1 Dehalococcoidia bacterium
GTGCCTAAACTGTCAAGTCGTGGAACTTAACCAAAGCTCCATTTCAAAGCTTCTTAACGAATCGTTTAGGAGTTTCTAACTCTCGACGGGCGGGTATGAAGTAGATATGTGCCGCCCGTGGTGATGAGCACAAAGCCAGCCAGCAGGAGCGCCATAAGCATTCCGGACCCCGGCGTGAAGTCTCCAGTGACTGGAGGCTTGACCGTAGCCGTAGGTGTCGGGGCTGGCCCAGCCTTGGTGGGAGTAGGTGTAGGCTCCGCAGACTCAGCCTCGGCACACGTAACGTTCATGTTCAGGAGGCCCGTGTTGAGGGGGCCGGGTGAAACCAGCAAAGATGTCTTGGCCTGGTCGTTCTTGATGAGATGGATTCCCACATTGTTGGGTGCATTGCTGGGCTGTTTGGAAGCTGTGAACGCAAAACAGATGGTTTGTCCTGTGGGGAAGGCCCCAAAGCTGCCCAGGTACTGCGTTTGCACTGGCGCCGCGCCGACGGCTGGGGCGACGAACACCTCCATGCCGAACACCTTGCCCGCCCAGGTGGCAGGGTCAAGGCGAAGATACACAAACATATTCGCGCCCGAAGCCTTCCAGTCCCACGCATCGACTACGTTACCAACCGTGGTATCCCCGAATCCACCAGGAATGACCCCCAACGCGTTGTCGGCGCTAGCGCGTTCCGCCACTCGGAAGAGGGTGAAGGCAAGAAGAAGTGAGATTATTGCAATAGCTGCTACAGAAATGCGGCTCTTGGTCAAGAGCATGGCAAGACACCTCCAATGGGCACTCAACCGATAATAAAGGCGCTAAAGAAAGAACACAGACTCCTTGCGGACAGAATCCGCAAGCTCCGCAGGCATCCTAGCATTGGACTTCGCAAGTGTCAAGAGCATATGCTCGCCCAATATAATAGGTTATGGACACCCTACAGGTGTCACCCATCATGTATAAACGAGATCACGGCCCACCTTGTCAGCACCACTCCTTGATTCTGTGATTCTGTCCTGGTTATTCTTTGGGTGCTGCCTGGCAAGGCCACGTCGTCTATTATGCACAGGTTTGCTGGGAAATGATAGGGGTTTGGCGACGATTTGTGAAGGAATCGCCCATATCCATTGGCGGAAGTAGATGCGCATCTACTCTGGTTCCGCAGATGTGGCTACGACTTGCCTTCAGACAAAAAGTCGTGCAACCGTTCCTGCGTCTTGCGGTTGTCGTTCACAGGATAGCCGTCCACGCACTGCGCCTTACCATGGACATGATTGGCGCGCTTCTCAGCTTTCATTGGAGGATTGCAGTTGGTTGTGGAGTTTGGGGGTGTGGCGGTAGAATGGCCTTGAGTTGGCAGCTCTTTGTTGACATCACCCGCTCACATGGTTCGACAGGCTCACCATGAGCGGTGCACACCCGAAGTTGTCAACACAGCCAATGGCCACTTGTAGGCATAGGCTTGTTTCTGTAACATTGGCTAGCTGGACGTGGGTTGAAAGTTTCTGATGTAACACAGCAGGAGGTGAGCATGGCAGACCTGGTGGAAAGACAGCTAAAGGAAAGCAAGACCATTGCCGTGGTGGGGCTCTCCCCCAACCCTGAACGGGACAGCCACAGAGTAGCTCGGGGGCTGCAGGCGGCCGGGTATCGCATTATCCCGGTCAATCCTGCGGTAGCAGGCGAGGTGCTAGGCGAGAAATGTTATCCTGACCTGAAGTCGGTGCCTGTGCCCATAGACATGGTGGATGTGTTCCGTCGCTCGGAGCTGGTCGCACCGGTGGTGGACGAGGCCATCGAAGTGGGCGTCAAGTTCATCTGGATGCAGGACGGGGTGGTGGACGAAGCGTCGGCGGAGAAGGCCCGCGCTGTGGGCATTCCCGTCATCATGGACAACTGAACGATCCGGGAGTATAACCGCCGGTTCGGCGGCCGCAGCAGTGAGGGCCAGGCTCAATCTTCGTGACAGGCTGTGAAGCAGCGAGCAACGATCGTAGAGCATCCCTGCCCGCCTCTACTCCACACAGCAGATCATCTGGCTCCCGTGTCGGCGTAAACCGCTTGCCTCGCTTCTGTGTGTGTTGCCCTGTCTCCCCAGAACGTCAGTCCATCTTGTGGAGCAGCGGCAGCACGAGGTACATTACCAACCCGTAGACGATACCGAAGGAGACGAGCATAGTCAGGGGAACGGCTATCTGCCGGCGCTTGTACTCTTCGGGAGTGCAGCACTGCCGGCTACGGCGAAGGGAAAGCCACATGGAAAGAGCCGTAATCCCGAGGCCGACCAACAGCCCGTAAACCCTGAACCTTCCTAGGTTTACGAACGCCGCCGCCAGGCCTCCGGTAAGGCCGATGGCCAAAGCCACTGCCGGTAATAGGCAGCATACGGTACTTATCACTCCTCCGACGGCACCCGGCCCCACAGACGGCAGCGCCTGTCTTAGCCTGGACAGGACGCCTCCGTGGGTTTGCTCCGTGCCCTCTAAGCTTTCCGCCAGTTGCGTGTCGCCAGTTTGATTCATGGTTCAGTCACCTCTGTCATACTCGTCACTTTATCTCCACGCTTCTCAATAGCCGCGACAATGGCTTCAGGGCTCGTCTGGGAAGAGTCATAGACGATAATCACCCTCTGGATTCTTTCCTCGTCGAACTTCACTTCCTTCACTCCGGACACACTCCTGGCACTGGCCTCGACCCGAGGCCAACAGCCAGTTCAGAAGATTGTGGGTACTTCAAGGACAATAGCGGCAAGCGTCGGCCCGCCGCCGGCACTGCTACTCACCGTGTCCTCGGATGTGACAGGTCGGCCACAGCTTGCGAAGACAACCAAAGCCGCAATCAGAACCGCCGTGGCAGCGATGCCCCCGAAGCTTTTCATTTAAGCCTACTCCACGCAGCAGCTCATCTGGCTCACGTCTCTGGTAAAAGCCTGGGCCACACGCTTTATTCCCTCGCTCAAGGTGGGGAACACGTGCACCGTGTCAATGATGTCGTCCACGGTCAGGCCGAACTTCACCGCCAGCGCCGCCTCGTGGATCAGGTCTGCGGCATGAGGCGAGACGATATGCACCCCCAGAATCTTGGAGCTACGCGGGTGGATGACCATCTTGAAGACGCCTCGCTCCTCGTTAATTGCCATCGCCTTGGGCACGGCGTCCATGTAGATGGTGCGACACGAGCAGGTGTTGAACCGTTGCATCTCCTCCTCTTCCGTCAAGCCCACAGAGGCCACCTGGGGGTTGGTGAACACGGCGTGGGGGACATGGTCGTAGTTGACGGTGCGTACTGCTACGGTCAGGGCGTTCTCCGCCGCCAGCGCTCCCTCTTTGGCTGCCACAGTCTCCAGGGGCATCTTGCCGACGCAGTCGCCAGCGGCGTACACGTTGAAGTTGTCGGTCTGGCCGTACTGGTTCACCTGGATGAAGCCGTTCCTGTCCGCCAGCACTCCTGCCTTGTCCAGTTCCAGCTCAGCGGTGTTGGCGCGGATTCCGGTCGCCAGCAACAGCTCCTGTGCTTCTATCGTCTCGGGCTTTCCGTTCTTGCGGAAGGTCACGATTTTCGTGCCTTCACGCTCGGCCACCTGCTCCACGCGCACGCCGGTGTGGATGGCGATGCCTTCCTCCTCCAGGCATCGTTGTAGCTCCTGGGCTAGCTCCGGCTCGTGCTTCGGTAGAATCTGTGGCAAGGCCTCCAGCACCGTAACCTGGCTGCCGAAGTGAGCGAACATCTGGGCGAACTCCAGGCCCAGAGGCCCGGCGCCAATGACCACCAAAGATTCTGGAAGCGTTTCTAGCTCCAGAGCGGTGACGTTGTTCAGCCACTTCACCTGCTCTATTCCGGCTATGGGCAGCGGCTTGGTAGAGGAGCCAGTGGCGACGAGGATCTTGTCGGCCTGGTAGGTCTCGCCGTTGGCCTCAACGCTGGTGGGGCCTACGAAACGGGCCTTGCCTTCCACATAGGTGACGCCATCCAAGTGGTCCAGCACGTTGATGTAGTTCTTCTGGCGTGCCGTGGCCACCAGCACGTCCTTCTCTTCCATGGCTAGGCGGAAGTCAAAGGTTGGCTTGGGGCTGTGATGCAGCGCCCGGAACCGGGATTGCTGAGAGTAGTAGAGTTCATCCCCCACCGTCAGCAGGTGCTTGCTGGGTATGCACCCCACGTTGACACAGGTGCCCCCTACCGGAAGGCCGCTGTTGATCATCAGGGCTGTTTTTCCCAGGTCTGCCGCCTTGGTCGCTGCGGCGAAGGCGGCTGCTCCACCGCCGATGATGATAAGATCATATCCTTTA
>JAUSCR010000037.1 GCA_030651175.1 Dehalococcoidia bacterium
TCTAGGAATAGACTTCAGCATCCCACAGCTATCTGCTATCTGTGGTTAGTGGCTAGGGTATCACCTAGACGTTGATAACCTTTCAAGCTGGCTAATGCTCTACTAGGTGAACGTCGCAACCTATTCAACCCCGACACGTCGGGGGGTTGCAGCTATCGGCCAATCGTCGGCGTACCTATGCCCTAGACCCCCATGCAATCAATAACGATTGCAGGATGTCGCCTTGCCTTGAAGCTGGCAGCTTGCCATAGCTGGCAGCTTGCGTCTATTCGGTTTTCAAGGTGCAAGCTAGAATTGAATCTAGCAAAGCCAGTCTAGCAGGTTAGATAATGTCTATTATCTTTCCTATAACAGTATGTATTGTTTTAGTCCTCCCTAGGAGGGCGTCAGGAAGGGGAAGCGCTTCGGCAACCTAGCTCTGCCCAGCCCACTGGTCCCAGTAGGAGCGGATGGTTTCTCGGTTTGCTCTTGGCAGCAGGAGTCTTACCTCTTGTGGGCTGAATCCCTTGGCGAAGTAGGCGAAGACCTTTGCCTTGAGGCTCGTTGGGCGGCAGCCGATGGTTCTGGCCAGGAGGATAATCTCCTCTGGCGTGGGTGGTTCCGGTAGTGCTTTCATGCGTTGCACGGCTAGCTACTTTTCAGTGGCAGAAGCGTTGCAGAAGCGTTGCACGAGCGTTGTTTTCCAAGGTACTTTCCAGCGTATTTTCCAGCGTATTTTCTAGCGTACTTTTCAGCGTACTTTGTAGCGTATATTACAGCGTATGGAAAGACTGGGCCGCATGGGCGTGCGCACTGGGTCTTGGTGCCTTGCAAGCGCCTAGGGAGGTAAGGCCCTCTCCAAATAGGGGAAGGACGGCCTCGCCCTGCGTTCCCTCGGCTGTACTGCCGCTTAGGGACTGCGAGACAGGCGATGCGCCAGAATTGGCTGCGCGGGGCTTGTGGGATGTGTGAGTGGGGGGATTAGAGGATGGCGCGGACACGGCGGCTATGTCTCAACAACCTTCACACAGCATTTCTTCAGTATCTGAAGGGCGGCGGAGAAGCCCTTGCGGTCGCCTCTTGCCAGGGCGCTCACCAGGTCGTCGTAGGCTTCGCCGGCTTCCATCATGTTGTTGATCATCTGCTCAAGGAGGAGACGCATGCGTGCTGGGGCGCGCTCTATGCGCTCGATCATGGCGTTGAAGATGGCGATGTCAAGGCTACGCAGTGACTCAAGGCTTGGTCTCGTCGGCTTGGCCTCGAACTCCACGATGAGGGCCAGGTAGCCGTCCAGGATAGACTGAAAGTCTTTGATGCCGAGCTGCTGGTAGTGGGCCAGCATATCCTGTATGTCCTCGTAGCTTAGTGTTGGAGGGATTACCGGTCTGGGCTTTGGTGTTGGCCTCTCCTTTGCCGTTGTGATGGTAGGGGCTTTGGGTGGTGGTGGCAGAGCAGGCAAGGGCTTTGGCAAGACCTCTATGGTGGGCGCTTCCAGGAACAGTCCTTTGAACGCGGCAGTCAGGTCTAGCCAGAGGCCGCTGCTCGAAGCCTGGCCTGATAGTCGGAATCGCCGTTGATTGTGGAAGTCTCCGCTGGCCTGGAGGCGCTGTCTGAGCGCATCGTCTATCGGCCTCCCGTGTGGCTGGCCCTGCTCATCGTAGTATCTCGCCGTACCCACTGGTGGCACTTCGTCTACGAACTCGAGCAATTGGAGTCGCTGAGCCATCCATAGCAGCTTCTGGAAAGAGTGATAGGTCCCGGGCCTGCTTTCGCGCCCTATCGCCGTGTAGGTATCGAGGAAGCGTCTACGATAGCGGCGATAAAGCTCCGAGATGGACAGGGGTGACTCGCGGGACAGCTCCTCTCTGATGACTACGCCGGGCCTTACGAGTTGTCCACCACGACCTTTGGCCATCTTAGTTGCTCTTTCGCATGCTCTTGAGGACCCCAGGCAGGCCAGCCTTGGTTGTGCTGGCGCTTAGGTGGATGTAGATGCGGGCGTTCTCCACCGTGTCTCCAAGTTGGGTTGCTATCACCTCCACCGGCGCGCCTGCGCGGGCCATCATAGTGCCGCAGGTATGGCGTAAGCTGTGGGGGCGAATGCTCTTGGGGATTCTGGCCATGCGGGCGGCGTCCCGTAGGTCCCGTTGGAACATAGAATAAGAGATGCCGGCGAACACCCTATCTTGGGGCTTACCGTTGGGGGCCATCCAGCGTTCCAGTTCGGCAGCGTCCTCGTCCTCCATAGCAACGATTCCCTCAGCGTTGCCCTTGCGCAGTAGGCGCAGGCGGCCTCCTGGAAGGACCTGCTGGCGGCTGAGTGTCAGTATCTCCGACACGCGCATCCCTGTGGCGATCATAGTGACCACCATGGGGTAGAGGTAGCGGCGACCAGGGACACTTGCGGACATATCCTCGCACACCTTGAGTAGCTCGTTCATCTCCTTCTCCTCTAGCCACGTGGGCAGCCGCTTCACCCGCGAGGGTGTTTGGACATAGAGAAAGAGCCCAGAGTGTCTGAAGAGCCCCTTGAGGGTAGCAGCATGACGCATGATGCTGTTGGGTGCCAAGCCACGGCGGGCCAGGTCGATAATGAACTCCTCTGCGTTCTGCCTGTCTGGTGCACGCTGTCCCAGCCATGACAGGTACTGCGCTAGCGTCTTGTGGTATTCCTTGTACGTCGCCTTCTGGCGAGTCAGGCGCACCTTCTCCAAAAAGCCGTCTATATCGATCTCTGCCATAGGATCCTTTACGTTCAGACGTTCGGTACGCTGGCCCTCATCGTCACGAACTCCTGCCAGAGCTTGCCGAGCCAGGAGATGATCTCCCGATCGGCAAACATCTGCTTTGCCAGCTCGGGGTTGGCATCGACGAGCCACCTGTAGACATCGCCGATGGTGATTGTTGCCAGGGCTGCCTTATGCTGGCGAGCCATGAGGGTCATTCGCTGCTTGTGGCCTGGGGAGATGGCGTCCCAGCCGTGGCCGCTCCGGGCAAGCCGTAGCACTTGCTCGAACGTGGCGTTGGCGAAGTACTCCTCCAAGTAGCCTGCGATGTACTCCTGGACGGCATATGCCTTGGTTGCGGTCCACAGTCGGCCCAACATTATGGTGCGTCACCTATCTTGAACTCGGTGGAGCAGAGGGGGCAGGCAACCACGTCACCTGGCTTGCGACCGAAGACCGGGACGGACTTCTGCTGGCATTTGGGACACACGGCGGTAACCTCTACGCCCTCGCCACCGGCACTCCCGGTGGCCTCTTCTACCTCCATCACGCGAAGGTTGCGGGATATCTGCTTGAAGCCACCTGCGACCTGTTTACCGATGGTTTCGATCACGTTGGTGCGTCGTTCTTGCGTCTCGTGCTCCATTTTGATGCGTTCCCGCTCACGTCGGTCCAGCAGCACCTCGCGGTACATTTCCACCGCCATGGAGGAGGGCACATTCTTGGGCAGATCCTCAGCGTCGAACGATACCAGACTCTCTTCGCGCCGCTGGGCAGTCAGGGGGGTGAAGAAATCCTTTATGGCCGCGTCCTCCTCTTTCTTCTGGCGGAGCATCTCTGCCAGCGATAGGGGGCGTCTCGGCGTGGCTCCCTCGGCCTCCGCAGCATCCGATGGGGGGACGAGGCCAAGCCGCCTTTTCGCGTAGCCCTCGAAATCTGTCCATAGGAGCTTATTGACGCGGTCTGACGCCGTCTCAGGCTGTTCCTGGGCCTCTCCTCCCTCCTTCTCCTGGAGTTTCTTCTTGACCCAGTCCGTAAACACCTCTTTGAGAGTCCCCTCGATTATGCTGGTTTCCTCGCCACCTGCTGGTTTGCTAGTGTAGGCGATGCGTTTGGCAATGATGCGTGCGGAGTCTACCGGATAGCCCTGGCCTACCAGGGCGGACTGAACGTCTGCGTATAGCTGGTCAGGTGGGACGCTTTGGACCGCCTCGTGTGCTGACAAGAGGCCTTCGGTCTCTGCCCTGATTCGCTTGGTCTGCGCCTCAGCCCGGGTGGCCTCAGCCCCCGCTAGCCCCGCCTCATCCTCAACTCTCTCCCGCCGGGCCTCCGTTTCCATCCCCACCGCCCGCTCCTGTCGTATCCGCGCCACCCTGCTCCGCAACTGTTCGTTCTGAATCTCCAGGAGTGGGTCCGTTGACTTGGACCTTGCCTGTGGCGTCAATCTGTACTCTGTCATAAAGTCCGCTAAGGATAGCTTTTTCATCGTCTGGGACCTCCTTTACCAGGCCATACAGTAGTGCCAGGCTCATGCCATTGCCTTCATAGAACCCCTCAATGCAGGAGTTTACCCACGTGGACAGGTTGTCGCTAAGCCCCAGCTCTCGTGAGGAGTTGTAGAGTGCGACTACCTCGGGCCTGAAGTTGACGGGGATAGTAAAGAACAGATGGTCACCGCTCTGCACCACGGCGGGGCGGCCTGGTCTTGCTCCGCCTTTCTGTGGCGCGCCCGTCGCAGGAGGGACGATGGCTTCTGGAACGGCAGAGGAAGGGCGTTCCTCATCACCCGCCGCACCTTCGTCGTCGTCGTCCTCGTTCGATTTTCCCTCGGCTGTACTGCCCGTTGGGGACTGCAAGGCGAGCCACTCCCGTTTGGCCTCGTAGAACTTGCCGATAGACATCTTGATGCCGGCTGCTACGGCATTCTTGAACTGGGCCTGGCCAGCTGAATCCTTGAACAGTTTCTCCAACATAGGGTCCATGCTCTTCCTCCACAACTGCCAAACAGGCTTGGAGCTGCTACTGGTAAGCGTACAAAGGCTCCCCACCGCTGTCAAACGCACTGAATCTCCACAGATACGGCTGGCAATCTGTAAAACACTGCTGAATAACAAGGGAAAACATTGCCAGATAACGCGGAGGATAATGTTGTGTTTGACGCGTGCCATGACCCATTCCCACAATCAACAACAGACGGCTAAAGCAGGCGGCTTGCATTTATGGCACGTGCTGGAATTGTCCCGGACGTTGCGTTCAACCTGGCCTCTGAGGGTGTGGGCTGGGCTGTCGAGCATGGTCTGTCGGCCCTGTTCGCCGTTAAGCCCACCCCGTCAGCTTCCAGGCTGGAGCAAGTGGTGGAGCGACAGTTCAAGGCTGCCCTTCACGGTTCCGGGGGGACGCCGGTTCCTGAACCGGTCTACTCTCTTCCATCTGCGCGGTTAGAAGCCGTTGAGGCGCTGCGCAAGGCTGAGCTCCAACTCCGGGCCACTCTGGCGCACCTGCCCCAGGGCGGGACTGTCCCATCTTCCACAAGTGCCATCGCCGCCGTTCGTGGGTTGCTGGAGCAGGCGAAGGCAACCGGGGAGATGGGCCGCTTCCTTGGCCGGGTGCTCCAGGATATGACCGAGCGGCTCCAGTCTGAGCAGAGTACAGAGAGCCTGGCGGGCGTACTGCGGTTGGTGCAGCGTTGCATATCCGTAGCCGAGCGGTCGGGCCAGAGCTGCCCCACATGTAGCACCGCAGCGGTTCAATCGACCGAACTGACCGAGGCGCCGAGCCGTGACTGGCCTACTACTGCCGAGACCGTGGTGGCACTCAAGCGCCGCCTGACTCGTGAGCTCCTCCAGTTTCAGGACGACCTCTTAGATCGGTGCAAGCTTGAAGGGAAGGCTTGTGACTGCTGTAGTAGCAAACACCCCCTCTCCATTGAGGCGAAGGTCATGGAGCTCATGACCATGGACGACAACCCTGCCTACTTTGGTCTCCTCCAGTGGATGGACCAGAGCAAGCCCCGGTTGACCGCAGAGGCTTCGGCCTCTGGCGAGTACGACGAGTGGTACGTGGGCGAGGCTGTAAGAGCGATTCGTGAATTCCGGAAGCGCATAACGGGGACAGAAGAGCTGGAACACGTGGGGGTAGAGAAATGATGCGCATCGTGCTCCTCACCAGCGTCGACTGTGGCTTCTGCCCGAAGGCCAAGGAGAAGCTGAAGCCATGGATAGACCGTGGTGAGATAGAGGTCAAAGAGGTCGAGACGGACGATGAAGGAGCCCGCATAGCTGTGGACGCGATGATGCTCAACGAGGATGTGTCTATTTTCCCCCAGCTGTGCATCGTGGATTCTGAGGGGAACCTCTTCTCCACCATGGCGATGGAGGAAACAACGGTGGGCCTTCCAAAGAAGGAGGTGAAGGTATCTGTATAGACCCTGGTCGTTTCGGTAGTTTACAAGAACGGGAAAGGAAAAAGGAGGTCACAAATGAAACTCAAGCTAAGCGGTATTGAAGTCAAGGCTGCCCGCGTCCTGGTGGGCATGAAAGGGCACGCTGCCTCAGCCTTTAGCGCCTGCATCGGCAGCAAGCTGAAGGGCAAGGAATACCCGAAGCCTCCTGAGGGCGCGGGTGGCAGGAAGAATCCGGCAGTCCGCAAAGCCTTCGTGCAGGCATCGTCGGACTGCTCCAGGGAACTGGGCAAGCACGGCCCAAGCGCCGCGACCAAGCGAAAGTTCGGCGTAACGTAGGCCATCATGGCTCTCACCCTTGTACGGAGTTTCCAGGGCACCGAACTGGAGCAGTACGCTGGTCAGCCTGTTGATGAGCACAGGTTCCACAATACCCGGGCGCTTGGAGGCATGCCGCCCGGTGCCTGGCACGCGGTGTTCCCGACGGCTGACTTCGCCATACAGGAGGCGCTCAGAGGCCAGTGTTTGGGCCTGTGGATGTACGTGGATACCAGCCCGTTCCTCTATGACAACTGGGAAATCGTCCTGTGGACTCCCAGTGGCACGGTGGGTCCAGCGCGGGTGGAGGCATCTCCCTATCCTGGGGTGATCCAGATCGGTCTCGCGGCTCTCATCGTCATTGTGGCGGTGAGCCTGGCCATCATCGCCGGCGCCATCGCCGTGACAACGCTGGCAATAAAGGCGCCAGGGGTCCTCAAGAACGCGCTCAACCCGTGGCTCTGGGCGGCAGTGGGTGGCGCCCTTCTGGTAGGAACAATCTTTGTAGGCAAACTCAAGAAGACGTAAAGGAGGTCTAACATGGCAAGACTCGGTCTTACTACGATACTTGTACCTGTTGGAGTCGGCGTGGCGTCAGGGGCTTTTGAGAGCCTCAAGACCAACGCCGAGGTGGTCTTGGCCGAGGACATCGCGGCGGGCACGAAGCCCGCTACCACCAAACTGAACCCCATCATCAACTGGCTCCCCGTGGTGGCTGACATTGGAGTAGGCGTGGTCGGTCCCGTCCTGTACGGGATGGACATGCTCAAGGAGAGCCAGGGGGGACGCGATCTCTCCGCTGCCGGCCTGGCCGTCGGAGGCCGTCGCCTGACTACCATGCTCGCAGACACCATCCTTGGTATCGAGACCAAGGGATTCCGGAAGCCCAAGGCGACGCCGTCCCGCGGCTACGTCCTCCGCGAGGTAGCGCGTGAGCGACGAGAGGCTCCCGGCGCCTACTTCGGCTCTCCCATAAACGTGTGGGAAAGCGGCTTGCAGTAGAGATTGGAGAAAGGAGGTAAACAGCTATGGAATACCCAGAGCGTCAAGTACTCTTTGACACCCTCCAGGTGACTGCTCTAGCGGCAGGTGCCACTGAGCAGCCGAACCCGACGCGCCCGGAGGTCAACGAGGTGTGGGAGATCGACCAGATCGAGGTCTTTCCCCCGGTGACCCCCGCAGGCGTTGTTGAGGATCTGCTATACGTCTACCCCGTGGTGGATGGGCAGGATCTCCGCAACTACGTTCAGTTCAACGGTCGGGACGACAACCTGCTGGCGCCGCCTCAGGACCGCACACGGCCCAACAACATGGGGAGGCGTCTGGTCTCCCTCGGCCTGCCTATTTGGGCCCCGCCCGTGGCCGCACAGGGAATGCTCTCCACCACCCTCAAGGTGAAGGAAACGTTCTCCATCTACGGCGTAGCCGGCCCCGGCGGCCCCATCACGCAGCCCAGGCGTTACCGCGCCTATGGCTACCGGTATCGCGAGGCCGACCTGGTGAAGTTCGCTGGCATCGCGGCCCTCACGGTAGTGCCCTTCCAGGATAGGCACACAGGCCGCGTAGTGAACGCGTCGAAGGCGGTCGGGCTGTCCAAGGCCGACTGGGACAAGTTGCCCGGAGGCCGGAACCAGTCGAAGCCCAGCATCTATCCCTTCATGAGGTTCGCGCAGAACCTTGCAGTGACCACTCCCAACACGCGCTACTTCTTCGACTCCATCATCGCGGGCCAGGTGGTGGGAGACATCGAGAACCTGTGGTTCAGGTTCACAGAGAAGGATGCGCTTATTGTGCGCTCCCTTGGGCTGCGCACGACAGACAACAACATCGCCCGGGTGGGACTCTACATCGACGGGCTCGACCGGCCGCGCTACCTGCAGAACGCAGTGGGTGGCTGGCCTGCCACGCGGCTGAACAACCCTTTCCAGTTCGGCAGCGTGGTGCCCAAGGAACCACCAGCGGTGGGGGCCTTCTACTACCCACTCGCCGACTTCGATAGCCCGTATCTCATCCTCAACGAGCAGGGTGGACCGTTCGTGCTCGACAACGGTGCCCTGGCGGCGGCTCTCAGCACCATCGTGGCGCTGGGCGGCATCCGCGTCGAATTGTAAGGGAGGGTAACATGCAGAAAGCAACATTCGTTCCAGGCGCAATCGCGACCCCGGGCGCCATAACATTGCCCGTTCCGTTCGCCAACATGCGGCGGGTGAGCACCGCCCAGATCCTGCGCGCGACCCATGCCCACGACCTAGTGAGCCAGGGCCTTGGTGGTGCGGTGGCCAATGCCCTTGGGCTGCCTGCAGGACTCAACGTTCTGAACGACGCCGGCGCTGCGGCACTCCACACAGTACCTGGCGCGGGCGCGACAGGTGTCCAGAACAACCCAGCCGCCACCCCGATCGTGGCGGCCGTGCCGACCCTCATCACCAACAGGACGTTCTCCCTGTCGGTCAACACCCTCCTGGGGGACCTCCTGGAGCTGGTGTACGAGCAGGAGGGCGGTCAAGCAGTGCCGTAGCCCCACAACCAAATAACCCACGTGGAGGAGTTGCCACATGGCTGACCCAATTGGTGTAGTTAAGAATGCCCGGTTGTACCCGGAGATAATTCCATTCGCTGAGGTGAACAACATCGCGGCGGGGTCGGAGCTCGCCGCGCCCATCGGCCTCATCACCCGCATACAGCAGGAGGTGGGAGAGGCTAAGTGGCTCCGCATGAGGGACCTGCGGGTTACCCAGACAGCAGGGGTGCAGGTACGGGTACGCGCCGACTCCCTGTCTTTCGTCCTGGACACCCCCGCGCTCCAAGCGTTGGCCAGTGTCGTCCCCACCAACATGGACTACCTGGCTACCGATTTCTGGGAGTTTACCGAAGTAAACACCACCGCCGCCCCCGTGGTTGCCCAGGGCGTGTCCTTTGGCCTCGCCATCCTACAGGCCAGCGTAGCGGACAAGATCATGGCCAACCAGGGTCGTCCGCCCGAGGCGTTTTTGACCCCCGAGGAGATTGCCCTGGCCAAGAAGCGGAGCCTGTTCGACGCGGTGGCGAAGGGGACGCTGCCAAGCCCATTGAACTTCCGCCTGGACCGTTACTATCCTTCCCTGGGGACCCGCGAGGTCCACGCTATAACTGTCCCCACGGTAACGCCAGGCATCCGCACCACGGTGCTCAAGCGTATTCCACGCAGCAACGAGGTACTGGTCCTGGTAGGCATCGCAGCCGATACAGACGCTCTGGCGGCAAACGCGACGCGCCTGTGGATTTCCCGTGACAACTCACGGAACTACAACGACCTCCGCACGTGGGCCATGAATATCGCGGCGGATATTCCCTGCTGGCTGCCCGCTCTGACAGACCTCACTATCGAGATCACCACGGCAGCCGGGGCCCCGCTGGCCAACTACAATGTGCGGCTCACCATTGCGCGCATCCCCATCTCCAACTGGATGCGGATGCAGTGGGGGCTCATCACACCTGCGTCGAACCCTGACTTGGCCGAGATAGTACGGGGAGGGATCGCGTAACGACGATGGCTAGCAAAACGCCTATCGTAGTCGGACTCGGCGCGCTGGGTGCGCTTGGGGTCTTATACCTCGGGACTCGGCCTGCAAAAGCAGCAGCAGCACCACCTACGCCGACGCCAAGTCCAACACCTACGCCAACTCCGACGCCGAGTCCAATAGGGGGGGATCTCGTGACGACAAAGACATTCGAGCAAGGACATCCTATATCGGTACTGGACCTGCTGGACGGGATCGCAGCATCCCAGGGGGCGGGCAGGCTGGAGGGCGCTTTTGCACGTGTCCCACTGGCGGTCCTCCCAGGCACCACCGGCCAGTTGCTCATCCCCATCAGGACCGGGTGGGTAGGGTTTATGAGGGACGTGCACGTGTACAGCGACTTCTACTCGCCCCTCATCACAGGCTTCATCTTCATTGACGAGCTAACAGGCACGGCAACGCCCTTTGCCGCCACCCAATCCATCGTTGTGCCCAAGCCCTCCCTCCGACCCATCAGGACTGGAATACTGGTGCAAGTCACCAACGCCACCGTTGCGCCACCCGTGGCAGCTCTTATAACTCTCGATGTCAATCTGTGCCTGGTGGAGATGGCAATGTTCGATGATACATTCCTTCCTATCCTGCAGCGGTCCCTGGAAAACATGCAGCAGGCGTACCTTGGCCGCTCCGGCAGGCTATGAGGTGTCTATGCTTCTTTGTCAGCGACATAACATCAAAGCATGGGAAACAGAAACAGGGCGACAGGTCCACATGCCACCAATTTCGCCCAACGTGCCGGCGTACCGACCCGGCCCCGGTTATGCCCCAGACACGCAATGCTATCTGCTCGTCTCTCGTGAGACGCTCACCGTAGGTCAACACGGGGCCTGTGAAGTAGTGGAGGAGTAGCGTCATGGTACAGGGAGGCGATCAGAACGCTCGTCTGCTAAACCAGGCGGTGGAGACTGCCCTGGACACTGGTACGGCCAGTGCCGGCGGCGCACTGACACTCACCGATGCACAGAAGGACTGGCCTGTAAACATCTGGTCCCTGGGACTGACAGAAGTTGAGATAATCGAAGGCACAGGTTGGGGCCAACACCGCCTCATAGCGTCCAATACGGCTACTGTAATCACCGTAACTACGGGGTGGACAACTGTCCCGGATGCTACTTCACGATATGCAATTCGTCTCCTTGCACCGGCATCGGTCGTGGTTGAAAGCACGCTCGCAAAATTCCTGCCTGTCAGCAAAGCCCTTGTCTTCAACACGGCTGAACCCGCCGCCGACGCTGACATCCTGGGAGCGGCCATCGCTCCGACAAACTCCCCATCATGGTTCAGAGTCTATGCCTGTTTCTCAAACGCTGGCATCCTGAGAATAAGAAGGACGCGGGCTGGTGTCACCATCTCCGAGAACCTTTACGAAGCCGCCGCCCTTGTAGCCGCTGCGTCTTACATGTTTTCGTTCCCAGTCCTTGCTGGAGACACCATCAACTTCTGGTACTCCGTAACAGGCGGAACGATCCTTGCCCTGAGAGTTCTGGAAATAGGAGCTGCTGAGTAAATGAGCTACCCACCACAAGGAACAGGCGGTGCGTTGGTTGCATTAAACCCAGCCCTGAACGCTTACCCAAAGGGAAGGCACGCTGGGAATCCTGGGGGGCTTTCCGCTGTTGACGTAGACCTTGTGCCGGCAAACGTCAAGTTCCCTATGAACATCTTTGGCGTCGTTGGCACAATGGTGGCCTGGATCTTTGACATGTTGGCTGAAACATCCCTGCCTCCACCCCTTCACGTGCCTATCCCGACCATCGTGGAGTCACACACAAACCTTGACGCTGGCAACGGAGGGCAGATAAGCGCCCATACCCTGGCACCGCCAATTCCCTCCCTGACCCCCGCGACTGAGCTCTCCATGTTGCTCATTGACGACTGCGAAGCCCTCACGTGGAACGAATTCGTCGGGGCAAACGTCGTCTCAACACTCGACAACGTGGTGTTTCAAATAGGGGCAGGAAGCGCAAAGCTGGATGTTGCGGTAGCGGCTGCTAATGGAAGGCTCGCAACGGCAGCCCATGCCGCGATGGACCTCACGGCCTACAACTTCATCAAGCTGTGGATACGGTCAAGTGTCACGATCAACTCAGCGGACCTGGTGTTTCTCCTAGACGACTCAGCTCAGTGTGCTTCACCTATAAAGAGTCTGAATCTAGGGGCTCTCGTGGCCGCAACCTGGACACAGGTCACGTTGGCCCTGGGAGACGCCTCCGGGCTTGGAGCTGTTATCTCCTACGGTGTCACCATGGTGGTTGACAAGGGAGCCTTCATCCTCAACATAGACCAAGTTAGAGCAACTAAGGGAGCCTGACATGATGGCAACAATTGTGCTGCCCAGTATTGACCTTCCACTCTTCCAAGACATCACGATAGTGAACCGAGAGGAGGAAGAGGACTTCCGCCTGATGGGAGAGATCAGCCGTCGCCGGCACATTCCGTTCCTGCAAGGACGGTGGACCCTTGAGGTGTTTGACAAGCCGGTTGAACAAGGCGGGATCCTAATACATCGCCACAGTGAACGAGCTCACAGCGCCGTGCGGAACTACTACAACTGGCTCTTCTCTCAAGGAGCCGGCAAAGACGCCAACACGGCCGTCTTCGGTGCAGGTTCGGTCAACATAAAGACCACCGCTGGTGTAACAGACGTTGGTGCTTTCCCAATCGGACTAGGACATAACGCGAGCCGAGACACCAACGCCGCATGGGTGAGTGTGGAAAGCGCCGCCACCACTGGTTTACGAGGCCCAACAGCAGACGCAACCCAGGGGATAGTAGTGGGCAGCGGTCTAGGCGCTTACTCCTTTGAAGACTTCAAGCTTGGAACGCAAATCCTCAATGGAACGGGTGGTGGCCAACTGTCGCACGTCCTGGGAGAGGTTCCAGTGCTCTCGTATGATGCTGGAACCAAGACCCTGACCACGACGCACGCCAGGTTCTTCAACAACAACTCAGGAGGCCCTATTGATGTAAATGAGTTAAGCCTTTATTGTCTTGCAAACGATGCGTCTGTTGTCCTTGCCAAATTCGCCGTGGAGCGCACTGTGCTTGGCGCGACCGTGACGATCCCGAACACGGGACAACTGAAAGTCACCTACGTCATCTCACTCGTTTACCCGGCGTAAGGAAGAGAAATATGGCAGGCAAAGGAGAAGGAAAATGAAAGGCAAAGGCTTAGCGGTTGTGGCTCTGATCGCGGCGGGTGCAGCCGGCGTGGCTGCTCTTGCCCTCGGCCAGAAGAAAGGTGAGGCAGCGCCTACACCTACACCACCGACACCGCCAGGACAGCAAGAGTTCGAGTTTTCCACACAGACGCCGTCAAAGTACACCTAAAGGAGGAAACGTGATCACTAAGATACCCGGAGCTACATTTGGTGCGGTCATAACCTTCAATCACCGAGGCCCCGCTTCAAACCCGTGGGTGGGAATAGGGATAGCGTATGCTCAACTCACTGGGCACGGTACCCCTCGTGCCTACGCCATGGCTCAGGTTGCCGTAAAGGCCGACCTGGACTGGTACCAGTACACCGTGACTGTGCAGGGAACGGTTCCACTTGACACCACTACTGGGAGTCAGGATGCACAAAGGTTCATCAGTGACTCTCAGCCTGTGGTCGGATCGCAACCCCCAAACCCTTACGGTGTGAATAACTGGGATGACGACGTGTACGCCGTTGTAGGGGCGAATGAACTTAGTGGCCTAACAGTAACCTACACGTAGAGGACGGGCATGATTACAAAAGCCCCAGGTGACGCCTTTGGGGGTGCTGTGGCTTTCTACCACAAAGGACCTGCCAGGACCGTCAATGTAGGGATCGCTTTAGCATACTCCGGGTACAGCACACCTTTCTCGTTCGCCGACTTGCCGGTGACCTTGCAGAGTGACGCAGCACCTACCCGGTATACGGTTACGTTGCTCGCAACGGTACCAAGTGATACGACTCCAGGAAATGTGGATGCTCTAGTGTACTTAGGCAGAAGTTTCGCCGACCTTTCTAATCCATACGGGGTAAACTTCCGGGATAGCAACGTTTACCAGGTCGCAGCACCCTCGACGCCTACCCCAACTCCAACTAACCCTCTTGTCGCTAGCTACCTGGCCCAAATCGCTGCCGCGACGACGTATGACCAGCTCACTTCTATACTCAACGCCTTTTACCTTGACTACTTTGGAGGCCGGTTGTCCTACGAGGAATACATGGTTCTCTACGACGCCTACGCCGCAAGGTGGTACCAACTCTAGTAAGGAATGAAAGTATGCTACCACAGGACATCCGAGACGCACTCCGAGGCCTCTACCCGGACAGCGTACTTGATAACACGCAGCTTGAGGTCACCGTACCCCGCCTCACAGGGTTCATGGTGTTCACCCTGATAGCTCCCCAGAAGTGGCTGGCCATCGGGTCAGCACCATCGCCCGGGCTGATCCGCATTCACCCCTCTTACTATGCACCCAAGACGGCTACCGGCCTAGCCCTTATCGGCCACGAGCTCTGCCATCAGGTGCAGTGGCGGACGGTTCCCAACTTCCTCGCCGCCTACACGGCCGAGGAAGAGCGGAACATCGCTGGGCATCCCCCATGGAGCAACCGGTTCGAGGCCGAGTGCTACGCCTCAGAGCAGCGGGCTGCTACTCTCCTTCGGCAGCGGGGCTATCCAAGTCGCCAAGCCCTGGCGTTGCCATTCTGTATGTGCCAGGGCAGCCCATTCCGCTGAGGTTTGCTCCCCCGCCTCGGTCGAGGCGGATAAAGGGGTCTGAAGACTATGCACGAAGGCGGTGACGACGGACGGCGGGATGACATTCCCGAAGCCTATCACAACCCTAAGCACCATGGTGTTGCTCCCCTTACATTCCCACAAGCCGCCCTACAGCTTGTGGTCTCCTCCGCCTGTGCTCTGGGGGAGGAGTGCCATATTTGAGCATAAGCGCTACGACGCGCTCCACTTCATCATGGGTAGGGGCCGTCATCAATTGCCAGATCGCCCGCGCCTTCCGAACGTCTCCAAGGCCAAGGTCAAACACCCTCTCTCCTATGAGACCTGCCAGTTCCACCGGGCATTGCTCCCTGCGGGTTAGAAATCCTTGGCACACATCCAGGAACTCCTGCCGCGTGTAGGGCGGGAATATGGCATGGAGCGCAAACCTGGACAAGAACTCAGCCGGCATCTTGTCAGAGCGGTTGCAGGCCGCAAGGACCATGGTGTTGAGCACAATCCCCCTGGACTGCCGGCTTTTCGTCTCTAATATCTCCCCGTGCTCCATGAGGCCCAGCAAAACGGCCAGGGTCTCGTTGTTCATTTTGTCAGCCTCATCGAGGAGCAGGACAGTGGGCTGGTAGGTAAAGAGTGCTTCAGACAGGCCCGGGCCCGATGTTCTGGACCCAAAGGCCATGTAAGCATCCGGCACGGCGCTGCGCACTCCCTCCAGGATCAACGATTTCCCACAAGCGGGCGAACCCTGTAGGAGATAATTGGTGCGGCGCCGGGCCTCGACTGACTGGGCTATTGCCTGTTTCAGATCGTCGAATCCCACCACCAGGTCCATCGCGCTCATCACAGAGTCCGCTGGCACCCTGGAGGCCTCGTGCTGCTGCGCCTGGACCGCGATTAGACCAGTGCCCTTTTCGCTCAACCGGTACGATGTGTTCCCAGCCACCTTCACGACGTATTCCAACACCCCCTCTCCCACCAGGCGTTCCACCTCCGCGCGCTTGACTCCATGGCCCACCTGGTGGAACTCCCAGCCCCGAACCCTCATGGTCTTACCCGTCCGCGGGTCGGTCTCCAGCTCGTAGGCCCTCTGGAGGATATCAAAGTCCTGCATCAGTTCTCCCTTGGCATTTCCTTGATCGCCCAGAGGCTATCGGGCAGATCGCCCTGTTGCCCTGGGCGGAGCGAGCCGCCTTGTTTCACGAACAGCGGTACATGAGCGGCGGTGCACTGGTCAGCAATGTCCTGCACCCACTCGATCTGCATGGGACGATGGTTTGGACCAGACTCACCGCCGGCAACGACCCAGGAAAGCGGCTGGGCGGTTAGACATCCTTTACAGACATGACCCACTGGATAGCCACCATGCCGTGGCCAAAGCCAAGGCCTCAGGTCCAAGCGCTCCAGCAACGGCTCTAGCGATGCAAACCGTATCTTGGCGGGAACCCTCTCAAGCACGTCCAGGCGAGGCAGGTACTTAGCTGATTCGATAGAGGTGCCTGCCCAGATATGGTTGCGCCAAGAGTGTGCCTGTGCCCACCACGCCATGCGACCCGGGCGCTTGGTCAGGAGCTGGTAGGTATGTTGTGGCGTGGCCAGCATGATGTCCCATATCTCCTGCATCCACCCTTGGGGCACGAGCGGGTGGAAGAGATCTCCCCAAGAGCAAACAAAGACGCGCCGGGGTTCCTTCCATCTAAGCGGCGCCTCAAAGGTTGCACGTTTGGCCCTGGTTAGCTTCCAGGGCTTGCCGAAGCGAGCCATGTCGCGCTTTGCGTAGCAGTTGTCGCAGCCCGGCGATACCTCGGAACAGCCGTAGACTGGGTTCCAAGTGGCATCCGTCCAGGCGATCCCTGTCTTTTCACCCATCGTTCGCCTCCCAGGCCTTTCTCATTGCACTTCTTCCTTATTCCCTGGCCCCAATGCTTTCTGCTGGAAGCCAGTCCGAAGCATTCTCTTGTAAAGAGTTTCTTCGGGACCCACCAGCATGTACCCGAGGAATATCTCCTCAAGCGTGACCATAGTTGTCTCCAGGAGGGCCATTTGCGCCTCAACCCAGTCCTTCAGGATCCGCCACGCCACGCGTTCAGCCTGACCGTCCCGCAGCGCAGCCCTTGGCACTTGGCCTTGGTGGTACTGCTTTGTCAGGATCTCGTTCACCTTGGCGGCGTTTATGGGAAGCGTGTATGGAATATCTCCGCCCTTGGTGGGCACTCTCCAGCTAATGCCGATAACTTGTCCCCGGCCATCGTAGTCCATAAGCACCTGCCGGGCGCCATGCCGTACTAGAAGCGCCACGATCTCCCCAGCGGTCTTGGACGCCTCAATGGTCGTAGTGTGGTTCAACAATCCACCTTTGCGTATAGGACTCATTCGTCTGCCTCCTGGTGTGCCTTATGGACCGCCCAACACTCGGGTCAAACCATCAGCCGACATCTGCCACAGGATATGACCTGCGTGCAGGCCGCACCGCCTTGCCACACAGGGCGCAGCGGACGTTCATGGTCTCCTCTGCCGTCTGTAGTCCGTTGCGTTGATCTTGATATACGGCTTGCCCCACTGGGTGTCGCCAAGCCGTGAGGCCATACGCGCCGGCAGGTCTTCAATCAGCAGGTTCGTCGTAACGAGGGTCCGATAGCCCCAGAAGGCCCCGCGCCACCGAGAGTTGATGATCCTGTCCCGTAGCGTGTCGTCCCAACCTCCCACCGATATTGCCTGCACGCCAAGCTCGTCCAGGACCAGGTAGGGGATCTCCTCGAACTGGGTGATGATCTCCTCTGCTCTGCCGTCCTTCATGGCCGCGTGGATCTCCCCTATCATGTTGCTCTCAGGCCTGAAGACCACCTGCTTACCAAGCTCCTTGAGCTCCAAAGCCGCCGCCATAGCCAGGTGGCTCTTCCCTGTTCCGGTCACACCTGCCAGGGTGAGCAGCGGCGTGCCTACACCGTGCGCCCATGCCTGCACCGCTTCCTTTGCGGCCTTGACCGACGAGTTGTCCCGGTTGAGGAACTCTTTGAAGCCAGGAAGGCCAAGCGGAATACCGTCAGGGATAGTCACCCTCAGAACTATTCCATCGTCGACCATCTGCTGCTGCTTGCGCTCCACGCGTAACGAGTCCTCTGCCCGAGCACCCAGGCTAGCCAGGATTCCCTTGCTGATAACAGGCACCGCCTCCGGGAAGTCCCGCCGCATGATGTCCAGCACCTCTCGAAGAGTCTTGGCCTGGCCAAACTTCTCCTGCCACACCGCGGAGTCGCCCTGGTACTTCCCAAGGACATAGTCACGCACAAGCTGTTCCACATTGGAGAAAAGCTTCTCAGGCATCTTCGGGTTCGTCGAAGTCATGTGGATCCGTCCTTGCTCCTACTCGGCGTGCCGGCGGCCGGCCGCCAACATGGTCGTTTACCCTCGTTTTCATGGTGATCCAACCACGTAAGACAGCTCGCAAATCGGTATAGCGACGTTTGCCTGTGGCGCTCTGATACTGCCATCCAGAACCATTGCGAATTAGAACAGCCTTCATCGCCCAGGCTTTTTCTTCGGCCAACTCTTTGCCAATACCTTTCCTCTGAAGCCAGTGCAATAAGTTGGTGTCCTCGGCACTATCAGAGGTTGCACCCTCGATGCTCTGCAAAATCTTGAGTGTTTCCACGTATATATCTATTGGAGGCTCTAATGGGGTGGTTGGGAGGGGAGGGGAATGGAGGCTCGTAAACAAAATCGTATCTGATTTTGTTTTTGCACTTTCATTTGGTTGCGGGTTCACTTTTGCAGGCGCAACCATTGCGGGTTCACTCATTGCGGGTTCATAGCTTTGTGCAGGCGCAATAGCTTGAGCAGGCGCAACCATTGCGGGTTCACGTATCTGAGCGTGGACGGTCGAAAGGTTAAGGCGGTAGTGGGTGGGCTGGTACTGGTTGCCCTTTTGGAGGGTTGAAATAAACCCGTCCTGTTCCAGGGATTGAAGGGCATACTGTACTGTGCGGATGGGCATTTCGCAGTCTTCTGCTAAACGCTTTTGAGATGGCCAGGCAATATCCCTCTCGTCGTCGTGGTAGTCGGCTAAGATTAGAAGCAACAGTTTGCTTGACATGCCTCTGTGTCCACGGGTGCTTTTAGCCCAGGCTGTTGCCTTCCAGCTCATGGTTAGTTCCCTCGTGACCTAACCTTTGCCATCCTTTTGGGCCCAGGCCCCCACTTCAACGCGCAGGTCCGCCCTCTCAGAAAGGTGCAGGATGCGTATCGGCGCTGCCTTTGCACAATGGGAGCAGAGACGCAGCCGGCTGGTGTGGACCCTGGTCGACGTTTCACCCAGGGTCCACCGCGCCTCCATCCTCACCAACTCGGTTTCAACAAAGCCAGGCCCAATTCGAATCCCGCAGGCATCGCACTTCTTTCGACGGGGCATCGGTCTTACCCATTGTTCGAATAGACTGCCGCGATCTGCTGATATGCCTGGCGCAGGGCCTCGATTGTAGCTATGTCGCTGGGATGCCCGTATCCGGCTCTCTCGGCCGCCTGTGCGGGTTGTAACCCGAAGTCGTCAAAGCAGGCTTTCTGCCACGTGTTGAGCGAGGTGATGGTGGCCAGGTCTCTAGCTGGCTTGGGTGGGGCCTTTGCCTCGGAGACCGACTTCTCCTCGACGATTTCTCCGGTCTTTGGGGCTACTATTTTGGGACCGGGCGCTGGCTGCCCTTGGGCGCGACCGGCTGCTCGGCCTTTGCCTCCCTTGGCGACGCGGTCCCACTCTTGGATAATGGCCTTAATGACGCTGGCTGGCAGCACGTTCTTGATAGCGTTGCGCTGGGCCTTGGCGATCGCCTTCTCGAAGGCGTGGGGGTCTTGCTGGTACTCACCCTTCCTGTCGCGGCCAGCGCGTCTGGCGGTCTCCTCGTCCTCCAGCCACACCCACTGGTTGTAGGGCTGGTGCACTCCCCCCCAGATGGAGATGTTTCGCTCCAGGTCCGTGGCCTGTGCCATGGCGCGGATGTACCCGCCGTCAGGGGCTGAGTAGTCACGGTGTTCGGTGACCACCGGCTCCGCCAGGCGGATGTTGCCGCGCATGAACAGCACCTCTCTGGTCCCAGCGTAGGACAGGCCCTTCTGCGCCCGCCCACCGCGGTCCCCGAATGAGTACACGAGGTCACGGACAATGTCGGGGTCTCCTTGCAGTTCGGCAAGGATCTGCTCCTCGTCCATCCTCTCCACCTCTCGGATCTGCCGTAGCATGATATTGGTGGTTTCCTCGGTCTTGGTCGTCATATTTCCTCTCCTTTCAAAGACCTGGGGCTACGCTACACGCTGCCCTGATACTTGGGTTGTAGTTGGTATTCATCCCTGGGCCCGGCTCACCCCGCCGGGGTGCTCTCCCACGTCAGGGTTCTCGTGCAAAGGGCAGCCGGTGGTACCAGGGCCTGAACTCTCGGAAGGGAGACCCCCGGGATGGCCGCGGCCGTCGCCTTGGACCGCGGCCCTATCCCTGGCGTACGCCCGTGCGATGAGCCGCGCCAGAATCCGCAGGCCGCCCTCGAGCTGCTCCCTCTGTTCTGGACTCATTTGCGCCGGTCCCTCTGCCATCTGACTCTTCCTTAATCTCGAAAATGTCGTCAAAATTGACTGGGGCCAGGGCATTCATCAGCCTCTGCCTGACCGCCGGGGAGGGAAACCGCTCGCCATTGATGAGCTGCGACAGATGGCCGCTGCTAACCTCAGCCCTGCGGCCCAACTCGTTCTGGGTCATGTTCTTCCGAGCCAGCAGTTCCCATACGGCGCGAGTTTTTACTTTCACCTGTAGCATCCCTGTAGACCTCCCCTGCTGTGCTTGCGTCAGTATAGCGTGTCATCCCTATAATGATGCAAGAGGTTTCTGGCAATTTGACAGGATTCGGCTGTAAAGTGCTTGCATTGCGTTCACTCTTGTGCTATAATCGCTCGCAGGAGGCATTGGAGTGATGCAGGACATGGAGACTACGCCAGTGGGGCAGTACCTCAGAGAGCTGCGGCAGCGTGTGAAGTTGTCGCTACGTGAGGTCGAGCAGCAGGTGGGGATATCGAACTCGTACCTCTCCCAGGTGGAGACGGGACAGCGCAGGCCGGGGACCAACGTGCTGAAGCGCCTGGCACCTCTCTATGGGGTGAGCGTTAGGGATCTCCTGGAGCGGGCAGGCCACCTTGTAGAGATTCCGGCAGAGGTGCCCGAGGACGAGGAGGTGGAGCGCGCCTACCAGTTCGTGCTCTCCGATCCCCGCTTCCGCTTTGGCACGAGTCCCCGGGGCGAGATGGACACGGAGTCCAGGCGGTTCATCGTGCAGATGTACGAGACTTTGACGGGCAAGAGGCTCCTTGATG
>JAUSCR010000038.1 GCA_030651175.1 Dehalococcoidia bacterium
CTACATCCGCTCCGGCGCAGACATGCCCATGAGGGACAGGCAGCGGGCCAGGACGATGCGACACCCCTCCACGAGCTTCAATCGCGCCAGGGTCACGGCCTCGTCGGCCGGGTCGCTGGAGACGACGCGACACTGCTGGTAGAACCAGTGGAAGGCTGTGGCAAGCTCCAGGGCGTAGCCGGGCAGGTGGTGGGGCTCCAGGCTCTCGGCTATCTGCTCCACCATCTCTGGGAGCAGCAGCATCTTCTTGATCAACGCATCTTCAGCCTCGTGGGTGAGCAGCGAGGCGTCGCCTCGCGTGTAGTCCAGGCGGCGCTCTTGGGCCAGGCGCATGATGCCGGCGATGCGGGCGTAGGCGTACTGGACGTAATAGACGGGGTTGGCATCCGACTGCTGTTTGGCAAGCTCCAGGTCGAAGTCCATCTGGCTGTCCGGTGAGCGGGACAGGAAGAAGAATCGGCAGGCGTCTGAGCCTACCTCATCCACCAGCTCTCGCAGTGTGATGAGGTCGCCCGTGCGCTTGGAGATTCGGACTATTTCATCGCCACGCTTCAGAGTGACAAGCTGGGAGATGAGGATGGTGAGGCGCGCCGGGTCCACGCCCAATGCGCCTACCGCAGCCTTCATCCGCGAGACGTGGCCCTGGTGGTCAGCGCCCCAGATGTTGATGACCCTGTCGAAGCCGCGCTGGATGAACTTGTTGTGGTGATAGGCGATGTCCGAGGCGAAGTAGGTGGGTTCGCCAGTGGTGCGCACCAGTACATTGTCCTTGTCCTCGCCCAATGCAGTAGAGGTGAACCAGGTGGCGTTGTCCCGCTGGGCCAGGTAACCTCCCTGTCTCAGTTGGTCCAAGGCCGTGGTGTACTCGCCGCTCTCAAACAGGGTGCGCTCGCTGAACCAGACGTCGAACTCCACGCCAATCCTGGACAGGTCTTCCCGTATGCTGGCAAGCATTTTCCGCAGGCCAATCGCGCCGATTGCGGCCACAGCCTCAGCCTCTGACATTTCCAAGAACCTCTTCCCCTCCTCCGCCACCAGCTCACGTGCCAGGTCCTCCATGTACGAACCCATGTAGCCGTTCTCAGGCATCTGCGCCTCTTGGCCCAGGGCCTGGCGATAGCGGACGTACAGGGAGCGGTAGAAGGCGGTCATCTGGGAGCCGGCGTCGTTGATGTAATACTCCCGGCTGACGGTGTGCCCGGCGGCTTCGAGGATGCTGGCCAAGCCACTGCCCAGGACGGCTCCGCGGGCGTGGCCGACGTGTATTGGCCCCGTGGGATTGACGCTTACGAACTCCACCTGTATGCGCTGGGGAGTACCGGGCTGAATGGTGCCGTAGGAGTCGCCATCGCCGATGATGGCCTCCACCTGGTGCTGAAGCCACTGCCGCGATACGGCGAAGTTGATGAACCCGGGCGGCGCCGCCCAGATACGCTGGAAGGTGGCGTCGGCGGGGACCAAGGGCACCAGCCGCTCCGCGATGCTCATTGGGTTCATGCGGGCGGCGCGGGCCAGCCGCAAGGGCAGGCTGGTGGCGAAGTCGCCGTGCTCGGCGTTCTGGGGGTGCTCCACCTCAATGGCAGGGACAGGGCCAGCGGGCAGCCCTCCCTGGCGCTGGGCTTCTTCCACCGCCTGGGCTACAAGCTGGGCTATGCGCTGCTTCATAAGCATGGGCATATTATAACTTGTACTCTCTCGCAGCACGCATACTTGGCGCGTCACCTACATTCGCTTTCTTGTTTCAAGGGCCTTCCTAACCTCGATGGACACAGGCTCAATGGGATGAACGATGTGGGTTTGTACTGAGGTGCCTGTTTCCACCTCCCCGCCCACGGGTGCGGTGAAGCGGGCCATAGCCTTCTTCAGAGTGGCGTGATACGCGGTAGCTGTTTCGCCGCTTCCAGTAGCTTATCCAGCACCTGGAGTTTGCGCAGGAAGCTCATCCTGGCGTAGCGCCTGTGCCAGCGCTCCTTTTCCTTCCATGCAAGCTCAGTGTAGGCTCTGGAGTCTTTTGGCAAGCGTACCTTTGTCATCATCAAACCTCTGCAACAATCGTTCGACTTCTGCCATGTCCACAACAGAGAATAGCAGGTGTATGCGTTCCCTGTCTCGCGGGCGGAATGCCTCCAAGGACATGAGGATCAAGTGCTCAGGAGAGGCCACCTTGACCCTCAGAGTACCCACCCGCGCCAATCTGGCGTTTTGTAGGACATCGAGGTATAGGAGCTTTGTCGTGGTGGGGAATACCTGTACTGGAACCCCTCCCAGGACGTGGTGCATCCCCTCCATGCCTTCAGCAAACTCAGTTAGCCTTCTGAAGACCGATAGGTACTCTTCGTCAGAGTCCACCAGCACTACCACGTCCATATCCTGGGTGAATATGGGCTCAATATAAGCAGTGGCAGCGACCCCGCCTACCAGTACGTAGTCCCGCAAAATACGTCGCCTCTTGAGCCGGTTCAGAATCCTAACTGCGTCCGCAAATGGCATTGAAACGTTATCCGTACACTATGGCGTAGAGAATACCTCCGCCCAGTCTACCACAGCGCTATCGCACCACACTCCTGGTTGGTCAACCTATCCCACCTCCCCTCCCACGGGCGCGGTGAAACGGGCCATCGCGTCCTTCAGGGCGGAGTGCTCCGGCAACTCCAGCTCCGGGTCCGCCTCCAGCAACGCCTGGGCCTCCTGTCGGGCCAGGGATAGCAGCTCGGCGTCGGTAAGGCGGGCCATGCGCAGGTCCGGCAGGCCGCTCTGCCGCGTGCCAAAGTAGTCGCCAGGGCCACGAAGCTCCAGGTCCACCTCCGCCAGCTTGAAGCCGTCCTCTATCTTCTCCATAGCCGACAGTCGCTCTTTCGCCTCATCCGAGGGCGACTCCGCCACCAGGATGCAGTAGCTGGCGTGCTGCCCGCGTCCCACGCGGCCCCGGAACTGGTGTAGCTGGGCCAGGCCAAACCGGTCGGCGCCCTCGATGAGCATGACCGTGGCGTTTGGCACGTCTATGCCAACCTCCACCACGGGAGTAGACACCAGGATGTCTATATCGCCACGTCGGAACTGGTCCATCACATCCTGCTTCTCACGCATGGGCATCCGCCCGTGGAGCAGGCCAACGCGCAGGTCGGGGAACACCTCCGAGGCCAGTCGCTCCCGCTCCTTCACGGCGGCGCGGGCGTTGACAGCCTCCGACTCGTCAATAAGGGGGTAGATGGCGAAGGCCTGCCGTCCTGCCTCGACCTCCTTCCTGATGAAGTCGTACACCGGGGTGCGGCGGTCAGAGCTTACCACCCTGGTGCGGATGCGCTGCCGCCCTGGTGGAAGCTCGTCTATTGTGGAAAGGTCGAGGTCGCCGTACAGGGTCAGGGCCAGCGTGCGCGGAATAGGCGTGGCCGACATCACCAGCAGATGGGGCCTCTGGCCCATCTGGCGCAGGGCAGCCCGCTGCATGACCCCGAAACGGTGCTGCTCGTCCACCACGGCCAGGGCCAGTTTCGGGATGTCCACATCCTCCTGAATGAGGGCGTGGGTGCCTATGGCCATGTCCAGGGAGCCTGCGGCCAGGAGACGGCGCACCTCCTTCTTCCCGGCGGCAGCCATACTCCCTAGAAGCAGCCCCACCATGACTGGTCGTGGGAATGGGTCCAGGTGAACGGATAGCAGGTACTCTTTTTCCATGGGACGGGCCAGCCCCTCCAGCAGCCGCTTTACCGTAAGGAAATGCTGCTCGGCCAGGACCTCCGTGGGAGCCATGATGGCCCCCTGATAGCCACAGGCGACGGCCACCAGCAGCGCCGCCAGGGCGACCACGGTCTTGCCGCTGCCAACCTCACCCTGGAGCAGGCGGCTCATGGGCCTGTCACCTTCGGCCATGTCTGCAAGCACCTCGCCCAGGACGCGACGCTGGGCCTGGGTTAGCTGGAACGGGAGAGAACCCAGGAAGGCCTCCACAACGCGCGGCGGTGGCGACAGCACCACTCCTGTAGCGCCTGCCCCTGCCTGGGCGCGGCGGGCCAGCACACCCAGTTGCAACAGGAACAGCTCTTCGAAGGCCAGACGGCGCCTGGCAGCTTCATAAGCCTGCTGGCTATCGGGATAGTGGGCCTGCCACAAGGCGCGGCGCACAGGCAGAAGGCCCTGCCTTTCCAGGATGTTGTTGGGTAGGATATCCTGCGCGGCATCCACGGCGCGAGCCAGCGTCTCCCGGACGATGCGGCGCAGCGTCTGCTGTGTGATGCCCTCGGTGAGCGGATAGACAGGGAAGAGTCGTCCAGGCTGCACCAGCGGCTCCATGCCGCCGTCGGGGCGCAGCTCTTCGTATTCAGGGGAGTCTAGCACCAGCCCGCCACGATAGATGGTCACGCGGCCGCTGAGAACGTACTGGGTGCCGGGCTTGAATCGCTGGGCCAGGTAGGGCTGGTTGTACCAGACCACCCGGATATTGCCCGTGTCGTCGCCGACCACAGCCTCCGTCGCCCGCAAAGAGCGGCCCAGTTGGGTGCGGCGCGCCTCCCAGATAGTCGCCACCACAGTCTGCTCCTCATCCGGACGTAGCTGGGCAATTTTGCGGACCTCGTTGTGGCGGCGGGGGAACAGGTAGACCAGGTCGCGCACCGTCTTGACGCCGAGCTTGTCCAGCGGCGGCCTTACTCTAGGGGTGATGCTGCGGAGGGCGGTGGCCGGCTGGTCCAAAGAAAGGCTGGCAGCGGCGGCGGCAGGCTTCCGGCGGCGCGGCTCTGGCTGGGCAGTAGGAGCTGCCGGGGTAACGACCCCCAATGCTCCCAACACGGCGCTAACCCACCGTGTGCGAGCCTCGGCGGAGAGGCTGGCGTAGGGAAGCTCCAGGAGCTTGCCGTGGGCAAGGCGCTGAAGAGCGAAGTGTGTGCTATCCGCCGTCTGCCAGCGGGCCAGGAACTTGTCCAGGCCACCAAAGACAGCCTGGTCGTCGAAGCCACGGGACTGCTCCAGCTTCATGATGCGCAGAAAGGCCGTGAGGTGGTCGCGGCCTGGCCGGGCCGGGCCACGGCGACCTTTGGGTTGAGAAGGGGTGTCATCCTTGTTAGTAATGGCTAGTGCCCCGTGCGGTAACCCGCTCATCCTGAGCTTGTCGAAGGAAATGAGCGGGACAAGAAACTCTGTAATCCACTCGGCTCGTATGGTTCGACAGGCTCACCACGAGCGGAGTGATAACCGTTCGCCCTGAGACCGCCTGCCCTGAGCACAGCCGAAGGGTCGAAGGGTGGCACAACGATGTTTAGCTCTTCTCCGACTGTATGGCGATACCGATGGCCCCAGGGCCAACGTGGGTGCCAATTACCGGGCCTATTCGTGCCTGGATGACGCTTCCGCCGGGTACCAGGGAGCGGAGCCTATCGGCCAGGCTATCCGCCTCTTGGGGCGTAGTGGAATGCATGACCGCCAATTGCTGGAGGGGCGCTCGTTCCTCAGCTAGGGTGACCATGTACTGAATGCCCGCTGCCCGGCTCCGGACGCTGGTCACCGATTCTATAATGCCATCGCGCGCCGTGATCAACGGCCTGACGCGCAGCAGCGAGCCTACGAACCCTTTCACCTTGCCTATCCGGCCTCCTCTTCGTAGGTACTCCAGCGTATCCAGCAAGGCGTAGAACCGCACCTGCTCCAACGCCCGGCGAGTTACCTGGATGGTATCTTCCCAGGAGGCGCCATCCTTGGCGGCGCGGGCTGCGGCGGTCACAGCCAGGCCCAGGGAAAGGCTCACCTGGCGGGAGTCCACTATCTCCACGGAAGCTCCTGGAAGCTGCTCTTTGGCCTGGAGAGCCGAGTTCATGGTGCCGCTCAGGGCACCGGAGATGTGAATGGACACTACCTGATGGCCAGCCTCCGCGAGGCCACGATACACCTCCAGGAATGCTCCTGGGGACGGCTGCGAAGTTGTTGGCAACTGGGACTCCGAGGTGAGACGTTGGTAAAAACCATCGGCATCCATGTCCACTCCGTCCCGGAACGTCTCCTGTCCAAAGTGCAAGTTGCACGGGATGACGGTGATGGCAAGCTCCTTGACCAGGCTGGAAGGCAGGTCAGAAGTGCTGTCCGTGACGATTCTTACTGCCATGATGTCTCCTAGCGCCGTCTGCTGCGCCCGTATTCTCTACAAGTTATTCCGAAGTCCGTGTGGGTTGAGGCTTGCGGCCATAAGCCGCTCATATGGTTCCCTTCGGCTCCGCTCAGGGTAAACTAGGCTCATCATGAGCGGCGTGATAATCCCGCTCATGATGAGCTTGTCGAAGGGAATGAGCGGTTATCAGCCCCGCTCGTATGGTTCCCTTCGGCTGTGCTCGGGGTAAACTAAGCTCACCACGAGCGGGCAGGGTAACTGTTCAGCCTACCCGTGGCTGGACCAATCCACCCGTGAGAAGGCAGGCTCCTCCCGGGTCATTACCTCCAGCAAGGCAGACTGCCCCTGCTGGTTGGCCGCAATGGCACGCCGGATGGCAGGGACGATGTCAGCGGGCCGCTCTACCCGCTCGCTGTGGAGTCCCAGGGACTCGCCCAGCTTGGTGTAGTTGCCGCCCAGCTTGTTGGTGCTGTACCGGTCGCTGGCGGCAGGCATGCGCTGATAGTAGCCTCCCATCAGGCCGTTATTCAGCACGATGGTGATGATGGGCGCCTGTGCCCGCACCGCGCTTTCCAGGTCCAGCCCTACCATACCTATAGCTGCGTCTCCCATCAGGTGCACCACCGTCTTTTCCGGAGCCGCCAGCTTAGCGCCTATGGAGATGCCCAAGGAGTACCCAAGCTGGGTCGAGTTGCCCCAGCCGATGTACCCCTTTGGGGCAGTGGCCTCGTAGAACGGCGTCATCTGGTCTCTGGGGTTCCCAGAGTCATGTGTGACGATGGTCTTGGCCCGGTCCACGGTGTGCATCAGGTCCCAGATGAGACGGTACGGATTGATAGGCACTTCAGCTGAGGTGAGCTTGGGCATCCACTGCCGAAGCCACTCCTCCTTGGCCGTCCTGACCTCCCTGGCCAGGGCTTCGTTCTTTGGCCGGCCGCGAGGGCCTGCCTGCCTCTTCGCCTCCTCAATGAGCTGCTGGAGCACCAGCTTCACGTCTCCCAGGACAGCGCAGTCCAGGGCGTGCTCGTTGTTCAGGTCGCGCTCGTCGGCGGTGCACTGCACCATTACCTTGCCGGACGGAATGGGCGTCACCATCAACGACTCGTAGAAGCTGGACCCGATGCCAAAGACCAGGTCAGCCTTGCGCAGGAAGTGCCCCACCATCCCCGTGGCTGTGGAGCCGCCGTTGCCAATGGAGAGGGGATGGTCCTCAGGAAAGGCGCTCTTCCCCGTGGTGATTGTCATGACAGGGGCCTGCACCAGATCCGCGAACTCTCGCAGCTCGCTCCAAGCCTCGGAGTCCAACACCCCCTGGCCCACGTGGAGCACCGGCGCCTTGGCGGCCAGCAGCAGCCTCACTGCGGCGGCCACATCCTGGGGGTCGCCCGCGCTCCTGTAGCCTTTGACGGGCCGGTAGTAGAAGTCTGCCTCGTCTATCTCCTCGCCCGCAACGTCCGTGGGGACCTCAATCATGACCGGTCCGGTACGCCCGGTCCTGAGATTGGTGAAGGCGTGGCGCATCATCTCTGGAATGCGCCGGGCCATGTTCAACTCCTCCACCCACTTGGTGACGCCCTGGTAGTTCAGGACCGCGCTGAAGGTGGGGCGAACGCCGGTGCGCCCGCGCTCCGTGCCTGTGGGCAGCAGCAGGATGGGGATGGAGTCGGCGTAGGCGTGGGCCACGGCCCCAAAGGCGTTCTCTATCCCCGGCCCGTACTGGGTGGCCACCACGCCCACCTTTCCCCCGCCGGCCATGCGAGTGTACCCGTCGGCCATGTTCACGGCCCCGCGCTCCGTCCGGGCGAGGATGGGCCGGATGCCCGCCACGGCGGCAGCCTCGATGATTGGGTTATTGGGAAAGCAGAACAGGTACTCCACCCCTTCCATTTTCAACACGTTGGCAATTGCTGTGACACCTTTCATGGTCAGCCTCCCTGGTAAAGATGGGCTCTATGCGTGTCCAGCGTATCGCAAGCGAAGGACACCGTCAACGCGCGCCGTGGTACGTGCCGAGGCCTTTCAATTATCCGTACCGCAATCCAAATAGGGAGTCCAAGGGTTATGGTTATTGAGCAAATACACCGACATGGTTTCCAGTGCCCTGCCACCGCTCGTCCTGAGCTCCGACCGAAGGTCGAGAGTCTCGACGGAGTCGGACCTGTCGAAGGGCGTACCCGCTGTCATTCTGAGTCCCGACGTGTCGGGACGAAGAATCTAAGGCGAATGCCCTATATCAGCGTGCGTCTTAGATGCTTCAGCCTCAGCATGACATTTCGTAGTCGTAGGGGCGCAGCATGCCGCGCCCCTACTTGTCCGCCGCAAACCACCCCTTCAGCGCCTCCACCAGCCCAGGTATAGTGTGTACCTTGGCCTCCACATGCACGGTAAGCCCAAGCTCCCGGGCCGTGGCCGCAGTCACCGGGCCAATGCACGCGATGGCTGGCTTCCTCAGCAGCGTCACGTCGCCGCCCAGCAGCTTTACCAGGTTACGCACCGTGGACGAGCTGGTGAACGTCACAGCGTCAATCTTGCCCTCCGCCAGCAGCGCAGAAGCCTTCGCCCGCGACTCCTCCGGCGCCAGCGTTCGGTACGCCACCACCTGTGTCACCTCCGCACCCATGGAGCGCAGAGCCTCCGCCAGCAATGGTCTGCCCTCTTCAGCGCGCGGCAAAAGGATGCGGTCGCCGGGCCGTATCTGGCCTCGCAGCGCCTCCGCCAGTGCTTCGGAGACGTACTCCTCCGGCACAACGTCCGGGTGGACACCGTGGCGCTCCAGTGCCTCGGCGGTTGCGGAGCCTATGGCTGCCAGTCGAACGCCGCCCAAGGCCCGCGCATCCAAACCTTCCTTTAGGATGGCTTGCCACAATGCCTCCGCGCCGTTGGCGCTGGTGAACATCACCCACTGGTAAGAGGCTAGTTCGCGAGCGGCCTGGCGCAGGAGTCCCGACTTGTCGGGATCGGCCAGAGGCGCGATCTGGATGGTGGGAAGCTCCACGGCGTCCGCGCCTTCTCTGGCCAGGAGGTCAGCCAGAGTGCTGGCCTGGTCGCGGGAGCGCGTGACAACGATGCGCTTGCCTGAGAGCGGGCGGTTATCAAACCAGCGGATGTGCTGGCGGAGGCCCACCACCGGCCCGAAGACCGCCACCACAGGAGGCTCCAGGCCGACTTGTCGGCCCCGTTCCAGGATGTCCGCCAGGGTACCTTCCACCGTGCGCTGGTGAGGCTCTGTCCCCCATTGAATAAGAGCTGCCGGAGTGTCCGGCGACATGCCGTGGGCCAGCAAGGCCTCCCGGACCCTGGGGAGGCTTTCCCACCCCATGAGCACCACAAGAGTGCCAGTGCCCGTAGCCAGTGCCTTCCAGTCAATCTGAGACTCCTCCTTGGAAGGGTCTTCGCTGCCGCTGACCACTGTGAACGAGGCTGCGACATGTCTGTGAGTCACAGGTATGCCCGCGTAGGCAGGTACGGCTATGGCCGACGTGACGCCTGGCACCACCTCGAATGGGATGCCTGCTTCAGCCAGGGCCATAGCCTCTTCGCCGCCACGGCCAAAAACAAATGGGTCGCCGCCCTTTAGCCGCACCACGCTTCTGCCTTCCCTGGCGCGCTGGATCATGTAGATGATGATCTCGTCCTGGGTGTTGGACTCCCGCCGAGGCCATTTGCCCACGTACTCCACCTCGGCATCCGGGCGGGCGTGGCGCAGGAGCCGTTCGTCCACCAGCCGGTCATAGAGCACGGAGTCGGCGTGCTGGAGCAGCTCCAAGCCGCGCACGGTGATGAGGCCGGGGTCGCCCGGGCCTGCGCCCACCAGGTAGACTGTTCCTGGCCGAGCTATCACGGAGCGCCTCCTGTAGGATTCACCAAGCGGGCTGCGTTTGTCTCCATGAGCTTGCGATACGCCTCCTGGGCAACTGCTTCGGGGTTCGATGCGCTCCCGCGGGCCGTCACGTGGTATATGTGCTTGCCATCTTCTTCGGCCAGCATTGCCGTGATGGTCAGAGTGTCCCCGGACAGGGAGGCGTAGGCCCCGAAGGGTGCTCGGCAGCCACCACCCAGGTGCGCCAGCAGGGCGCGCTCGGCCAGCACCGAGGCTGCGGTAGCGGCGTCCTGGATGCGGCCTGCGATTTCAGCCAACTCCTTGTCATCCTGGCGTATCTCCAGGGCCAGCGCTCCCTGTCCGGGAGCGGGCAGCATCGTCTCTGGCGCGAAGACTTGGGCTGCTTCCTTCTCCAGACCCAGGCGTCGCAGCCCTGCCAGGGCCACCACTACGCCGTCCAGGTCATTGCCACGCGCCTTCGCCAGGCGGGTCGCCACGTTGCCACGCACGGGGGCCACATTAAGGTCGGGGCGCAGATGCAGCAGTTGGGCGGCTCGCCGTGGGCTGCCGGTGCCTATGCGCGCCCCTGTCGGCAACCTGTCCAGCGGCAGGTCCCACCTGTCCACCAGGACATCGCGAGGGTCTTCACGGCGCGTCACGGCGGCGATGACAAGCCCGTCCGGCTGCGAGGTGGGCATGTCCTTCAGGCTGTGCACCGCCAGATCTATCTCATGGCGCAGCAAAGCTACCTCTAGCTCCTTCACAAAGGCCCCTACTCCCAGGCGGACGATGGGAGTTTCGGGGTGGAGGTCGCCGCCCACGGCCACGGTGGCCAAGCGGAATGGCACGTTGGGAAACGCCGCCTGAAGCTGGGCCAGCGCCTCATGCGTCTGCCTCATGGCCAGGTCGCTGCCGCGAGTGCCTATAACTATCGTTCTGTTTGGTGATGCCACGCTAATGTCTTGAACCTATCCCGAAATCCTGTCCAGCACCGCAGCCTGAAGGCTGCGGCATTGATGCCCCCGCCGTCAGGCGGGGTGGAAAAGAAATCTGGGGGATACCCCCAGTCCCCCACCCCTTCGGCTTCGCTCAGGGCAGGCTCCGGGGCTTTGCCCCTCTGGACTCCCCTTTTTCAGCAGCACAAGATATGCCGTTACTCCGATATTAGCACTCCCTGGGGCTGGAAGGCGCAGATCGGGTCGGCTTCCAGGTAGTCGCCGGTCATGGCATAGGCCCGGGCGCGGCAACCTCCGCACACCTCGTTGAATGGGCAGACGCCGCACTTCCCTTTGAGCAGCCTGGGGTTCCTTAGCTCCTGGAAAACGGGTGCGTGGCGGTATATCTCCCCAAGGTGCCCAGTGCGCACGTTGCCTGCGGAGATAGGAAGAAAACCGCTGGGCTGCACCTCTCCTATGTGGGAGATAAAACAGACGCCTTTCCCATCGTTGGTGGAGGGCATTGGGTGTCCCGCAGGGCTGGAAGTAGCCTGTTTGCCGGCAGCTTGCTGGCGCTGCATCATCACCCTGCGGTAGGGCTGCCCCAGGGTGGTCCTCACAGCGATAGGCGATCTCTGGGACAGGTCGTACAGCCAGTTGAACACCTGCTCGTGCTCCTGGGGCGAGACCATGTCGTCCCGCAAGGCCCGTCCGGTGGGGACCAGGAAGAAGAGGTCCCACAGCACAGCCCCGGAACCCTGAACCATCTCCGCCAGTGCAGCCAGCTCGGGCAGGCTGTGGCGAGTGACCGTGGTGTTAATTTGAAGCGAGAGGCCGGCCTCTATCGAGTCGGCAATGCACTCCTGGGTGCGCTGGAAGGCTCCATCCACGCCCCGAAAGGCGTCGTGGGTTTCGGGCCTGGCCCCGTCCAGGCTGAACGAGATGCGCGATAGCCCCGCCTCCTTGAGCCATCGCAGTGTCTCGGGGCGCACCAGGGCCGTGGCGCTGGGCGACAGCGAGACGATAAGCTCCTTGCTCAGTCCGTAGCTGATGAAGTCGAATACGTCGCGGCGCATCAGGGCGTCGCCGCCAGTGATTATGACGATTGGCCGGTTGCCGAGCTCGGCCATCTGGTCCAGCAGGCGGAACCCCTCCTGTGTGGTCAGTTCCAAAGGGTGACGCTTGGGCTGGGCCTGGGCGCGGCAGTGGCGGCACACCAGGGCGCAGGCGCGGGTGATCTCCCAGAAGATGACCATAGGTGCCTGTTTGAAGTCCTGGGGCATCATGCCACAGCCTCCACGGGCACCGGGGCATTTATCTCCTGGTCGGTCAAGTAGCAGGCGGGGTCAGGCGCCCAGACCCGGCCTGAGGCAGCTTCGGCCCTGACCCGGAAGTTGCCGTTGCATATCTCCAGAAAGCGGCACGTGGAGCACCGGCCTTCCAGCAGCGCCTTGCGGTCCTTCAGCCCAGCCATAAGAGGGTCAGATGTGTCTCTCCATATATCGCCAAAGGGGCGCTCCCGCACGTTTCCCAAGGAGTGGCTGCGCCAGAACTGGTCTGGATGGACGAACCCTTGCTCGTCCACGCAACCGATGGCGATGCCGGAGTTGTTGCCGCCGTTCCACAGCAGCAGCTTGTAGACCTCCTCCGCGCGTGCCGGGTCCTCCTTCAGCAGCGTCATGTACAGGTGCGGGGCGTCGGCGTGGTTGTCCACGGTGAGCACCTCCGTCTCCAGCCCCTTCTGATACAGCTCTCGCGTCTTCTGGAAGATCAGGTCCACCAGAGACCTTGTTTCCTTGGGTTCCATGACTATACGAGCAGTATGCTTGCCTCTTCCCGCGTAGACCAGGTGATAGAAGCATACCCGCGGGATTTTCTCCTCTTCCACCAGACGGAATATGCCTTCTATCTGATCGCGGTTCTGCCGGGTGATGGTGAAGCGCAGGCCCACCTTTACGCCCGCCTCCTGGCAATTGCGGATGCCCTGGAGGCTCTTCTCGAATGCTCCCTTCACGCCACGGAAACGGTCGTGGACTGGGCCTATGCCGTCCAGGCTGACGCCGACATAGGAGACCTTGGCCTCTTTGATCTGAAAGGCCTTTTCGCGAGTAATCATTGTGCCATTAGTGGAGATGACCACCCTAAGTCCTCGCCCTGCAGCGTAGCCAGCCAGTTCCAGGACATCCGGACGGTACAGCGGCTCGCCGCCGGAAAGAAGGAGCACTGGCGAGCCGAAATCGGCCAACTGGTCTATGAGCGCCACGCCTTCCTGGTGGGAAAGCTCGTTGGGGTAGACCTTGTCTTTCGACTCGGTGTAGCAGTGGACGCAGTGGAGGTTGCAGCGGCGGGAGGTGTTCCACACCACCACTGGCTTCTTGTCCTGGCTGAAGCGCAAAAGCTCGCTGGGCATGGTGGCGGTTTGCCTGCCGTGGCGCAGCACCTCGCCGGTGCTCAGGTTGCCGCAGAGAAGCCTTGCAATGTCTAGCATGGGTGTACCCCTTTCAGTGTGTTATGCTTCAATGTATAGTTGGTAAGATAGTAGCTTATCTGCCGCAAACCATTCAAACGACCATCCCCCTAACCCCCTTCCTGCCAGGAAGGGGGTATAAAAGAGGTATGGGGGGACACCCCCCAGTTCCCCTGCCAAGGGGGCTTTGCCCCCCTGGACTCCCCAGAGGCAGAGTGATTATCCCGCTCATCCTGAGCTTGTCGAAGGAAATGAGCGGGCCGGGGCGCATTCCGTTCGCCCTGAGCTCCGACCGAAGGTCGAGAGTCTCGACGGAGTCGGACCTGTCGAAGGGCGGCTCCCTGGTAGTTGGGGATATTTCGACTCACCACACTAACCATCACTCTCCCTCTCTCCCCAGGTCAAACAGATCCCGCGCTGCCTGGGTGTAGGCAGGGTCCCGTCTCTCTTTGAGGGACGCGATGGGCTGGTGCATTAGCTTCTTCACCATAGCCTTGCTGAAGGCCGCCAGCTTCCTCTGCTCCTCCATGTCCAGGCCAGGCAAACACTTCATCACCCTGGTCAACTCCTGTGCCCGGATGGTATCGGCCCGCTCCCTGAGCGCAGCCACGGTGGGGATCACCTCCAGCGATGAGAGCCACTCCATGAACTGGCCCACCTCTTCCTCAACGATGCCCTCCACTTTCTGGGCCTCCTGCTCCCGCAGGCGACGGTTCGCCTCGGCCACGGACTCTATATCGTCAATGTCGTACAGGAAGACTCCGGACAACGCTTTCACCGCAGGGTCTATGTCCCGCGGGACGGCGATGTCTATGAGAAACAGGGGCCTGTCGTTGGAAACCCTGGCCTGTGCCACCATCTCCGCCGTTATGACATAGCCTGGCGACCCCGTGGCGCTGACCACAATGTCGGCCTCTTCCATCATGTCGCCCAGGCCGTTGAAGGGCATGGCCCTGCCGCCAAGCTGGCTGGCCATGTCCACGGCCCGCTGGTAGGTGCGGTTGGTCACGGTGATGTCCGTGGCCCCCGCGTCGGACAGGGCCTGGGCCGCCAGCCTGCCGGCGTCGCCCAGGCCGATAACCAGGACCCGCTTGTTGCTCAGATCGCCCAGGGTGCGGCGGGCCAGCTCCACGGCGGCGCGGCTGATTGATAAGGCGTTGCGCCCGATGTTGGTCTCGCGCCTGGCCCGTTTTCCCACGCGCAGCGCCTGGTGAAAGAGGCGGGAGAACGTGCCGCCCACCAGGCCCATTCGGCTGGCGGCTCCGTAGGCATCCCGTACCTGGCCCAGAATCTGCGCCTCGCCCAGGATGAGGGAGTCCAGGCCGCAGGCTACGCGAAAGAGGTGTTGCACAGCCTTCCGCTGGCTGTAGGTATACAGGTGAGGTTCGATCTCGCGCCGGGCCACCCGGTGATAGGCGGTGAGGAAGCCCTTCAAGCTCTCAGTGCCCTTAGCTACCGAAGGCATCAGGGCATACACCTCCGACCGGTTGCAGGTGGAGAGTATAGCTCCGTTGCCCACTCTGAGGCGCAGGGTTTCCAGGGCCTCATTCATTTCCTCCTGGCCAACCGCCAACTGCTCGCGCAGCGCCAAGTTTGCGGTCTGGTGGTTCAATCCTATGGCCACTATCTTCATGACCGTATCTCCTGGGTAGACCTGGGTTGCTCCTGGAGCATGTGCAATAGCCGCTCCTTTGCTTCCTCACGGCGTCCGCCGTGGAATAGCTCCAGCAATTCCTCGTCCATGCACTCCTGCCATCGCTCCGGGTCTGGCCGCACCCCCTTGCGCTGCAAGGCCAGGCGGACCTCCGCGACCATATCGGCCATATCCGCCCAGCGTAGCACAGGGCTTTCGCTCAGCTCCTCTTTGAGCCGGCGCGCCAGAGCGGGGCTGAGACCGGAGGTGGATATGGCGAATGTGACATCACCCCTCCGTACGATGGCCGGGGCAATAAAGCTGCACAGGTTGGTGGTGTCCACAACGTTCAGTAGCACGCCTCGCCGCTCAGCCTCTCGCGCCACCTCCATGTAGACCACGGGCTTATCGTTTTCGGCTATGGCCAGAAAGACGCCCTCCAGGTCGCCCGTCTGGTACTCCCTGGACACCCAGTCTATAAAGCCACGATTGGCCAGGTCATGGAGCGCAATGGTCGCCTTCGGACTGATGACTGTTACCAGGGCGCTGCATTCCAGAAGGCCATTGACCTTGCGCTCCGCCTCTGCTCCGCCTCCGATGATCACGCACCGCCGGCCTTTCAGGTTCAAGTAAACAGGGTAGTATGATGGCATGGACTCCCCTCTTACACGAAGTACCTTACCCGGGTCTTTTTGTACTCGCGGTAGCTGTAAAGCATCTGATAGTCCGTGATGCCTGTTTGCTGGGATATCTCCCTGGCAATCTCTTCGCACCCCTCTTTGGATGTGGCGTGGATCATGCTGAAGTGGGTGTACGGCCAGTCGGGGAAGGTGGGCCGCTCGTAGCAGTGGGTCACGGCGGGATTAGCCGCCATGATCCGTCCTACCTCCTCGGAGCGGTCTGGCGAGACCTTCCACACCGCCATGCCGTTAGCGCGAAAGCCCGCCCGCCGGTGGTGCAGCGCGGCGCTGTATCGGCGCATAAGCCCACGCTTTTGGAAGTCCTTGGCGTAAGAGAAAAGCTCGTCCTCGGTAATCTTCAGGCGGTCCGCCATGCCCTCGAAGGGCCGAAGAGTTAGCGGCACGTCCTCTTGAAGCTCGCGTATGACCTGAATTTCAAAATCTGTGACTGGCTCCACCTTGTTCCAGTTGGCCTGGCCGTCCTTGTAGCCATCGGGGCTGTAGTCGTCGCGGGCGGCGCCCTCTTGCTCCACCATGTCGAAGTTGACGCTTAGCTTGAAGAACCGGATCGTGGGCATCATGCGAACGGCTTCGGCGTGCGTCTCCTTGGCCAGGCGGTCCACCGTCTCGTCCAGGACCTCGCCAGGAGGCACCGCCAGGGTGAACCAAAGGTTGAAGTATCCGTTGCGGGCGTAGTTATGGCTAACGCCGGGGTGCTGGTTGATTTGGTGGGCCGCACTGGTAAGCGACTCGTGAGGGAACCGCATGGCTACCAGGCTTGTCTTATAGCCCAGACGCCGCGTGTCGAATATGGCGCTGATCTGCCGCACCACTTTCTTCTTCTTCAGGGCGGCCAAGCGTTGAATCGCCTCCGCCTCGGATATGCCTAGCTGGTGGCCGATGGCCTTGAACGGTTCTGATACCAGTGGAAAGGATGATTGGATTATGTTGAGCAGTTGGCGGTCTACCAGTTCCATCTGCGCTACCATACTTGCTCCTGCTACTCCAGCGTGCGGAGGAGTGCGAGCCGCTCCGCCTCGCCAGTTAGTTCTCCTGCCACGCCCGCGTTGGCCTTCTGATAGGCCCGGATGATCCCATTGAGGACCTCGTCCGTTACGGCGTTCACCTGTTCCCACTTGCGGTACACGGCTGACGGGGAGTTGTCGGATGACTTGGCCCCCTGGAGCCCTTCCACCAGCGAGTTGCGAAAGAAGATGAAGGCCTGGGTAGCCTCCTCCAGGGATAGTCTCAGGCGCGCCGTCTCCGTTCCGTACTCCTCGCCCACCAGTCGCGCCGAGGCCAGCAACTCCGACCTATGTCCATGTCCGCCCAAGTAGTCCGTGGCCAGGGTAAGGAGGCGATACCCAAACAGCCGCATGCGTCCCCTGTTCTCCTCGTGGATGTGTTCGTACCAGCCCCGGTGGGCCATGGAGCGGTTGTGCAAACGACGCCGCACGTGCCGCAGCGCGGCATCCGTTACACCGGGCTGCGTTTCCTCGTTTTTGACCGGTGACGCGCCCGCCACCAGGGCACGCAGGTCATCCTGGGAGAAACGCCGGTGGCCTCCGGGTGTACGATAGGAGCGTATGAGGCCCCGGTCCGCCCAGCGGCGCAGGGTGACCTCGTTTACATCCAGCACCTTGCAAGCGGCGCCCAGGGGCACCCATTGCCTGATGTCGAGCTCGGAAGCCTTGGCCATAGAAAATCTGTACAAATCTGTAGTATTATGGTGGCCGATGCCAAACGGACGTGAGAATACCAGGAGGCCAGGCCGCTTGTCAATGCGTTGCGACCTCGAAAATGAGAGCATCCCGTGAACCTTGACGAACAAAAACGTCGTCTGCTGGCCCACCTGCGCCGCGACATATCCGATGAGCGTGTGCTGGATGCCGTGAGGCGCGTCCCGCGCGAGGCTTTCGTCCCAGA
>JAUSCR010000045.1 GCA_030651175.1 Dehalococcoidia bacterium
ACCCGCTTTCGAAGGCTCCAGCAAAGGGGTACATGGCGACTCCCGGGTATACACCTGGGACGACCTTCATCAGCGCGCCAAACACCTCCTCCAGGTCTATAAGCAGCCAGCGCTGGTGGAGGAGTTCATCCCTGGCGCAGAGGTCACAGTGGGAGTGATCGGGAACGATCCGCCCAGGGTCGTGGGGGTCATGCAGGTGGTACCTCAGCAAGGCCTGGATGATACTTTCATGTACACCCTGGAGGTAAAGAGGAACTGGCGACAGATGGTTTTCTACCACTGTCCGCCTCAACTTCCCGCCGCGTGCGTGCAGGAGATCGAAAACGCGGCAATTACGCTCTTCAGAGCCCTAGGTTGCCGTGACGTGGCCCGCTTGGACTTCCGAATAGATGGTAATGGCTGCGTCTATTTCCTGGAGGCCAATCCACTCCCTGGTCTGGGAGATTACAGCGACCTGCCCATCATGACAGCCCTAGCTGGTTGGGACTATTCTCGGCTTCTGGAAACCATCCTTAACTCGGCCCTGGAAAGATATGGGCTTTTGTTGCCACGCCATGCATATAGCACTTCTTTATAACGAGCCTACGCCTTCTCGCTATCACGCTCTAGGTGAGGGGATAGCTGTTGCCTCGGTCCTGGTGGCGGTTGATGCCATCAAGGGCGCGCTTGAATCGAGACGCCACGCCGTGGACCTCTTGGGCCTTCGGCCACCCATGTCCGGCGTTGTGGCGGCGTTGAAGGGCATCCAGGCGGATGTTGTATTCAACCTGTTTGAAGGGTTTGCAGGCAAGCCTGAAACCGAGTGGCAGGTCGCTCTGGCGCTGGAAACCGCAGGGCTTACATTCACGGGTGCCCGTGCCACCACTCTGGCGCTGTGTCTGGACAAGGCCAAAGCCAAGGAAACACTGGCAGCCGTTGGTGTCCCAACACCTGGATTTCAACTCCTGAGCGCAGGCGATTTGGGACGGTTCTCTCTGGGTTTCCCCGCCATAGTGAAGCCGGCACACGAGGATGCGTCCCATGGTCTGAACGCCAACAGCGTGGTGTATGACATGGGTTCTCTCGCCGCGCAGATCGCCTGGGTGGAGTCCAGGTACGGAAGCCCCGCCCTGGTAGAGAGCTACTTGCCCGGCCGGGAGTTCAATGCGTCTATCTTGGGAGGGCTGTCGCCCAGAGTGCTTCCACCTACGGAGATTGTGTTCCAGGCCGGTATGGCTGGGCCGCAGATACTGACCTACGCCGCCAAATGGATACCAGAGGATCCAGCTTACCAGGCTACGGTCCCTGTGTGCCCAGCTCCAGTGTCAAAGGCCGTTACTGCCAGGATCAAAGAACTGGCCCTGGCTGCTCACAGAGCCGTCGGCGCACCACATTATGCTCGAGTTGACTTCCGCATGGACGCCCGGGGAATTCTCTATGCTCTGGAGGTAAACCCGAATCCTGACCTTTCCCCTGATACAGGCATGTCCATACAGGCCGATGCCGACGGTATGGAGTACGGGGGGATGATAGAGGCAATACTGGCCCTGTTGTTAGAGGAGATACGCCTTGGCAGGCATTACGTTACGTCCCATGCGAGCTGACGACGTGGAAGAGATAGTGCGCATCTCCAAGGCCACAGGCTTCTTCAACCCCCAAGAGGTGGAGGTGGCAGGAGAGTTGGCATTAGAAGCGGCAGAGAAGGGTGACGCTTCGGGATACCACTTCCGAGTGGCCATCCGGAGCCAGCAAGTAGCAGGTTACGTGTGCTTTGGCCCCACGCCACTGACCAAGGGCACGTGGGATCTCTATTGGATTGCGGTAGACCCGCAGCAACAGCGACTGGGTATTGGTAACAGGCTAATGAGTCTGGCGGAAGAGGAGATACGCTTGCAACAGGGCAGGCTGGTGCTGGTGGAGACTTCTTCCAGGGCGCTGTACGAGCCTACCCGCGAGTTTTACAAGCGCCTGGGGTATCAAGAGGTAAGCTACATACCCGACTTTTACGATAAGGGCGATGGTCGCGTCACTTTTGCCAAGGTCTTGCCGCAGGGAGGTGCAAACAAGATGAGACCGTAGACCGCGCATCAATGCATCCTAACATTCGTGGCATTCGTAATTATTTATCATAATCAAATCGGCAGTACCAAGAGACTACCCAAGAGACTAAGAGAGGGAAATGAAATGACAACCATAACGGCGGAAATCGAGGAACCTCCTAGCGAACGTCCCCCTGCTTCCACCTTTCGGGAGAGGATCTGGGAGGTATTGAAGCCTACCCAGGAGCAGTGGGACGATTGGAAATGGCACTTCCGAAACCGGTTCAATACGGTGGACAAGCTGGCGCGAGTGATGCCTCTAACAGAGATGCAGCGCAAGCAACTGCAACTGGTCAGCGGCAAGTATCCTTTCTCTATTACACCGTACTATCTTTCCCTGGTACGAAAGGATGACCCAACCGACCCGATTCTTGCTCAGTCGCTCCCCTCATTCGATGAGCTTCTTCACGCTGAAATAACGCAAGAAGACCCTCTCCATGAGAAGGACGACTCGCCTGTGGTGGGACTGGTACACCGGTATCCGGACCGCGCCCTATTCGTCATCACAGACATCTGCCCTCTGCTGTGCCGCCATTGCACCAGAAAGAGGGAGTGGGATGGAGGGTGGTGGATCAGACAGAAGCCGCAACTGGAGGCGGGCATCGCATATCTGAGGAGGACACCGGCTATCCGGGACGTTATCATATCCGGCGGCGACCCATTGACTGTGGATAACGACGGCCTGGAGTGGATCCTGCAGCAACTCCGTTCCATACCCCACCTGGAGATGATCCGGTTTGGCACGCGGTTCCCTGTGGTCCTGCCACAACGGATAGACGAGGGGTTCACCCGTATCTGCGATAAGTACGGGCCCATATGGCTCAACACGCACTTCAATCACCCCAACGAGGTTACGCCTGAAGCTGGCCGGGCCGTCCGGGAGCTTCTGAGGGCGGGCGTGCCGGTAAACAACCAGACCGTGCTGCTGAGGGGTATCAACGATACGGTGGAGACTCAGCTTAAGCTGAGCCACGAGCTTCTGAAGAACCGTGTCCGCCCGTACTACCTGTTCCACGCCGATGAGGTGCGCGGCACCGAGCACCTAAGGACACCCGTGGAGACAGGGATAAAGATAATCGAGGGGATGCGGGGCCATACCTCCGGGCTAGGGGTGCCAACCTTTGTGGTAGACGTTCCCGGCGGCGGGGGCAAGATTCCTCTGCAGCCCAACTATGTGCTTTCCTGGACAGAGGATGAGATGATGCTCCGTAACTATGCGGGGCGTATCTTCCACTACCGTAACCCGCGACCGGCAAAAGCCAAGCAGCTACCGGTGGTGGTGGCAGCATAGCCAGGTAGGAAGGATATTAGGGCGGCTTCATTTTCGATGTGAGAGCCGCCCCAAGGTCCGGGGATTATGAGCCTTTGGGCCGTGGCGCTAGAGGCCGAAAGCTAACCACGAGCAGAGTAATAATCCCGCTCATCCTGAGCCCGTCGAAGGAAATGAGCGGGATTAGACATGAGGCGAGAGTGTCGATACTCCGCTCGTATGGTTCGACAGGCTCACCACGAGCGGCGGCTTTGAAACCCCCGACTTAAGTCGGGGGTTTGGATAGATAACCGCTCACCCTGAGCTTGTCGAAGGGGGATCGGTTTTGTATGAGCGCGCCCCTACATGACCTTCAAGCGAGGCAATGAAAGCTCGGCAGTGATGTCATCAAACCAGTGGATGACCTCTTTGTGCAGAGGTATCCCGTTGGCCCGCCTGTCCTGCTCCGCCTCGTACTCCGGCAGGCCAGGGTAAAGGACGCGTTCATGCCCTTCCGCCGGCTTGGTGGTCCGCAGTGTCTTGAGCATGGAGTCCAGGTTCTCTTTGAATGTGTCCACGTCCGTGAACGCGGCGATGTCATAGGCGGCGAAATGGCTGCGAGCCCGGCCCACTGGGTTCAGTACCTGGGGCAGAGTGCCTGCCAGGAAGGTGGACAGCACCTCCACCATCATGGCCAGACCGTAGCCTTTGTGGGATCCCTGCTCCCGGGTGCCGCCCAAGGGAAGCAGATGGTACTCGCCCCGGTTGGGCGCGGGTATCTCTTCCAAGACTGGTCTTCCCTGGGAGTCTGAGACCCATCCCGGCAGCAGACTCGCCCCTACCCGGGCAGCTAGCCCTATCTTGTTTTCAGCAATGGTCGATGTGGCGGCGTCAAACAGAAACGGCGGCTCGCTCTTGGTGGGGGCAGCTATGGCAATGGGATTGGTCCCAAATATAGCCTCCGCTGCAAAGGTGGGGGCCACCCGGATGCTCAAGGCAGTCATGCATATGCCCACCATGTTCTCTTTGGCCGCCATCATTGCAAAGTGGCCCACAGCGCCCATGTGGCCGCTGTTGTACATTGTCACAACCCCTACGCCAGTGTTTTTTGCCTTCTTAATGGCCAACTGCATGGCAGGACCGCCCAGGATGATGCCCAGTCCTCCATCGGCGTCTATGGTGGCCGTAGCAGGAGATTCGCGGAGAATTGTCCACTGCGGCCTGGGATTCAGGCGGCTTTCCTTGTAGGCCTGCACGTAGCTACGGAGCATGTTGGAGACGCCGTGGGTCTCCACACCTCGGAGATCGGTCATCACCAGCACGTCCGCGCCTTCGACGGCACCCTGATGAGGAACGCCCATCTTTTCAAATATGGCGGTCACAGTTGAGCGGAGCGACTGCTCCGGAACCCTCACCTCATCTTCTGGTGGAACCTTGAAACGTTCGAGCATGTCGTCGCTCCTAGTGTACTGCTGCCTAGAAAGGCCTAGCCAGCGATAGAGGGAACACCGAATGGCAGATGTGAAAACCAAGGCGATGTTAGACGGGCCTCTGAGCACTGTCAAGCAGCCCGTTCTTTTTACATCTCTGGGGCAGCGAGCAAGCGAACAGCGGGCGTTTGTCCTCGCTCATCCTGGGTTGAGCAGACGCCACCTACAACGTTCTTGGCCAGTGGAATCCAGATCCTTAGCGTCGATTTGTGGGTTGCCCGCATCGCGACCGCCGCATAAATCTGCCCAGAGGGGTTCATTGAATCCTCCGGACGGGGCGTTCGAGTGGAGTTGGGCTCTCCCTGAAACACAGTGGGGTTCTTCTCCCTGATTTAGTGGCCGCTTAGCCAAATTCCCCAGTCCCACCAGCGTGCGGTGCATGCAACTGTCTTCTGTGTCTTCGCAGGCGGGCTGGGACTCCGACCTATCGCTCCCGTCGCAACTCGCTCAGCGTGGTTTGCACGCCGTGCGCCCAGATGTCCATGCGGAGATCCCACGTCTCAAGCGGCCGGCCCTGCCCAGGCGGAACAACCTTAGCGGGCTTCTTTCGGCGAGAGACAAGAACGTTGTAGCTGCCGATGACCTCCACCCGCTCATCCGGATGGATAACGACCGCCGTTCGCTCGTCGATGCCGATCCACGTCAGATCCGGGCGCAACGATGCCAGCAACAGAAAATGCCCGTAGCGATTGTATTCGCCCAGGTGCGGCTCAAAGACGATGCCGGGGACAAGGTTGAAGGCCGGCTGGAGCTGGATGGGCCCTTTCGCCTCTTCCCGCAGAGGGCCGTCGTCAATGCCATCCCGGAGCGCTTCCATGCCAGTTCCCTGGGCGATTGATAGCGCGCCCGCTATCCGCGCGCCAGCGCTCATGCAGCCCAGCACAGCACCCTGTGCATAGGCCCTTGTCAGAGCGTCCTGGATGGGTGTTCCACTCAGGACCTCCAGCAGACGGGTACCCCGTCCCCATCCAATGAAGATGAGACGCGCAGCGAGGAGGGCGTCCACATGCTCCTGCTTGAAGGCGTCCTCCCGCTCATACACCGGGACCACGGAGACATTCCGCGCTCCCAGAGAGCCGTAGTACTCGATGAACTTCTCGCCCATCTTGCGTGAGGGGCGAGCGGTGGGAAGAAAGGCGACCAGCGCATCCACGCCGCCTGCCAGTTGCAGCATGTACCGGTCAATCTGCTCCGCCTGCTCGTAATCGCCGCCGCCGATTGCGACGAGTGTCCCGCGTGGGTTCCTGGATTCGTGCGCGCTAGTCATCACATCTTCTCCTTCAATCTTTTGGGGATTGTATACTTCAATCCCAGAACGTTCAAGATTTAGCCTCCTCCCAGAAGTCGCCCAGGGCGGGCTTGAACATCAGGCCCACCTTCCGGTCCGCCTCCCCGTAGCGATTCTTGGCCACCAGGTGGTCCACCGGGCGGGCACCCCTGGTCCCCGTGGCCTCCTCCCGCTCTCCCAGGAGGAGCACCACGTACGCCGTGAACTTCCATGTCCCCGGATTCCTTCATGGCCTCCAGGGTGGGCTTCCCGTAGTGGCCGCTCCCCAGGCTTAGGGAGGAGATCGCCAGGACCGGGCTAGCAAGCCGGGTGGCCAGCTTGTGGACGGCTCCCAGCTAGAGGTCATGACCCTATGGGAGATGTACAAGATAAGCCTGCGGGACGATGACCTGAATACGGCTCCGGAGATATGCGGAGCGCCCAAAGAGCTGATTCAGAGGCTGGCGGAGGACATAGCTACCATCAAGCCAGTGGCCATCCACGTGGGCGAAGGCATACAGCAATGGTTCCACGCAACCCTCCACGGCCGTGCCACCTACCTGCCCTTGATGCTTACCGGCAATATTGGCAAGCCTGGCGCTGGCTAGTGCGCCACGCTAGGCGGCTGGTGTTCCAATTGGCCGAGGTGGCCGTGCCGCGAGCGCTGTTCCAGGGGGGTGCTGGAACACATTGGCAGGTTATGTCCGGCGCCTGGCTGAGAGAAGACGGCGCCGGTGAAGTGGGGAGGTGGGGCCACCTGGGGGTAGTGTGCCCTGGGACACTAGCTCAGCAGTTTCGCGCTGGGCCAGGATGACGATGAGGCGTATTTGCCGGGATGTTCATGGCAGAAACCGTATCCGCCGCAGGAGCGAGAGAAGGTTGACAAGCACCCCAAGACCGGTAGTAAGCTCTAGCCACCCCATTCGGGCCCTGCTGAAGGCATGGGGTCAGCCGAAATGGGACATCCCGGATGGAAGTGGCTTGACCCCTAGCAAAAAAGAGGCTAGCCTAGCGGCAAGAAGCCAGGAGGGCCTGATGCCAACGTTCGTTCTAGTCCATGGCGGCCATATGGGTGGCTGGTGCTGGAACCCCGTTCGAGCACATCTGCAGAAGCAAGGCCACACTGTCTATACCCCCACCCTTACCGGGTGCGGTGACCGGTCCCATCTCGCATCACCCAATGTCACCATGGAGACCCATGTCCAGGACATCACCTCATTTCTCTATAGTTACGACCTCAAAGATATAGTGCTGGTCGGGCACAGCTACGGAACATGGATCTGCACACAGGTTGTGGACCAGATGCCTGAACGCATTGGGCATATGGTATGTCTGGATGGCCAGCTCTTCAGGGATGGCGAAGGCGGCATGACGAATCGTACAGAGGAGCAGCGTGAGCAGCTGCGACGCCTGGCTCAGGAGCGGGGCGAAGGATGGAAGCTGCCTCCACCGCCGCGACGTACGTCTCTGTTCAATGACTTCTCTGACGAGGTGTGGGCATGGGTAGAGCCCCGCATGGCTCCCATGAACCTCTCTTGGTTTGAGGCACCGTGCAAAGTGAAGCGTTTCTTTGACTTGGGCATTCCCGGTACGATGATCCGGTGTGCCCAATCGCCATTTAATCGCGGCGGGGACAATCCAGCTGTTCACCGGGCTCAAGAGCTTGGCTGGACCGTTGAATGGATCGATGCGGGCCACTACTGCATGTGTACTCGACCGGCCGACACGGCGGAAGCGCTGCACCAGGTCGCTTTTCGATCCCGACTCTAAGCGTAGCGTTCATTGGCACAGTCCCACCGAGTACTCGGTACCTGTCGGTTTCCAGCCTTCCTTCCTTATTCAGACAGATGCGCTGGGCCACACCAGCACGTATACCTACAACGCAACCTTCAACCGCATGCTAACCGAGACCGACCGGAACGGCAACATCTGGACCTACACCTACGATGCTAAGGGCAACCTGGGCAGCAACACCCCTTGGGACAAGCGGCCCGACCCATCGCCTTCACG
>JAUSCR010000046.1 GCA_030651175.1 Dehalococcoidia bacterium
CCTGGTGGGCGATCTTGGATTCGAACCAAGGACCTCAGCTTTATCAGAGCTGCGCTCTAACCAACTGAGCTAATCGCCCTAGCCATTAGGGGGTCAATGGCAGTATAGGAACAGGCCAGAAAGGTGTCAAGGAACCACCCTTGTGGGTTTACACTAAACCGTGTAAAATCCAACCGTGGCAGGCAGAGGCAACAGGAGTAAGAAAAAGGCGTGGGACGCCAGCGGTGTGCGAGCACTGCGCCAACACATGGGAGTCACTCAGCAGGAGCTGGCACGGGAGCTGGGCGCTCGCCAGCAGACTATCAGCGAATGGGAGACGGGGCTATACCAGCCCAGGGGCCTCTCCCAAAAGCTGCTAACCATCATTGCCGAGCGGGCGGACTTCCGGTACGAGGCGAGGCAAGAGGATACACCAAGCCCTCCTAAAGACCTTGCAACATGCCTATTAAAAAAGAACGGCTACCACTAATCCCGGAGCGCCTGGCAGCCCGCCTGTGGCAACAGCGGGAGTGGCGCCGGGCCCGCCGCACACTGGACGGAAGGCGTCTCCGGGTGCTGTACCCAGGCCGTCCCAACGGCGGCCCAGGCCCCGACTTCAAAGACGCCGTGGTCCAAAGGGAAGGCTCGCCGCCGGTGCTGGGAGACATTGAGGTACACCGGCAGGCAGCCGGATGGAGCCAGCACGGCCATCACCAGGACGCCAGGTACAACAACGTGGTGCTGCACGTGGTGCTTCAGGCGAATGCGGAGGCCGCTACATACAGGCAGGACGGGCAAGTGGTACCGATCACAGAGCTGGCTGCGGCGGCTCAACACTGTCCGGACTCCATTCAAGTAACCTCACGGGTATCTCCTCTCCCCCGTCTCCGGCGGTGGCGCGCCCTCTCGCAGGAGCAAATGGGGCGACTCCTGGACCAGGCAGGGAAGCAACGCTTCTTGAACAAAAGCGCCGGGTTCCTCCGGGCCATGGAGCGGGAGGACGCCGAAGATGTGGTGTACCAGGGTATTTTAGAGGCCCTGGGTTACAGCCGGAACCGGGAACCCATGCGGGAACTTGCCAGGCGTCTGCCCTGGCGCGAGGTCCGAGACACAGCCTGGGCCGCGCCGCAGCACCAGAGAAAGATGGCTGTACACCGCCTGCTCCTGGCCGTGGCAGGACTGCCAGGCCGCATGTCAGGAGACATGGTTGTTGCCTCAAAAGTCAGGAAGGCGCAGGGAACCTCGGTTCCAACTGGGGGTCTGGGCGTATCCCCCAGATTCAAAACTCCCCCTCTCCGACGCGGAGAGGGGGACGCAGGGGGTGAGGTCAACGACTTTTGGGACGAGGCCGAAGACATGGAAAGAGGCGCATTCTCTCTGGAAGGCGTGCAAGCCGTAAATGTAGCACCCTTGGACCCGGGGGCGTGGTGCTTCGCCGGGGTGCGGCCTTCCAACCAGCCGCGCCGGCGTCTGGAGGGAGCCGCCGCGCTGCTGGCGGCCTACCTGGGCACGGGCCTGTTGGCGGGACTTTTGCCCCTGGCCCGGCAGAAAAGCGTGGCTGCCCTGCGTGACGCCATGACAGTGGCGGACGGAGGTATTACCCTGATTGGCCGGGACAGGGCGCTGGACATAGCGGTAAACGTGGTCCTGCCCGCCCTGCACGCCTGGGGAAGGCGCGAAGAAGACCGCCCCCTATCATTGTCCTGTCTAGGCCTCTACCAGCAAGCGCCCGGCTTGGCGGAGAACGAGATCTCCCGGGAGATGGAGGGCCTGCTGGGGCTAGCAGGCCCCAGCCACGTGAGAGGTGCGATGCGCCAGCAGGGGCTGCTGCACCTGTACCAGGTTCTTCTGGAGACGTCTGGGGCGCCTCAGCTTCCCAAAGCCCACGACGGTAGAGAACTCGGACGGCTCCCACCCCATGCCCGCAAAGCAAGCGAACCCAGGCAGGGCGTTACCCCACCTTCCCCCGGCAAGTTTCTGGTATGATTCCTCTGGCTGATAACAACATCAATTCATCCTCTGTCAGGTAGGTATATGAACCAAGAGCATCAAGAGATAAGGGATATTCAACTCCTGAGAGACGAGGAGGTGTGGGGGGAGCTGCACCCAGGCCTGGGTCTTTTGGAAGAGGTACCGGAACGGGGCGACTGCGTAGTTCTGACAAATCAGCGGCTTTTGGGGTTCTGGCAAGAGCAGGGCCGGCACCGGCGAATCCTCCTACCATTGGAGACAGTGGACGGGGTGGAGCTCAGCGGCACGGTGCGGAGCATGAAGCCTCTGATGCAGGGAGCACTTCTGCTCTTGGCCGCGGTGGCGGTGGTTTGGCTGGCCCTGGCCTTCGACGAGCTGGGATTCCTGTCCTGGCTTATTGTGGCGACCATAGTGGTGCTGGCGGCTGTCACCGCCTCATCCTTCTGGGCCTCCGAGCAGATAGCAACGATCACCTTCCGAGCAGGTACGTTAGAGGTAACACTACCCCTGCAAACACCCCAGGCGCAGAGGGACGCCCATACTCTAGCCCTGATGTTCTTCCAGGCCAGGGCAGGCCAGGAGAGAAGCCCATCTCCACTCTCGCCGGCAGTAGAGCCCGTTCCCTGGCCGGTCACACCTGAGCCTGGCCCCATGGAAACAGGACAAAGAGGTGACTCCAGCAGCGCCGAGACACCAGTCCACTCGGTAGAGTCAACCCAGACCGAGGGACGGCATGATATCTAGGTCCCATCCGGCTACCGGATGATGACGGCTGTGGAAATAGGCGCAGGCCGCTATCATGGCGGCGTTGTCTACGCAAAGCGCTGGTGGGGGAATCATCACCGGCAGCCCGCCGGAGGACGCCCTCATCCTCTCCCGCAGGAGGGTGTTGGCCGTCACGCCTCCGCCCAAGATGATGCCATTAGCCCCTGTGCGCCGGGCCGCATCCAGAGTCTTGGACACCAGCACATCCACCACCGACTCCTGAAAAGCGGCGGCAAGGTCCTTTACTAGGGGCTCCCGGGATGCCACGTCTCCGGCGCCCATCGCCTCTCCGGCGCTCCTGGGGGTAAGTCCGTGGCTTTGTGCCTTGTGCAGCAGGGCGGTCTTCAGGCCGCTGAAGCTGAAGTCCAGAGACCCCGCCATCCATGCCCTGGGCAGGCGCTCCCCGGGGGTCACGCCCTGGGCGGCGCGCTGGATGGCCGGGCCACCGGGATACCCCAGGCCCAATGTCCGAGCCGCCTTGTCAAATGACTCACCCGCCGCATCGTCCCGGGTGCGCCCCAGAAGCGAGTAAGCGCCGTGTCGTTCCATCAAGACCAGGTCTGTATGGCCCCCGGAGGCCACCAGGCAAAGCAAGGGAAAGCCGGGAGACGACTCCGGGTCGTCACCTTGGAGCCATGCGGCGTAGATATGTCCCTCCAGGTGGTTGATGCCATACAGGGGGATGCCCTTGGCGAAGGCCAGGGCTTTGGCCAGGTTTACGCCCACCAGCAGGGCACCCGCCAGGCCGGGGCCGTGGGTCACTGCCACTGCGTGCAGCTGATCCAACGTAACCTCCGCCTGTTTCAATGCCTGGCTTACCACCGGTAGGATCTGCAAAATGTGCTGGCGCGAGGCAACCTCTGGCACCACACCGCCATAGCGGGCGTGCATCTCCACCTGAGATGCAACTGTATTGGACAAGATCCGTCGTCCGTTCTCTACCACGGCCGCCGCCGTCTCGTCACAAGAGGTCTCGATACCAAGAATCAGCATATCCTCTTTGCACCTCCGTCGCCTGGGATGGCTTTTCATTGTAGCAGCCCAGGGTGTTGCTCACCATTAGAGGCCATTCAGAAAACCCTCATCCCCCTGTTTCCCCCCTCTCCTCCAGGACAAGGGGGAAATAAAACGGAGCTCAGGGGACACCCCTGTTACCCCGTCAGTCCCGACCCGTCGGGACTGCACCCCCAAGAGTTATCAGAACGGAGTACGCCTTGACACCCCCTATGGGGAGGGCTAGAATTCGCCGACGACTGGCAACGTGGCCCACGGCGGCGGCGGTGTCTCAAAAGTTAGGAGGGCGCAGGGAACCTCGGTCCCCGCTGGGGGTCTGGGGGTATCCCCCAGATTCAAGACTCCCCCTCTCCGACGCGGAGAGGGGGACACAGGGGGTGAGGTCAAGGACTTTTGGGACAAGCCCACAGAGGCGGCGGTAGGCCTGGGCGCTGGGGATGTAGGGAGTGACAAGGCGGGTGTAAGCTGGTGAAACGAGGCTGGAGTCGAAGGCTGGGCGACAGGGTAGTCAGGCACCCTCGCCAGGAAGAGCTAACACCGCTGCACATACCTATGCCCCCGCTGCGGCAGCCGGGGGTCAGGTTTGAATCGCCCCTCATTCTGCTGTTTGGAGTCGGCAGCCTGGTTGCCATCGGGACTTTTCTCCTGTGGCTGCCCTGGTTCAACACCACTGGCGAATTCGCACCCTTCCTAACGGCCCTGTTCACCGCTACCTCCGCAGGCACTGACACGGGCCTGAGCATCGTAGACACGGCCACCTTCTGGAACCCCACCGGCCAGACCATCATCATGGCACTGATCCTGATAGGCGGCGTGGCCATGATGAGCGCAGCAACATTCCTGCTGGTGATCTTCACCCAGCGCATCAGCCTGAGCAACCAGTTGATCATGCGGGAGTTCACCGGGGTTAGCCACCTGGGCGGCCTGGTACGCCTCGCCGTCCAGGTCGCCTCCGTAGCCCTGATAATCCAGGCTCTGGGGTTCCTGCTTCTTCTCTGGCGCTTTCTCCCCATATTCGATCTCGGGCAGGCGGTGTGGCACGCGCTGTTTTTATCGGTATCCGCCTTCAACAATGCCGGATTCACAATCTTGCCGGACTCGGACAGCCTGTCAAGGTTCCAAATGGAGACATGGGTCCTGGGCATTGTAGGAGCGCTGACCATCCTGGGCGGGATCAGCTACAGCGTGATGGCGGACATGGTGCGGAATCGCCGTTTCAAGAGATTGACACTGGACACCAGGCTGGTGCTGGTGGTCAGCTTGGGCCTGTGGGTGGTGGGAGCCCTCGTTATATTCCTGTCGGAGTTCAACAACGAAGACACTCTAAAGGCGCTACCTCTGAGCAACCGGGCGATAAACTCGCTTTTCATGTCGGTGAGCCCTCGCACGGCTGGGTTCACCACCATAGACCTCTCCCAAACGGAGATTCACACCAACCTCTTTATGACAAGTCTCATGTTTATCGGAGGGGCCTCGGGATCCATCGCGGGCGGCATCAAGGTCAACACACTGGCGGTGTTGCTGGTAGCGGTGGTGGCCACCATCCGAGGCCGGGGGCAGGCGGCGGCCTTTGGACGAGAGATTCCCCCTGCCCAGATCCAGCGGGCTTTGGCCGTGGCTTTCCTGGGAATCTCATTCGTATTCTCCGTAGCCTTCCTGCTGGTGATGACCGAAAGGATCCCCTTTGAACGGTTGCTCTTTGAGACTGTTTCAGCCTTTGGCACGTCAGGACTAACGGCCGGAGTCACGCCGTTGCTTTCCTCTTGGGGCCAGACAGTCATTGCAATTACAATGTTCGTAGGGCACATCGGCCCCTTGACTTTTGCTCTGGCTCTGGCACAGGGGCAGCGGCGTGCCTTATATCGGTACTCCCAGGAAAGGGTTAGAATAGGGTAAGGTGAGAGTATGGCTAAGCAAGCGGTGGTTATAGGAATGGGCAGGTTCGGCGTAAGCCTGGCCAGAGAGCTGTACCAGATAGGCTTTGACGTCCTGGCCATTGACAGCGACGAGCAGGTGGTCCAGGAGCTATCTGGGCAGTTGAGCTCTGTTGTGCAAGCTGACTCAACCAGCGAAGCGGTGCTGCGAGAGATGGGGATAGCCAAGTACGACCTGGCTGTGGTTGCCATTGGCACGGACATCCAGGCCAGCATCATGACCACACTACTTCTGAAGACTCTGGGCGTTAAAGAGGTAATCGCCAGGGCCAACAACCCACTTCACGGACAAACGCTCAGGCGCATTGGCGCTGACAGGGTTGTCTTTCCTGAGCAGGAGACAGGCGTGCGTCTGGCCCACACCATGTTTAGCCCGGATGTAATGGAGTACATGTCTATAGTTCCCAGCTTTGGGATCAGCAAGATCGCAGCCCCGGAGCACCTCATAGGACAGTCCCTGGAAGAAGCCGGCCTGGGAGGGCCCCGTTACCGCCACAGCATCACGGTCCTGGCAATTCGCCGAAGTCGTGAGCCTATCCTCTTCCCAGCCAAGGAGGAGGTTATCACTCCCGGAGATATACTATTTGTAGCCTGTAGAGACGACCGCCTGGAGAGGATCCGGCGGAGGGATGCGCCACCACCCATAAGCGAGGCATCTCCCAGCGTGAACTAGCAGGCTGCTGAAAAAATGGAGTCCAGAGGGGCGAAGCCCCTTTGGTGGTCCTTCCCATTCGGGAAGGATGGGGGTATCCCCCAGATATAACTTTCACCCCCTTCCTGGCCAGGAAGGGGGTCAGGGGGATGGGCGGAGGAGTTTTTCCGCACCCTGCTAGAGTGGTGTCCCCGAAGTGCGCAGCACATGTCATTCTGAGCGTCAGCGAAGAATCTGGGGGGGGGGTAATACCTCCCCACCAGATGTTTCACGGAGTTTATCCTGAGTGAAACCGAAGGGTTCAGCATGACAGATTGCGGCGCCCGTCATCCTACGCGTATTTGTGCAACTTCTCAACTAAAGCACCCAAACGATCATCATGCTTGGAGTTGGATGGCAAGCTAATCGGTATGCGTGTGGCGTAGTCGCCGAACCTTTCTTTAAGCTTGGGTCCAATGGTGTCGTAAGTGCCAGATACACTGAACGTGTCCAGCATCTCGTCTGTGATCAAAGCGGGCATCTTATCCCACTGGCGCTTCAGCATCAGCTCACGAAGCCTTAGGCAAGTTTCACCCCATCCGTGAAGATCCATGACGCCCTTGTAGGTTCTGACCACAGCGTATTGGGTCATGGTACGGCGGACATCCTCGCGGGCCTGCTGTACCTCCTCTTCAGTGGCCCCGGTGCAGATCCAGCTACCAGCCGCTATGGCCAGGTCCTTTCTCGCTCTACCTGAGAGCTTGACCCCAGCATCTATCCTAGGCAAAATCGTTTCTTCCATGTATCGTCGCGTCGTAAAGGAATGCGTCAGAATGCCGTCGCAACATTCCCCCACCAACCGGCACATCATGGGTCCCATAGCCGCTATGTACACTGGAATGCCGGGGTACTTTGAGGGGCCAGGGTCGAAATTGGCAGTCATAAGGGAGAAGGCGTAATGTTCACCCTGGTAGTTCAACTGCGTGCCGTTCTGCCAGCAATCCCAGATAGCCCGCAGACTCTGTACGTACTCCCGCATGCGGGCGGCCGGGTGGCTCCACGGCACGCTATACTGTTGTTCGTTGAGCGGTTTCAATGAGGTGCCCAGCCCTAACTCAAACCGGCCGTGCGAAAGCTGCTGCAAAGTCCATGCGGTATGAGCGATAGACATGGGACTCCTGGAAAAAGCTATGGCTACGACTGTACCAATCGTAACACGCTGCGTGTGGGCGGCAACTAAGGCCCCCAGCACAAACGGATCATGCTTATTTTCCGCAAACGTGATGCCGTCATAGCCCAACGCCTCTGCCCTCCGGGCTAGGGCGG